>JBEKZI010000044.1:0-16881 GCA_049510055.1 Phycisphaerae bacterium | reverse complement strand
CGAAACTCTTCGGCCTCCAGAGGCTTCTGGTGGAACGTCACCGTGGTGGTCTGGATGTACTCATTGTAGATGGCCAGGGCCTCGGAAACGTGGCTTGGGGCCAACGGCACGAACTGCACCGCAACGTCCGGCATTCTTTTCACCCTTTTCTTCTTCGGCCCATCGCCATGCTTGCTTGCGCCTCCTGACCGTGAAGCGGCCGCCGGAAGGCGGTACAATGCGAGGCGCGTGACCGTCGGATATTCTAACCTGTCTGCCGGCTGCCTGCCCGCCGTGGCGGGGCAGGTTTCCGTTGGCCCTGTTTAGGACCCGCAAATGAAAATCGCAAGCATTGAGACGTTTACCGACGAGCAGGCCCGGCTGGGCATCGTTCGCGTACGGACCGACGACGGCGCCGAGGGCCTCGGCGAGATGGCCCACAACAACACGGACATCTCCGCCATGGTCCTGCACCGCCAGATCGCCCCGCTGGCGATGGGCGCCGATCCGCTGGAGGCTGAAGTGCTGAGCCGGCGGATCATCGAGACCAACTACAAGTTTCCCGGCTCCTACGTCTGCCGCGCCCTGGCCGGCTTGGACACGGCCCTGTGGGACCTGCGAGGCAAGGTCGAAGGCAAGAGCGTTTGCCAATTGCTGGGCCAGCGACGCACGAGCGTGGCCGTCTACGGCTCGGCCATGCGTCGCGACACCAAGCCGGAGCAGGAAGTCGAGCGGATTCTCAAGGCGAAAGAATGGGGCGGGTTTCGCGCGTTCAAGCTCAAGATTGCCAAGCGCCTCGGCCACGACGTGGACGAGTGGCCGGGCCGGACCGAATCGGTCGTCGCCGCCGTCCGCAAGGCCGTGGGCGACGGCGCGACCCTGCTGGTGGACGCCAACAGCGGCTACGGCCCCGTCCGGGCCATCGAGGTGGGCAAGATGCTCCAGCAGCAGGGCGTGGGCCATTTCGAGGAGCCTTGCCCGTACTGGGAGCTGGAGCAGACGGCGCAGGTGGCCGCGGTGCTCTCGATTCCCGTCGCCGGGGGCGAGCAGGACACCGACCTGGCGCAGTTCGGCCGGATGATCCGCATGGGCGCGGTGGACATCGTCCAGCCGGACGTGTGCTACGTCGGCGGGCTGAGCCGCGCCCTGGCCGTAGCCCAAATGGCGGCCGAGGCCGGCCTGCCCGTCACGCCGCACTCGCCGGGCGGAGGCGGTTCCATGGTCCGCGTGTTCACGCTGCACTACCTGGCCGCGATCCCCAACGCCGGGGCCTTCATGGAATACAGCATCGAGCCCGGCGGGCAGAAGACGGACCTGTATTCTCCGGCCCTGCTGGCCCGCGAGGGAGAATTGAAGGTGCCCTCCGGCCCCGGCTGGGGCGTGACCGTCCGCACCGATTGGCTCGCCAAGGCCAAACGAACGGCGAGCCAATCATAACATGCTTTCGCCCAGTGGCGGCGAGCCGTCAGCCGAAGTATTCGCCGTGAGCCTTAGATCTTGGCGCTGGCGGTTTGCTTCTTGTGATGCCGATGATGCCGGTGATGGCGGTGCTTGGAAACCTTCTTGCTGCTGGCGCTGATCGCCGCATGCGTGTGGCCGGCAACGGCATTCTGACGGGGGGCGGCCGAGGCTACGTTCCAGCCGATCAACAGGCTGGCGATGAGTCCAACGATCCATGACGTCTTCATAAAACTACTCCTTTACTAATTTTCTGGCGCCGGTCTCCGCCGACGCGACTTGTACTATAGCGTTAACGACGCTGGGGGCAGTCTATTGCAGAAATGCGGCAATCAACGGCCACGACGAAGCGCGTCCCTCCATTATTTTGTTCCGCCCATTAAAAAAAGCCGCGGGAGGTCTGCCCCGGCGCACCGGAGCAGACCGTCCCGCTGGCAGACCCCTCAAGAGCGGTCAAGGGGTTATTGAGCGCCCTACTCGTGGTCCCGGCGACGAAGCATCGCCAGGGCGCCTAGTCCTAACAAACTCAACGTAGCCGGCTCGGGGATGACCGTGACGAAGTCCTGATAATCGCAGCTCGTCAGGGCCCGCAGGTCGGCCATCGGGCCGGTGCCGTTCAGACTGGCCAGCCAACTGTTGGCCAGCGTGTCCATGCCCGGCGCCAGGCCGGTGCAATAGAAGCCCGCGCCGCTGGTCACGTCCCGGGCGGCATCGGTCTCGAAAACGATTTCCCACACGGCCGCGGAGAAGGCCTCGGCCTTCTGGGGATCGCTGGCGGCCTGGGAGAAATACCGGCCCCACAGTTCCGAAAGCTGCGCCGCGCGGGCAGCGCCCATCGGCGGGACCGTGGTGATCGGCGCCTCATCAGGCATCCGCACGTCGTAGGTGTACGAGCTATCGATGGAATTCTGCGGCAGATCGATGCACACGGCGTAGATCTGCCCGTTGGGGATCAGCGTCCCCTGGCCGGTGCCGGCGGTCTTGTTCAGCATGTAAAACCCGCCGTAGCCCGTCACATCGCGCACGCCACCGAGGGTAATGGTGCCATCGGTGAACTCGCCGGTCAGACTGGCTGTGGCGGTTCCCAGGATCGCCGCACTGGCCGATCCGACGGCAAAGCACACCACGAGCCCCAACAACAGAACTTGTCCCTTCTTCATGAATCTGCTCCCTTTCTTCTTTCTGGCCCGTTTCTGGCCCTATAACTTGTCCGGATGGCCGCAGCCGCAAGGCACACGCGGGTGCTGGGGGTGCGACACCGGACGCTCTTTTCTGCGCTTGTCACGTGACGAGCGCAGCACGTCTCACGTTGGCGTGAAACTCGCCCAAAGCGGGCTGGGGTAGGAGGGACGAGCGAGCGAGGCTCGCCCTACCCGTTGACTATAGAGCCGGTCTGTCACACCGGCTTGTTCCTCTCCGCCGCTTCACCCAGCGGAGGTTGAAAACAATGGGTGCGCTGCCGCAACTTAAGGACGACTGCCCGAACCTGGGCGAGGGTGGGGGTGCAAACTGGCGAAGCTTGCCCTTCCCTTACACGGCCCGGCCGGTACTCCCAGACCAGCCCAGCCGATCTCCCTATACGTCCACAGCAGGAAACCCTATGTACACTTTAAGTTTAAGATACATCCCGAAATCCGTCAAGGTGCAAAATGGGGGCACATAAAAGGGGCGGGCCATGCTGGAGAAACGACATGGGCTTGCCACCTGTGGCGGCAAGCCCATGTCGCAAGCGGGCGATGAGATTCGAACTCACGACATTCACGTTGGCAACGTGACGCTCTACCACTGAGCTACGCCCGCGGGCGCGACAATTCCATCATAAGGGGGAGCGGCTGGCGGTCAAGGGTTTTTGGGGCCGGGGCTGTCGGGGTCGCTTCGGCCGGCGAGCAGCAATTGCCAGCCGTTGGCCAGGAACTTGCGTCCGGTAGTCTGCCGGTCGTGGCCGGCCAGACGGCTCTTGGCCGGCCAGACGGCTATCATGGCCAGTTGGGCGACGGCCAGGTACATCGCCCGCCCATCGATGCCCGCCCAGTGGATGGGATGGACGGTCAGCCAGTTGAAGACGAGGCCGCCCACCATGGCGCCCAAGGCCCCGCCGGCGGGCTCGGCCAGATTGACGATCGTAAACCCGTCGGTCTGGAAACGGTGGGGAATGGCGTCCAGCAGGAACTGCGTGCGGCCCATCAGGAACCCGCCGCGGAAGAACCCCCACGAGAGGTAAAACGCCAGCGACCAGACCAGCAGCGGCCAGATGACGGCCAGCTTCGTGGCCCCGGCCGGGACGGTGGGAATGATCAGCCAGGCCAGGCCCTGCAAGGCCACGCCCGCCAGCGTCAGGCTGAGGGCGGGCCGGCCGCCGTGGGTGTCCACGGAGCGGGCCCACAGGCCTAGCCCGGCCACGTGGCCCACCGCCGCGGCCGCGCCCATCAGCACGATGTAGGCGTCCGGCAGACCGCAGGCGCGGACCATCACGACGAAAAAGGGCGTGATCAATCCCTCGGTGAAAAAGCTCTGGACCACCAATTGCAGGTAGGCCCGCACGCTGGTGACCCGCAGGGCCAGGCGCATGCGACGCAGCAGGCCGGCATGGCGGACCCTCATGGGTCGCTCCGGCACCCGGCGCATGAAATAGGCCGCGATCAGCGTGGCCGCGATCCCCACCGCAAAGGGCACGGCGAACCGCCACGGCAGGGCGGCCCGGGCGACGTACCAGCTCAGGCCGATCGGCACCAGCAGCTCCACGGTGCGCAGGCGCGTCCGCAGCCGCGCGAAGAAGGCGCCCTTGGCCTCCCCGGTGGTCACGTCCTGAAGCAGGGGCCACCAGGACGTGTTGGCGAACGAACCGATGGCCGACATGGCGGTGTAGGCCGCGATGCCCGCCATCACCGCGGCCGGGCCGCTCCAACCGAAAAGCGCCAGCGCCACCAGGCACACCAGCGGCACGATCACGGCCAGGTAGCCCCAGGCCGCGAGGCGCGTCTTGCCCGCCCGCAGGATAACCGTCAGCCCGGGAAGCTGCGCCAGCGGCGCCAGGCGCGCCAGCGTCGCCTGCAAGCCGATGTGCCACGGCGTGGCCCCCAACGCCAGGATGAACACCTGCCCCAGATTGCCCTTGGTCAGCTCGTTCAGCACGGAGTTGCTGACGGCCGTACGAATCATCATCCCCTGGCCGCGCTGCCGCTGCTGAGGTGATAGGAGTGAGTGTTTGCCTTCTTCTGGTGTGACTTCGGACATCGCCGTAAGCGGGGCACTATAACACGACTGGCCGCCCGTATCAATAAGGCCGCGGCGCAGGACCGCCGGGACAGCCGCCGGCGGCTATCCTCTATTGGCGCGGCTGCGCCAATCGCCTAGCATGACGGTATTATAGAGAACCTGTGGTGAGCGGAGTCGAACTAGATGTTCACAGGCATCGTCCAACACGTCGGGCAGATCCGAGCCGTTCGCGCAAGCGGCGGCGGCCGGCGGTTGACCATTGATTTGGGCCCCCTGGCGACGGGATTGGCCGCCGGCGACAGCGTGGCCGTGGCCGGCGTGTGCCTGACGGCGGCGGCCATGGACGGTGAGGCGGCGGAGTTCGACATCGTGCCCGCCACGCTGGAGCGCAGCAACTTAGGTGCGCTTCGGGCCGGGGCGAAGGTGAACCTGGAGCGGCCGCTTCGCGCTGATCGCGGCTTGGAAGGCCACATCGTCCAGGGCCACGCCGATGGGGTGGCCAAGGTTGCGGCCATCCGGCGCGGGACGGACTGGACGGTCGAGTTCGCCTGCCCGGCGGAACTTGCGGCCGCGATGGTGCCGCAAGGCTCCGTGGCCGTGGACGGCGTCTCGCTGACGCTGACGGACGTCCGGGGAGATGGATTTTCCGTGGCCTTGATCCCCACGACGCTTCAGTCCACGACGCTGGGCGCCCTGGCCGTCGGCGACAGCGTCAACGTCGAGACCGACATCATCGGCAAGTACGTCGCCAAAATGCTCGGCCGGCCCGCAACGCCCAAAAGCGGCCTGACGATAGAGAAGCTCCGCGAGCTTGGATTCGTATAACACCTGGTGAGAGGTTCCAGGTGAGCGGTAAGAACAACGCTGCGATGCCGCAGTTTCCTTACCCTTACCTCTAACCTCTTACCTCTAACCTTTTTTTATGGAACCGTTTCGTCCGACAATCGGCATCACGATGGGCGACCCCTGCGGCATCGGGGCGGAGATCATCGTCAAGGCCCTGGCCGACCCGGCGCTGCGGCGGCGGGCGCGGTTTGTGATTTTCGGCCTGGCGGAGCAATTGGCCTACACGGCCGACGCGCTGGAGATCGACCTGCCCATCCGCCGCGAGCATCACGAGGACCTTTCGGCCCTGACGCGCCCGCTGCCGGACGACGTCGTCCTGCTGGACTACGACGAATTCTCCCAGCCGGCGGCCATGCAGCGCGGCCCCAGCCGCTTCGGCGGCAAGGCGTCCATGGCCTTCTGCAAGGACGCCATCGCGGCCGCCAAGACCCGGCTCATCGACGGCATCGTCACCGCGCCGATCTCCAAGACCTCCTGGCAGGAGGCGGGGTTCAAGAAGTATCCCGGCCACACCGAGCTGCTGGCCGAGGAGTTCAAGGTCAAGCACGTGGCCATGATGTTCGTCGCCCCCAAACTGCGGGTGGTGCTGGCCACCATCCACCAGGCGCTGTTCGAGATCCGCAACCGCTTCACCATCGGCTGCGTGTTCCACCCCATCGACCTGGCCGACCAGGCGCTGCGGCGGTGGTTCGACCTGCCCGCCCCGCGGATTGCGGTGGCCGGCTTGAACCCCCACGCCGGCGAGGAGGGCCGATTCGGCGACGAGGAAGCCCGCATCATCACGCCCGCGATCATCCTAGCCGCCGAGGCCGGCATCAACGTCTCGGGGCCCTTCCCGGCCGACACGGTGTTCATCAAGGCGCTGGCGGGAGAGTTTGACTGCGTGGTGGCCATGTATCACGACCAGGGGCTGATCCCCATCAAGCTGCTGGCCTGGCGCGAGGCGGTGAACCTGACGCTTGGGTTGCCGATCGTCCGCACCAGCCCGGATCACGGCACGGCCTTCGACATCGCCGGCAAGAACAAGGCCGACTCGTCCAGCATGATGGCGGCCGTCAACCTCGCCATCGACCTGGTCCACAAATCCGCGGCTGTGCCGAGCAAGTAACCCCCTGGCGAGCTGCTCCTCGCAGAGAACCTAACACCCTACGTGCCTTCGCCGAACGTTTTCATGTCCTCCCGAAAATTCTGAAGGGCCCTCTCCAGAAGCATGCGCAT
This sequence comes from Phycisphaerae bacterium, assembly GCA_049510055.1. Lineage (GTDB taxonomy): Bacteria > Planctomycetota > Phycisphaerae > SM23-33 > SM23-33 > JALHTV01. Next base: position 10,164 of record JBEKZI010000044.1, on the reverse strand, counting down.
CAGACCTTCGAGGTCTTTAACGGTTTTCTTTTCCTTGGGAAGCATCATCCAACAGTATTGGATGGCCTGCCGGATCATGGAATCCGGTTGTCCAGGACCAAACATCTCACGCCATTTGCCTTCATCAAAATCTGGGGGCGGCTTAGACAGCATACTTATCTCCTTCAATGAGGATAAACTCCCGCGGGGCGTTACGGCGTCGTTCCTGAAGCTTCACCGTTGTGTTTCTTCTTCCTGGCTTTCCACACGCGGCGGCCGAACCAGATCGCGATCGGAATCAGAATGGCCGTGCAGAGCCATTGCCAATTATGGCGCAGGAAGACCAGCACGCTCCGCGGCCAGGCCACGGTGACCGTGATGGTCTCCTCGAACGTCCGTATCGTGTGGGTCTGCTCCTTGTCATCGACGAGGAACTTGGCGTTAAGGGAAAGGCGCAGCGGCAGGCGGCCGAACTCCTTGGGTTTGATCTGCCAGCTCCACTCGGTCGTTTCGCGCCCGCTGATCGACTGCACTTCCGGCGTGGTGGGCACGATGTCGAAATCCATGCCCGTCAGATGGGCCTCCATGACGTCGGCGACCTTGACGGTGTGGCCCTGAACGACCTCCGACCCCGCCAGCGACTGCTCCAATTCGGGAATCGATTTTGTCTTGGACAGCAACAGCGTGACGGTCTTCGTCTCGCCGTACCCCATCCGCCCCGGTGCGCCGAACGCAATCTGCCCCGGATCCAAGCTGCTCAAAAGCGTATCGAGCGGGTTGAGCTTCTTGTGGAAAGCCTCTATCCGCGCCTGCTTCAGCGAGGGAAGCATCATGCTGGCCATCACGGCGATAACGGCCAACACTGCAAGGATCCACAAAAACGATACGTTCATTCCTCCAGTGCGCCTGCCCATAGAATTTCTCCCGCCGGGCGCCATGCCCCCTGGTGCCTAGTGCCTGGTGCCTAACGCCTGTTGCCCCCTTTATTCAGCCGGCTTGTGTTCTATATTGCCCGACGGCTGCAAGGCCACCGGTTGGGTGTGGTCGTAGAAGACCTCCGCGATGTGATCCGCCATCTGCGAGGCCAGGTCCTTGGCCACCTGCACCTCGTAGCCGCCGGAGGAGTTATCGACCGGTGGCAGCTCCACCGCCGGCAGGGAGTAGCCTTCGGGCTGGTCCTGCGGCCACAGCCGCCCGGCGATGACGTCCACCAGGCGGACGGTCGTCTGGATCCGGCCTTGCCACAGCAGGTTGGTCTCGTCCCTCAGGCTGAACTTGTCGATGTGCACGTAGAGGACCAGGTCCACGTTGAGCTTCTGGCCCACCTCGGCCACGCTCAGGCGGTCGAAATTCGGCGTTTCGGACCTCAGTTGCGTCAGCCGGTCGTAGGGCACGGTGGAGGCGGCGATCTTGTGCATGACGAGCTTCTCGTTGATCTGCTCGGTCAGCTCGCCTTTGATCGGCTCGTACGTCACGGGGTTGAGGACGTCGTCCACGAACACCAGGATTTTTTTGCCCTCCGGCGGTTTGTAGAGCGCCTTGACCTTCTCGGGCGGGCTCAGATTCGCCGCCAGCCAGCCCAGTCCCTGCTGGCACCCCGTCGACATCAGCATCGCGGCCAGCGCCAGCCACGCCGTTCCTGTCGCCCTGCGGTTCATTTATTCTTCCACCGGTTCCTTGTGGTCGTAGAATTTCTTGACCAGCGCGTCGGCGAACTCTTTTTCGACGGCCCCACGCACCTGGCGGTCGCTGTCGGCGGAGACGCCGATCGGGTTGTTCTTGGGATAGATCACGCTGAGCCGGTCGCATCGCCACGCGCAGCCCTGGCTGTCGCTTTGCCCGGCGCGGTACAGGGCGGCCTGGGCCGTGATCCGGCCCCGAAAGAGCTCGATGCTGCCCGGCTCGCGCGTGGCGTACTCCACCAGCGTGATGTCCAGGACGTAATCCACCCCCAAAGCCGCCGCCAGCTCCGCCTTCCCCATCGACGTCCAGTCGGCGTGCTCGTCCTGGTATTTGCACACCTTGGCCGGATCGGTCACCGTCACGCCCTTGAGGTGCTCGTTCATCTCGCCCCGGATGACCGAACCCAGCGTCAGGCGCGCGTAGGGATACTCGTACTGCGTGCGATCGTCGGTGAAGATCACGATGGCCACATGCGTGTTCTTCAGGTCGGAGAACTCCGCCGTAACCTTCTTGGGCGCCGGCTCCGGCGCCATCAGATAGGCAAAATAGCTGCACCCCGCCAGGCCTAGGCAGGCGAGCAGCCCCGCCGCCGCGCCGGCCGTCACGATCGATCGTGCTTTCATCCTCATGATTTCGCTCAAGGGCGATTATCGAACGGGCCAGCGGCCGCAGGCCAACCCGACGGCCAGCTTGATCGCCCAACCGCCGACCAGGCCGCCGGCCGCCGCCAGCACCCACCAGGCCGCCGGCCGGGGAAAACTGAAAACGGGCCGCCGGGACAAGGCTTCCACGCCGCCGGCCACCGCCGCAGCTATCAAGGCTAAAAATATCACCACCCCAAACGGCTGCGCGGAGAAGGCCAAGGCCACATTGCCGTGCGCCATCGCCGCCAGGGAGGTCGTCAGCCCGCAGGTGGGGCAAGGCCAGCCGGTGCGGACCAGGAAGGAGCAGGCCGGGAGATTGAGTTGTTCGTGCGTGCCCACGCCGCCGGGCTCCGGCCGAAGCGCCCCGGCCACCAGCAGGACCGCCACCGCCAGGGCCGAAACCGTCGCCCCGCCCAGGCGCCGCACCGCTCCGGCGGGCCAGCCGCACCGCACCCGACCGACCGACGGAATGGCGCATCCGTTTTCCATCGCCGCGTATCGTACCTAGCCTCGCGGCCAAAGACAATCCCGACGGATTCGGACGACGGCCCCCGACGCCCTAGTGAAGCTGCCAGCGGCGGCGGAGCAGCCACTCAACCGCCAGCAGCACCACAAACGCTCCGAACAGCAGCGGGAAATTGTACAGCCGGTACGTCTGCCCCGCCGGATTGTCCTGCGCGGGATTGCGGTAAAGGTCGATGAGCTGGCTGACCAGTTGCCCCAGGGCCGGCAACTCCACGGCCGCGCCGCCCGACCGCTGGGTGATGCGGTTCAGCAATTCCTGGTCGCGGGCCAGCCGCTCGGTCTCGCCGGACGCCCCGGCCGCCAGCAATAGCATCGGGTCGGAGGCGATTTCCTTGCCGCCGGCATCCACCACCGCCGCCCGAAGGACGTACTTACCCGGCGCCAGCGGGGCGACGGTCGTCTCCAGCAGGCCCATGGCGGGCGTGGGCGAAAGGGCCAGCGTCTGCGTCGGCCCGCCGCCGGCCGGCGCCAGCGTGCATCGTAGCCGGGCCGGATCGGCGCCCGCCCCGCCTTCGTCCAGCGCGCGGACGGTGACCTTCGTCGATTCCCCGGCCTGGAGATACGTTCGCCCCGGCCTCAGGAGCACGGAGGGCTTGGCCCGCCGCGTCTTGACCTCGGCGTTGGCCAAGTAGCGGACGAGCTGGCTCCAGAACCGCTGATAGGGGCTTGCGGCGCCCATGGCCCGCATGGGCAGGTCCCATCGCCAGGTGGTGTCCGCCGTGAAGGCCGCCGTCCGGCCGGCCCCGACCTGCTGGGCGGCCAGGATGACCAGCGGCCCGGCGGCGTTGCGCTGCGTCGGATGCACCATCAGCACCGCCGCGGCAGGCTTGGCGCCCGCGACGGTCACGCAGCCGGCCAGCGGCGGCAGGGCGCTTTTGGGGGTCGGCTGATCCGGGGCGGGCAGGAACTCCGCCATCCCCGCCGTGGCCGGATGGGTCGCTCCGGCGGCCGTCAGGCGCGGGAGAAATTCCGACGTCTCCTGCGGCTGGTCGCGCCCGCCCATCGTCACCGGCAGGACGGCCTCGATGTCCGTGCCGCCGTAGCCGCCCGGTCCGAAGCTGTTGTGCCCGCCGAGCATCAGCAAGCCCCCGCTGCGGTCAACGAACCGCCGGATGGCGGCCATCTGGGCGTCGGTCAGGAAGCCGCGGTCCAAGTCGCCCAGGATCAGCACGTCCACGTTGCGGAAATCCTCCTCGGTGGTTGGGATGGCCGAGATGGTCCGCCCGCCCAGCGCGCCGCCGGCCGCGAAACGGTTGCCGCTGACGCGCACCAGCGTAGCCAAACGCAACTGCGGATCGCTGTCCAGCAGGCGCTTGAGGAACTTGTACTCCGGCCGCATCGAGCCCTCCACGTACAGCACGCCGATCCGCGGCTCGGTCACCAGCACGTGCAGCGGCATGGCGTTGTCCTCCACGACGGCCTCGGCCGGATGCGGCACGGCGCAGACGACCAGCTTCTGAATCGTCGCCTGGCCTGCCTGTCCGGTAGGCAGGTTGGCCTCTTCCGCGCCGGTTTTTGCCGTCCAGGTCAGCTCCGCCGTGACCGTGGCCGAAGGCTTGCCGGCCGTCAGCTTCGTTGTGGCCAGGACCTCGCCGCTGGCTTCATCCCGCAATTGCACCTCCACCGGCGCCGAAGGCAGGCCATCCACCTGGAAGGTCGCCCGCACGGTAGCCTCGCTATCGCGGGCGACGTCCAGCGGAGCGTCCAGCGACACCAGCTTGATGTTCCGCTTGGCCGTCGCCGGCTGGGTGGTCGCTCCGACGCCGACGACGTAGATGGGCACGCCGGCCTGGGCGACCGCTTCTTCTACGCTGCCGGGGCCGTTGTGGATGCCGTCTGACAGCAGCAGCATGGCCGGGATTCGTGGCCGGGCCGGCTCGGCCGAGGCATGGCGAATCGCACCGGCGATGTCCGTGCCGTCGCTGCCCTCGCCCGTCGGCAGGCGCGAGGCCGCCGCCTCGAAGCTCTTGGCGTCCTCGACGGTCTTGCCGAACGGCCGCCATCGCGGGCGGAAGACCGCCTCCAACCGTTGCCGATTGACCGACAGCGCCGCCCAGACCTTGGCCAGGCGCGTGGGGGAATTTTCAGTGCTGGCGTCCAGCGTGGCCATCGAGCCAGAGCGGTCCACCAGCACCGGCAGCGGCGGCTTGAGGGATTCCGGATTCACCACGACGCCGATGGCCGGCTTGAACAGCACCGCCAGCAGCGCCGCCACGGCCGCCATCCGCAGGGCCATCAACGCCGCCAGGCGCCGCGGGCCCAGCGGGCCATACACGGTGGCGTAGAACGCCCCGATGGCCGTCATCGCCCAGCCCGCCACGGCCGCCAGCCACACGGCATCGGCCGAAGTCGCCAGCAGGCCCAGGGCGATGGCCAGCAGCACCAGCGGTGCGGCCGCCCAGGCCGACAACTTCGCGGCGTCTTTCCTACCGGCGGCGTACTGGCGTGCGGCATCTATCGCCAGAACCACCGCCAGAACCAGTGGCCCAAATGCAGCGGCCAGGAAAAACACCGCCGATCGCGGACGCCTGCGATACAGGCACCAGACGCCCTGGCCCAGCAGAATGGCGACGATGGCCACCAGGAGCATCGCCAGCAGCGCCCGGCCGGGGACGGCCTGAAATTGCAGGGACCAGCGTTCCATCCTGCGCCCAAACGTAGGCGCACCGAGATGATTTCGCAAGCGTCCCGCGGCCGCTATAATCGCCCGCGGCTTGGCGAAACCGCCAATCAGGGCATCTCATGGCTGAGCAAACGTACAGCGAAATCTTGCGGCAGGTGACCGCCGGCAAAGACCTCTCGCGCGAGCAGGCGCAGGAGGCCTTCAGCGAGATTATGGACGGGCGGTGGACGGCGGCCCAGATTGCCGCCTTGCTGGCGGCCCTGGCCGCCAAGGGCGAGACGGTGGAAGAGATCACCGGCGCCGCGGCGGCCATGCGGCGGCACGCGGTGGCCATCGACGCAGCCGGGGCGGACGTCATCGACACCTGCGGCACGGGCGGCACGGGCCTGGCCACGTTCAACATCTCCACGGCCGCGGCCCTGGTCGCGGCCGGGGCGGGCGTGAAGGTCGCCAAGCACGGCAATCGCACGCACACCCGGCCTTCCGGCTCGGCCGACGTCCTGGCCGCAATGGGTGTGAACATCGACGCCTCGCCGGCCGTGGCGGCCCGCTGCCTGGAGCAGGCCGGCGTGTGTTTCTGCTTTGCCGTCCGGTGCCACCCGGCCATGCAGCACGCCGGGCCGGTGAGAAAAGAGCTGGGCGTACGGACGATCTTCAATCTCCTGGGCCCGCTGACCAACCCCGCCGGCGCCCGCCGGCAACTGATGGGCGTGTTCGACGGCGCGCTCACCGAAACGCTGGCGGCGGTACTGGGCGAGCTGGGGGCCGTCCACGCGATGGTCGTCCACGCCGCCGACGGCCTGGATGAGTTCTCCACCACGGCAGCCACGAAGGTCTCGCACCTGATCGCCGGAAAGATCACGACGCGGACCTATCAGCCGCGGGATTTCGGCCTGGCGAAGGCGAAACTGGCGGACCTGCTGGTCAAAAGCCCCCAGGAATCCGCCGAGGTCATCCGAAAAATCCTGGCCGGTCAAAAGGGCCCGGCCCGCGACATCGTGGTCCTGAACGCCGCGGCGGCCATCGTCGTGGCCGACCGCGCCAAGTCCATCAAGGCCGCCATCCCCATCGCCGAACAATCCATCGACTCCCACGCCGCCGCCAAGGCCCTGGACACGCTCATCACCGTCAGCAAGGGCTGACGATTTCTGATCTTTGGTTTTCTGCTCATGTTTGTACGGGCAAGGAACTCAGTTACACCGATAGGGTATTCACTAGGCTATGCATTGCCCTAGACCGTACAAAAAGATAAGATAGTTTTCGAGGGATTCGGGGTATGAATCCGGAGAGCGAACCATGATCGTCGGAACAGAGAGAATATCACCCGAGCAAAAACAACTGTTAGACCTCGCAAAACGCTCAACAAGCGCATCTGATTTACACGATATTTTTCTCCGGGTGTTTAGGGATGATGACCTCAACGAAGAACGTGAAGAAATCCATCCTGCATGGGGAACGATTTTCCTTTCGAAAGCCCACCTGCTTCGTGATCATGTTTCCACGGAGGCCATGAAGCAGTTAACGGAGTTTTTCGACCGGGTTGGCCCAGTAGACACCTCCATAACCGCAATCAGTCCTGAAACTGTCCGGATAGCTTTTCTTCTTGGTGCTGGTGCCTCTAAACCTGCCCCCTCAAACATTCCTACTGTTCGCGAGCTTCTCCCACATTTGTTAGATCGAGCCCGGCGTCTCCAGCGCGATGACGTGATGCGTTTAGCCGATTTCTGTGATAATCGTGGAATAGATAATATCGAAGATCTCCTAACTGCCGCCCAACTAGCAACGTTTAGTAGTAAGAACCAACAGGTTTTTCGCCTGATGAGCTACCTCTTGTTCAGACGAGAGGAGGAAGCCTCTACCGAAGAGTCATGGCGCCGATCTTCTGAACGAACGCGGCACTATGGACCACGCATCGATGCGGCAGATGTCTCTTCCGTGGCGTTTCTGCAGGATACGCTACAGACGCTTTTCGGTCTCCTAGCTAACATAATGCTACCTGCAAGTCCCAACAAGGCACATGAGTCCATTGCCCAGTACGCCGCAAATCATCTCGATACTCGCATCGTTACGACGAACTACGATTGTTGTATGGACCTCGCACTAGCTAATACTACGAAGCCTTTCGAGTATCGTATCGGATTCAAGGGCAACCCAGCACCTCAGGCAAGTCATTCAGACACCACGTTGGTCAAACTCCATGGTAGTCTTAACTGGTTTTACTGCGAAACATGCCAAGAGGTTCAACTAGTTGAACTAAGGAGTATGGTCCAGCAATATGAAGAGGACAAATCTCCTTATCCTGTCATTGGTATTTGCAAAGCATGTGGGGGACAACGTCGGGGTTTGCTGGTACCACCCCTGGCAATAAAATTCGATGTGGCACCCCAGCTTACATCACTACTAGAGGAAGCGAAGAATGCCTTTGAGCTAGCAGAAATCATCACGGTTGTCGGATTTTCTTTTGCCGAAGCAGATCTATATATTTCCCGGATGCTTCTCAAGTCTATGCAGACAAAACTTACACAAAAAATAATTATAATCGATCCCTCTGGTGATGTATGCGAGAGGGTACGCCGCAAGTTTAAAACGAGTATTCGGGGCTTCGACATTTCAAGAATTATCCGGTGCTTAGGTAACTGCTCCGAAATGCTTCCCAAGTTCCTATCTGGAGGCTTGAAGAAGGATATCTCGCAGGACGGACCAACAGATCAAAAGAAAAGAGAAGAAGCCCGACCTTGAAGAAAGCCTGTACCCGAGCCGGAGGACATCTGCACCTCCTTGACTAAGGCAGACTCCGAGTTTTATCCTATCCTCACCTTCCTTTTGCATCCCGCCTTTGGAACGTATAATCTGCGGCCCTGGCAGATGGGTCTCAGACCTTAGGCTTCAGACCTCAGGCAACAACTAAAGGACGGAAGGTAAACATGGCTTCGCTTCAGGCGTTACAGGACAAGTTCGAGCGACCGATTGCGTTCCTCATGCGCGTGCGGCTGGCGGACCAGCCCGATGCGCTGGACAAGTTGCTCGCAGCCATCGCCAAGGCTGGTGGACGAACCGGCGATGCCCAACCGACCGAGCATTTTCGGGGTCAGACCGTCTACGACGTGCAGGTGTTCACCACGGGCGACGAGCAGATGTCGGCCGTGCGCTCGGCTGCCGCGGCCGTGGCGGGCGCGGCCGTCGTTCACGTGCTGGACCTGGCCATGGAGACGCACCGCGGCGGGGCCTGCGAGATGCGCGCACGCACGCCCATCCGCTCCAACACCGACCTGCGGATCGTGTACACCCCCGGCGTGGCGCGGGTCTGCAAGGCCATCGAAGCCGACCCGGCCAAGGCGCGAGAGTTTACCAACATCGCCAACAAGGTCGCCATCGCCACTAACGGCACGGCCATCCTGGGCCTGGGCGATATCGGCTCGCTGGCCGGCCTGCCGGTGATGGAGGGCAAGGCGGCCATCTTCTGGGAATTCGCCAAGATCTCCGCCGAGCCGATCCTGATCGACACGCACGACGCGGATGAGTTCATCAATATCATGGAGAAGTTGGCCGTGGGCTTCGGGGCGATCCAGATCGAGGACGTGGCCGCCCCGGAATGCTTCCGCATCACGCGCGAGCTGGACCGCCGGCTGCCGATCCCGGTCTTCCACGACGACCAGCACGGCACGGCCACGATCGTGCTCGCGGGCTTGCTCAGCGCGGTCAAGAAAACCGGCAAGAAGATCCCCAAGATGCGCTGCGCCATCAGCGGCGCCGGGGCGGCCGGGACGGCTATCACCGAACTGCTCCAGATCGCCGGCATCGATGACGTGGTGCTGTGCGACCGCTCGGGCATCCTCTACCGCGGCCGAAAGGAGCACATGAACTCCGAAAAGGTCGCCCTGACCGAGCGGACCAACAAGGACACTATTAAAGGCACGCTGGCCGATGCGATGGCCGGGCGCGATTTGTTCATCGGCGTCAGCCAGGCGAATCTCGTTAGTCAGGACATGGTGCGTGCCATGGCCAAGGACCCGATTATCTTCGCCCTGGCCAATCCGGTGAGCGAGATTTCCGTCGCGGAGGCGTACGAGGCCGGGGCGTCCATCGCGGCCGACGGGCGGATGATGAACAACGCCCTGGCCTATCCGGGCATCTTTCGCGGCGCGCTGGACACGGCTGCCCGATCCATCACCATCGACATGATGCTGGCGGCCGCCAAGGCCCTGGCCGCCGCGGTGCCGGAAGGCGAATTGATGCCCGAGATGATGGACCCGGCCACCCACCAGGCCGTGGCCGCGGCCGTGGCGGCAGCGGCGACGAAGTAATTATTTCTAAAACAGCCGGGTAGGGCGGGAAACTTGTTTCCCGCCTTCTGGTCTCGAAAAGATTCCGCGGGTAACAAGTTACCCGCCCTACAAAGCTGGACGCGAACCCCATGAAAGCCCTCATCGTTTACGGCGGATGGGAAGGCCACGAGCCGGACAAGGTCGCGGCCGTCCTGGCCGGGCAATTGCGGAAGCACGATTTCCAGGTGGAGCTTTCCACCACGCTGGACAGCTTCGCCGATGCGGCCAAGCTGGCGGCGCTGAACCTCATCGTGCCGGTCTGGACGATGGGCACGATCTCCAAGGACCAGCTCAAGGGCCTGCTCGCGGCCGTCAAAGGCGGCGTGGGCATCGCCGGCGTGCACGGCGGCATGGGCGACGCCTTCCGCGAGGCCACCGGCTACCA
>JBEKZI010000043.1:0-16893 GCA_049510055.1 Phycisphaerae bacterium | reverse complement strand
ATCGTGGGGACATGTTCCAAGTACAACGGTGGCATCGACCTGGGCACTCACGCAGTCCGCTGGAATGCCGGTAGCACAGTCGCGACGGAACTGGGCAACCTCGGAACGGACAGTAACGGATCCACGGGAACTTGGGGCCGCGGCATCAATGCTACTGGCACGATCGTGGGGGGTGCCTACAAGTATGTAGGCGGCGTCTTCATGGGCGCTCGTGCGGTCCGCTGGGATGCCGGCGGCACGGTCGCCACGGAACTGGGCAACCTCGGAACGGACAGCAACGGATACGCATGGAACTTGGCTTGGGCAATAAACGCCTCCGGCATAGCCGTGGGCGGGGTTGACAAATACATCGATGGCAACTACGTAGGCCCGCGGCCTGTCTACTGGGGTCTGGACGGCACCGCGGTGGACCTCAATACCCTGATCGACCCCAACAGCGGTTGGACATTAATGGACGCTGAAACTATCAGCAACACAGGCTGGGTTGCTGGGTGGGGCCTGTATGACCCCGACGGTGCGGGCGGGGCCGACGCCTACGAGCGGCTCTTTTTAGTCCAGATTCCCGAGCCGGCCTCCGCGACCCTGTTGCTGACCGGCGTGCTGGCCGCCCTGCTCAAGCGCCGGCGGCGCTAGCTGCTCGGCGGCGGCTCGGCCGGGGCGGGTGACGGTTCCGTCGCGGCAGGCGGCTGCGGCGCTGGAGCCGGCGCTGCCAGCTTGGGTTTTGCGGCGGCTTTAGCGGCGGGCTTTTTGGTCCCGCCGGGCGCCAGCAGCATGAGGATTCGCCGGCCCTCGCGGCGGAAGTCGTGCTCCACCTTGCTGACGTCGGTCAGGGCCTGCTTGATCTGGGCGAAGACCTTCTGGCCCTCGTCGATGTGGGCCAACTCGCGTCCGCGGAACCGCAGGGCGAACTGCACGCGGTCTCCCCGGCCGAGGAACTCCCGGGCGTGGTTGATCTTGATCTGCAGGTCGTGCTCGCCGATCTTGGGTGTCTTGATGCGGATTTCCTTCAACGCCGTCTCGTGCCGGTGCGTCTTGGACTTCCGCTCCTTCTTGCGCTGGGCGTACTTCCATTTGCCGTAGTCCATGATCCGGCAGACGGGCGGCTTGGACAGCGGCGCGACCTCCACCAGGTCCAGTCCGGCGGCCGCGGCGCGGGCCAGGGCGTCGGCGATTTCCACGATGCCGATCTGCTGATCGTTCTCGTCAATCAGCCGTATCGGCGAGATACGAATCCGCTCGTTGCAACGCAAGTTCTGTGCGATGGCGATTCTCCTTCGTTTGTAGTTTCGGCCCGCCGGCCGCCCCACGGCGGTTCGGCCAAGCCGGTCAATATCGTGTTACGCTTTCTTGTCCACGGCCAGGGGCGTGGCGCCCTTGGAATCGATCTCCCGCCGCAAGGCCCCGATGAACGCCTCCAGGCTCATCGCGCCTAAGTCGCCTTTGGTGCGATGCCGCACGGCCACTGTGGCGATGGTGGTCTCGGTGACACGCCTCAGGTCTTCTGCAAAGGCAATTTGCGGTGCAATAAACACCGGGGGGGCTTTGGCCTGGGCCTCGCGGGCGCCCACGACGGCCATATAGGGCGTCTTATCCAGCGTGGCCCGGCGGATCTTGGCCCCGATCTTCTCGGGGCTGTCATCCACCTCCACGCGGATGCCCGCCTGCCGCAGGGCCGCCGCCACCGAGGCGGCGTAGTCGTTGAACTTGTCGCTCACTGGCAGCACGGCCACCTGCACCGGCGACAGCCACAGCGGGAACGCCCCGGCGTAGTGCTCGATGAGGATGCCGATGAACCGCTCCGGCGCGCCCAGCGGCGCGCGGTGGATCATCACCGGCCGGTGGGGGCTGTTGTCGGCGCCGGTGTACTCCAGCTCGAACCGCTCCGGCAAATTATAGTCCACCTGGACCGTGCCGAGCTGCCACTCCCGGCCCAGGCAGTCCTTGACCAGGAAGTCGATCTTCGGGCCGTAGAAGGCCGCCTCGCCGGGGGCCTCCTCGTAGTTCATGCCGAGCTTTTTAACGACGTGGCGGAGGTTGGCCTCGGCCAGGTCCCAATTCTCGGCCTTGCCGACGTACTTGTCGGCCTCCGGCCCGCGCAGGCTCACCCGCACGCGATAGTCGGTCAGCCCCAGCGTGTTCAGCACCAGTTGCGTCAGCTCCACGCAGGATTCCACCTCCGCCTCCAGTTGCTGGGGCGTGCAGAAAATATGCGCATCGTCCTGCGTGAAGCCCCGGACGCGGATCAGCCCGGTCAGCTCGCCGGACTGCTCCATGCGGTACACGGTGCCGAACTCGCTCAGCCGGATCGGCAGCTCGCGGTAGCTGTGCTGTTGGGCTTTATAGATCTGGATGTGGTGCGGGCAGTTCATCGGCTTCAGCAGGTAGCCCTCGGTTTCGCTGAGCTGGATGGGCGGGAATTGCGAGTCCTTGTAGTAGGGGTAATGCCCGCTGGTGCGGTACAGCTCCAGCTTGCCGATGTGCGGTGTGATGACGGCCTGGTAGCCGCGTTTATCCAGCTCGCTGCGCAGCCAGTTTTGAAGCTCGTTGCGGATGATCGTGCCCTTGGGCATCCACAGCGGCAGGCCGGGGCCGACGGCGTCGCAGATGAGGAACAGCCCCAACTGCTTGCCCAGCACGCGGTGGTCGCGCTTCTTGGCTTCCTCGATGCGATTGAGGTGCGCGGCCAGCTCCTTGTCGCTGAAGTAGGCCACACCGTAGATGCGGGTGAGCATCTTGTTGGCCTCGCTGCCCCGCCAGTACGCCCCGGCCGTGGTCAGCAGCTTGAAGGCCGCCAGCTTGCCGGTACTGGGCAGGTGCGGCCCGCGGCAGAGGTCCACGAACTCACCCTGATGGTACACGCTGGCGGAAAATCGTCGCAGGTCCTTGCCGGCGTCGGTGTGCTCCTTGATCAGGCCCTCGATAATCTCGCCCTTGTAAGTGGTCTGGCCGGCCCCATCCATCAGCTCAAAGACCATCTTGTCGTTGACGTCCTGGCGGGTAACCGGCAGGTCCTCGGCCACGATCTTGCGCATCTCCTGCTCGATCTTTTCCAGGTCTTCCTGGCCGATGGGCTTGGGCAGGTCGAAGTCGTAGTAGAAGCCGTACTGGAAGTCGTCCATCAGCGCCGGGCCGATGGCGTACTGCACCTCCGGCCCATAGAGCCGCACGACGGCCTGGGCCAGCACGTGGGCGGCCGTGTGGCGCAGCACTTCCAGGCCGTCCCGGTCGCGGTCGGTGACGATCTTCAGCTCGTGCGTCCCGGCCGCCATCGGCGAGGCCAGGTCACACAGCTTGCCGTCGATCCGGGCCGCCACGGCTGCCTTGGCCAGGCGCGGCGAGATGTCCCCTGCCACGCGCAGCGCGTCGACCCCGTCGGGATACTCGCGTGTGGCGCCGTCGGGCAATTTGATCATTACGCTCATACGAATCGTTCCTCTCCGCCGCGGATCAGGACTTTTCTGGCTCTCACTGGCCTCGGCGGGTGGAAACAAAAAACCGGCGGGCGAAGGTCCCACAGACCCACGACGCACCGGCCCGCCGGGATGACCCGGGGCCAGCCATTAAGACGTCGTCGTAGTCGTCGCGGTCTTGGGCATAGTTCGTCTGCCGGTTTCGGCATCCTTGGATACCCATAGGCTATCACACTCATCCCTCATGTCAACCGACATTTGCCGCCCGACCTGCCTACCGGCAGGCAGGTTCCGGCCGCGGCCCATCTTCCCGCCGGCCTTGACATCGCCGCCGCGCGGCGGTAGCATTTTTCTAAACCCCGATGAGCCTGCCGGTAGGCAGGGCAGGTCGGCGTTTTTTGTGATTCTCCCTGGGACGGCAAGGAACGCAGCGGTGAGCAAGAAAAAAAATGCACCGGCCCTTTATGAGCTGATCCAGAAGGGCAAGGGCGGCTTTCAGTTGAACGTCCCGCCGTGGATGACCGGCGGCAAGAAGCCGCAGGCCGTCCCGACGGTCGAGCCGCCCGCGGCCGCGGAGCCGTCTCCCGCGGAGACTGCGGAGCCTCCGGAGGCCCCCAAGCCGCCCAAGGCCGTCGCGCCGCCGCCGGTGCTTGAGCCCAGCCCGTTTGATGTTCCAGCCAGGCCACTTCCCGCCGCCGCGGCCAGGCCGCGAAAACCGGAAAGACTCATCGCCAAGGAAGGCAAATGGCTAAAGCTGGCGCTCACCCCCGCCCACGCGGTGGCGGCTGGGGTGGTGCTGGTGGTGCTGATCGCGATCGTGTTCGTCCTGGGCCGGGTGGCCAAGTCGTCTTCGCGTCATGCGCCTCCGGCTGCCAACACGCCGGCCGTCGCCAAGGCGCCGATGGTTCCCGCCAAGCCCGCCGCGGCGGACAAGGCCGTCCGGGCCGCCGTCGTCGAGCGGCACGAATCGCCGCTGCTGCCCAAGACCGCCGAACCGGCGAAGGAGACGAAGGAAGCACCCGCCGCCGCCAAGGCCGCCCCGCCGGCCGCCGACGGCGCCGCGGAATTGAAGAAAGGAAAGTATTACCTGGTCGTTCAGGGCCTGCGAGGCATGGACAGTTCGCATCGCGCGGACGCCGACGCCATCGCCGCCTTCCTGAACGCCAACGGCGAGCCGGTGACGGTGATGACGTACAAAGGCACGCCGCAGCAGTACATTGTGCTGTCCAAGCGAGGCTTCGATTCCCCCGACAGCCCCGAGGCGAAAAAGTACCTCCGGGCCATCGAGGAGCAGGGTAAGCTTTACAAAAACCAAGGCGGCAAGTACGACTTCAATCAGGGCGAGAGCGGCTGGTTCGTGAAGATGTAACCGGCCGACTTCGACCCGCATCCAGAAGTTCAGGAGTTTGCGACCATGACGATGGATAGAACGTTAAAGTCCCACGGTGGGCTGGCCGGCTCGCGCAGCGTACTGAGTCGCTCGCAGCGCATTGCCCTATTGACCGACGAGGGCAAATTCGACCCGACCGTCAACAGCCCGCTGGGCCTGCCCAAGGTGCGCGTGAAGCACTCCAAGGCCGGCACCAAGACCAAAAAGACCGCCGAGGAGGCCGCCGCTGCTGCCGGCACCGCGGTGGAGGGCGCCGCCCCCGTCGAGGCCGAAGCCGCCAAGGGCGCCCCCAAGGGCCAGGCCGCAGGCGCCGCCAAGGCCCCCGCTGCCGCCAAGCCCCAAGCCGCAGGCGCAGCCAAGGGCGCTGCCAAGCCGCAGGCCGCCGCCAAGGGCCAGGAAAAGAAGAAATAGTTTCCGCGCTTGCGGGACGCCGCCAATCGATCACCCCCATCGCCCGCTGCAACGGCGGGCGATGGCGTCTTGTGTGTCCTGAGTCTTCACACGACGGCCATGACCCGAAAAAGCCACTCCATCGCCGAGCGGATGCACCTGCTGGACGCCTCGGGCATCCGCAAGGTCTTCGACCTGGCCGCCCGGATGAAGGACCCCATCAACCTGTCCATCGGCCAGCCGGATTTCGACGTGCCGGCCGCCGTGAAACAGGCCGCCATCGACGCCATCCGCGCCGGCAAGAACAAATATACCCAGACCCAGGGCACGCCCCAGCTCCGCGCGGCCCTGGCGGACCTGTGCCGCAAAGAGTTCGGCTGGACCGACGATCGGCCCTACCTGGTGACCGCCGGCGTTAGCGGGGCGCTGATGCTGGCCCTGCTGGCGACGGTCAATCCGGGCGACGAGGTGGTCCTCACGGACCCCTACTTCGTGATGTACGCGCACCTGGTGAACCTCTGCGGCGGCCTGTGCGTGCCGGTGAGCACCTACGACGACTTCCGCCCGGACCCCGGCCGCCTGGCTGAGGCGATTACTGACCGCACGCGGCTGCTGATCATCAATTCCCCGGCCAATCCCACCGGCGCGGTGTACACGCAGCGCGAGCTGCGCGACATCGCCGCCATCGCCGCCCGGAGAGACCTGCTGGTGATCAGCGATGAGATCTATAACCTGTTTTGCTACGATTCGCCGTTCGTCTCCATGGCCGGCCTGTACGAAAACACGCTGCTGATGCGCGGATTCTCCAAGAGCTACGCGATGACCGGCTGGCGGATGGGCTGGTGCACCGGGCCGCGGCCGATCATCGAAAAGATGACCATGCTCCAGCAGTACAGCTTCGTCTGCGCCCCCAGCATGGCGCAGGAGGCCGGCCTGGTCGCGCTGGAGGCCGACATGTCCGCCGAGGTGGCCGCGTACCACAAGAAACGCGACATGGTCCACGCCGCGTTGGGGAAAACGTTCGGCCTGGTCAAGCCGGCCGGGGCGTTCTACGCCTTCTGCCCCGCCCCCGGCGGCGACGCCACCGCGTTCGTCACCAGGGCCATCGAGCACAACGTCCTGATCATCCCCGGCAATGTCTTCTCCAGCCGCGACACGCACTTCCGCCTGTCCTACGCCACCAGTGACGACCAGCTCGCCCGCGGGCTGGAAATTTTGGTGAAGCTGGCCAAAAAATAGGCGATAGGCACCAGGCACTGGGCAACAGGCATCGGGTACTGCCGTGCATGCAAACGACAGACAGGTTCCCATACAGATTCCCCATACACTAAAATGGATATTTCTTTGTCTGCCGCTTTGTGGTCTATGGGTCTTGGGCTGCGGAGCACCGCACAAGGAGCCGCCGATGGGCAGCAAAGCGTACGATCCCAATGCCGTGGAGGCCTATCCCTGGACGCCCGATCAGGGCGACGGCACCTATCGCAATCCGGTCCTGCTGGCGGACTACTCCGACCCCGACGTGGTCCGCGTGGGCCAGGATTATTATCTGGTGGCCTCCAGCTTCAACTGCACGCCGGCGCTGCCCATCCTGCACTCCCGCGACCTGGTAAACTGGACGATCCTCGGCCACGCGATGGCCAACCTGCCCTTGGACCGCTACAACGTCCCGCAGCCGGGCTGCGGCGTCTGGGCGCCGGCCATCCGCTACCACGACGGCCTGTTCTATATTTTCTTCCCGCTGGTGGATGAGGGCATCTTCGTCGTCACGGCCAAGGACCCCGCCGGCCCCTGGTCGGCCCCGCGATGCGTCCAGGCCGGTCCGGGCCTGATCGACCCCTGCCCGCTGTGGGACGACGACGGTAAGGCGTACCTGGTGCACGCCTATGCCCGCAGCCGCACGGGCATCAAGCACCGCCTGCGCGTCTGCCCGATGGCCCCGGACGGCTCGCGGCTGCTGGGCGAAGGCCAGGTCGTCTTCGACGACCCGGATCGCCACCCGACGATGGAAGGTCCAAAGTTCCTCAAGAAGGACGGCTATTACTACATCCTCGCCCCGGCCGGCGGCGTGGCTACCGGCTGGCAAGTGGCGCTCCGCTCGAAAAACATTTTCGGCCCCTACGAGGACAAGATCGTGCTTCAGCAGGGCGCCTCGCCCGTCAACGGCCCGCATCAGGGCGCGATGGTGGACACGCCCGGCGGCCAATGGTGGTTCGTGCACTTCCAGGACGCCGGCCCCTATGGCCGGATCGTGCACCTCCAGCCGGTGCAGTGGCGGGACGGCTGGCCGCTGATGGGCCAGCAGCGCGGCGGCCAGGGCATCGGTGAGCCGGTGCTGCGATGGACCAAGCCTGACGTGGGGCTCACCTGCCCCGTCGCCATCCCGCAGACGTCCGATGAATTCGACTCGCCGACCCTCGGCCCTGCGTGGCAGTGGCAGGCCAACCATCGCGACGACTGGTATTCGCTATCCGCCCGGCCTGGTTGGCTGAGGCTGTACGCCCAAGGCGTCGAGGGCGGTGACTTCACCAAGGCCGCCAATCTGCTGCTGCAAAAATTCCCCGCCAGGGCATTCGCCGTGGAAACCAGGGTGGAGCTGGCCGCGAACAGTGATAATGTTCGGGCCGGCCTGATCGTGATGGGCCAGGAGCACGCGGCGATGGTCCTCCAGCCGGCGGGCAAGGGCGCGAAGCTCACAATGCAGGTCAACGGCAAGGAGGTAGCCGCCGCATCGCTGCCCGCCCCCGCCGCCCGATTGGCCGTGGAGGTCCGCGACGGCGGCGTGTGCCGCTTCGCCTACGCCGTGGGTGATGAAAAGTCTAAGCAACCGCTAAAACCCATCGGCCCTGAGTTCCAAGCCGTCCCCGGCCGGTGGATCGGCGCGAAGGTGGGTCTGTTCTGCCTGACCCCCGACGGCGAACATGGCGGCCAGGCCGACTTCGATTATTTCCGCTTCTCCCCGCCACCGATGGCTAAGTGAAATAAGCTTTCTCTCGGCTGGAATCCCCTCAGCCGCCTCATGCCATCATTTCGCCTCGACGGAGATATCGTCCTTATTTTCGCTGGGGCTCTCACTGTGCCTATAGACACCGCCGTCGTCGCGCTTGTTCACGCCAACGCTGTAGAGCCGGTAGCCCTTCCCGCTCGGCCGATAGACCAGCGGGCTGCCGCTGAGCCGGTCCGCCGGAATTTCCGGCAGGTAGGCCGGCGCCAGCTCCGTCAGCTTGTCCGGCCAGCGGCCGTGCTCGGCGCGATAGGCCGCCAGGGCCAGCGATACCTTCTCCAGTTCCATCCTTAGCTGAGCAGCGTCCTGGAATTCGAAAACTTTAGCTAATGAGGGTGTCAAGAGGTAAGTCAACACGCTGGCGAGCCTATGGCTCACAACGGTTTTTGCGGCCCGCCCTCCGATAACTGGCAGCAGATATTTCAGGGCCATGGCGGCTACCCCCCTCGTACCCATCACTGCGTCCTCCGCGGACTGTGAAATGGCCTGGAGGGCTTGCTCCCTGCGGGTGAAATCCGCTATGCGCCCCGCCGCCACGATCCGGTCGTAGAACCGGTTCCCCACCAGAAGCATTTCGTCCCAGTCCAGGGCGCCTGTTCGCGGTGAAGCCACTCGCGCCTTTCCAAAGAAACCGCCCCGATAAAACACCATGATGCTGTCCAGCCACATGAATCGCTCGGCGCGGTCGATCGAATCCAGGACGCCATCGACGGGCGGAAACTGGGCCAGGTCGGCCAACATGCTCCTGGCTTCGGCGGCCGTGCAGCGTCCGCTGTCGGCGACCCTTGCCCCGGCCTGGACCGCATCGTCTTCCAGGGCCATCCCTATCATCTTTTCGAGCAGCGTCAGCCCCTGGCCGATCAGCCTGGCCAGGCGATGGATGGCCAGGACGTCCTGCCAGGCCGCCTTGGTCTGCCCGCCGCGAATTTCCAGTTCCACCCGGGCCATAAGGGCCCGGCCAGCCTCCCGATACATGCGAAGGTTTGGCCCCGTTACTTCGATGACCTGCGGTGGGCTAGCTGTAGAGACCATCGGCACGTAATACCGCGGGCGCCGCGTGGCCGCGACGATCAGGTCCAGAAACGCACCGTTGGCCTTCACCCATTGCCGCAGTTCCGGTGCATCCTGGCCGGCCCGCAGCCGGTCCATTGAATTATCAAACAATTCCCAAGTTTTGTCGGTGGTGTCGTCCTCTGCGGGCTGCGTCTGGGCCTTATCCGAGGCCGGTTGCCGTATGGCGAACCAATCCTCCCAGGCGATGTAATAGGCCTTATGCGGGTCCAACGTCACGCCCAGCTTCGCCAGGACCGGCCCCCGCACTGCCTCGGGCAGCACCTGAGGACCGAATATCTCCAGCAGCGGGATGACGGCGTTATTCTCACGGGTGACCCCTTTGGCCCAGGCGGCATCCAGCGCGGCGACGTAGTTCACCGTGCCGTCTTCATTAAGCGGCCCATCGACGACTGTGGTCTGCGGCGAGATGCGGATGGTTCCCCTTGGCCATGGGGAATGCAAGACCGCCTCCACCGCGACGATGACGACCAGTGTGATTACCCAACCCAACCACCGACGCTTCTTCGTCGTCGCCTCGATCATTTAGACCGCCCTTTCCGGAAGTCTGCCCTTGGAAAGCTCACGGTACCACCGCCTGGACGGCTTGACAAGCCGCGGCGGGCGGCGTAGGGTGCGGCCGTTTCTTGCCTGCCTGCCAACTAAGTAGGGCAGGACGGATCGAGAGGATAGCTTTCCATGTCCAGCAGGGATCCCTTGCCGGTGGCGGTGATCGGCGTCGGCGGATTCGGCGGCCTGGTGTTGCAGGGCTTGCTCGCCAGCGACAAGGTGAAGGTGGTCGGCGTGGCGGATCGCGACGGCCGGGCGGCTGAGCAGGCCGCGGCGCCGGCGGGATTACCTTCCTACAGCGACAACCGCAGCCTGCTGGCCGAAACCAAGCCCGCCGCCGTGTACCTGTCCGTGCCTCCCCCGGCCGCGGCGGAGCTCATCGCCGCCTGCGCCGACCGCGGCATCTGCGTCTGGAAGGAGCCACCCCTGGCCCGCAACCTGGACGAAGGCGCCGCGTTCGTGAACCTGGTGGAAAAGGCCGGCCTGAAGCTGGCCGTGGGCACGCAGCGGCGGTTCGCGCCGGGCTACAGGCGCGCCTGGGAGCTGCGCGGCGAGGTGGGCAAGATTTTCCTGGCCCGCGGCCACTACCTGTTCCGCTGGGGGGCGGAGCTGGGCTGGCGGGCCGACAAGGTCACCGCCGGCGGCGGGGCGCTGCTGGAGCTGGCCTATCCCACCATCGACCTGCTGCTGTGGATGCTGGGGGTGCCGGAGGAGGTGTACGGCCTGACGGCCCGCTCGACCGCCGAGGACGCCGTGCCCATCCACGACACCGACGACACGGCTGCCGCCATCCTGCGCTACGGCACCGACTCGATGGCCACCGTGGTCACCACGCGGTCTTCCGGCCCGGTCAGCGAGGAGCTGAACCTCCACGGCTGGAGCGGCTCGCTGACGGCCCGCAGCGAGTGGTGCACGCTCCGCGGCCCCGACGGCAACGTGCGGGACAGCACCAAGGAGGAAATCGGCCCGGTGGACCTGTTCCGCCGCCAGGCTGAGGCGTTCGCCGCGGCCGTGACCGAGGGAACCAGCTACTACGCCTGCTCGGCCCGCGAGAACCTGCTGAACCTGGCCGTCATCGAGGCGATTTACCTGTCCGACCGGACCAGCCAGCCGGAAAATCCCCTGCGCCTGCTAACCAGCCGCGGCTGGACGGTGGACGATTGCCTCAAGCATCGGCCGCTGGAAGAGTCCATCAGCCCGCCGAAAAAGGCCGCGCCGACGGCGTAGAATTCTTCGTCATGGAGCGGGGGGGTTCTCTGCCCCACTGCGTGAGAGATCATCTCAAAGAGCGCCACCCCCGAGTAGTTATTGCTACGTCGGCAGCGGCGGCCAGGGTTTCTTCGCCAAGGCAGCCAGAGCCGCGTGGTCGGTCATATCCACCTTCAGAGGCGTGACGGTGATGTATCCTTCTTCCAGGCACGTGACGTCCGTCTGCCCGGCCGGGTCGGTGAAGTTGTAGGTATCGCCCAGCTTGTAGGACTCCAGGCCCTGGGGATGCTCATGGCGGTGGTAGATGTCCTCCACGCCGGCGGTGGACTGCGGCACGACGCGGACGCCGCGCGGCACTCCCGGCGCCAAGGCCGGGATGTTCACGTTCACCAACGAGCCGGCGGAAAGTTTTCTCGCCGCGCCCTTGCCCTCCAGCAACCGGTCCAGCACGAAGCGGCACAAGCGGGCGATGCGGGCGAAGTCCACCTCTCCGCCGGTCATCGCAGCTGAGAACGCCACGGCCGGGGTGCCCAGCATGGCGGCCTCGGCGGCGGCGGCGACCGTGCCGGAGTAAAAAACGTTGATGCCCACGTTGGCCCCGGCGTTGATGCCGCTGAGCACCAGGTCCACCGGGGCGGTCAGCAGCTTGCGGATGGCCAGGCGAACGCAGTCGGCCGGGCGGCCGTCCACGCTGAGGCCCGTGAACGTTTCCGCGCCGTCCTCCAGGCGAACCTGCTGGACGGTCAGCGGCACCCGCAGGGTAATGGCGTGCCCGGCGGCGGACTGCGGCGTGCCGGGCGCGACGACGATGCACTCGCCCAGATCCGCCACGGCCCGCCGCAGGGCGGCCAAGCCGGGGGCGAGGATGCCGTCGTCATTGCTCAGCAGGATTCGCATGGTCGCCGATCTGGCGGGTTTGTCCCGGCGCGCCGGGTTTACTTGGCGGCGTCGAAATACTGCCAGACCTTCTCAGCATACTTGCCGAAGTAGAGCCCGTCGTCAACCGCCGAGCCGCCGGGGGGAACGGAGTTGGCCGCCACGGTGCCGTCGTCGGCGACCGTCCGCACGGCCCCGGAGCCGAAAAGGACGTTGAAATATCGGCCATGGGACCAGCCCACCCGGACGGCGTAGGTCTTCAGGCCCGGCGCCAGCGCCGCCGGCGCCGGCTCACTGCGGTCCTGCCAGAAGAACTCATCGCTGGCGACGGCGTCGGCCGCCGGATCGAACGTCGAACGGCCGAAGCACACAGCCGGATCCAGCTCGTAACGGCGGTCGAGCCTCACCAGCGGCACGGTCTGGTGGCTGACGCCGCCGGTCCCATACCCCACCGCCAGAGGGGCGCGGTCCCCTCCGGCGTACCGCAGATAAACCGCCAGCGGCCCCGGCTTGTACGCAGCCGGCAGGCACGACGACTCATCGAACAGGCCCGCGCTGATCGGGAACCGCAGGCCGTAGGTGCTGAACCATTGCGTGTCGGCAAACAGGCTCGCCCCTCCGCCGCCGAGCTCCGCCGGCGCGGCGGGGCAAAGCAGGTTGGCGG
This sequence comes from Phycisphaerae bacterium, assembly GCA_049510055.1. Taxonomy (GTDB): domain Bacteria; phylum Planctomycetota; class Phycisphaerae; order SM23-33; family SM23-33; genus JALHTV01. Next base: position 4,333 of record JBEKZI010000043.1, on the reverse strand, counting down.
AAGAAAGCAGGCCCTGGCTTGTCAGACACCCAAGATTAATGGGGCGGGGGTTAAGGAGGCTGACGGGATCAAACTGGCTGGGCCCGCCCCAGTGGCCCGACAGCGGAAGGGTCCCGCGCACGTCGCTGAACCGGAACGGCGGCATGCAGAACTGATTCGCGGCGGCGTAGCTGGCCAGGGCCAGGCCGATCTGGTGCATCTGCGAGGCACACGCCGCACGGCGGGCCTGTTGGCGGACCGACGACAAGCTGGGCCACAGGACGCTGCTCAGCAGGCCCACGCAGGTTACAACCACCAGCGATTCAGAAAGGGTAAAGCCCTTTTGCGTCATGTCCACCGGCCCTGAAAAACGTCGTTTCGGTGGGCAGCTTTACACATTGCGGAAAGATAGTCAAGCCTCTGCGTCGGCGGACAACCCCCCCAGGGGACGGAAGTTACCTAATTCGCCTAATTCATTTTTCTGCAGCGATTTCCCCTAGATTTCTACAGTGGTAATGGTATTATAGAATGCCGAGGAGAGACAAGGTCGGCAATGTGCTCACATTGCCCTTCGCCTGTGTAGCCGCCAGAACAAAGGCGGCGGACAACCTCACGGCGGTGTGTACCTCACGCCGCCCCGAGGAAAACAAACAGGGGCGACCAAGGAACTTGGTCGTCCCTGATTTTTTTTGGTGAAATTCCTCCTCTTCCGCCGCGCCGAACAGCCTAACAGTCTAACAGCCTGCCTGCCGGTAGGCAGGTCTAATAGCCTTACTCAGCCGTCAGGCTGAGTACGTCTGGTCCGGGGAAGTAAAGGGTTTGATCTTCTTGGCCAGGTCCTCGTAGCCCGCCCGGCCCATCAGGGCGAAGGCGGCCTGTTTGCTCAGTTCCACGGCCGGCTGATCGTAGGCGTTGACGCCCAGAAGCTCGCCCATCAGCGATGTGGTGAACTCGTAGAGGTAAATGAACTCGCCCACCGACGGCGGCGTGATGGCATTGAACCGCAGCGTGACGCTGGGCCGGCCCGACTCGGCCAGGGCGTACTCCGTGGCTGCCTTCTCGGCGTTGAGCAGCTTGGACAGCCTGGCCCGCCGCAGGTAGCTGATGCCGGCCACGTCGGCGAACACGTCCGGCACGGTAACGTCGCGCGGATGCTTGCGGACCTCCAGAAAGACCACCAGCTTGTCGTTGGGGCCTTCGCGGTAGAGCTGCACCTGACTGTGCTGGTCGGTGGTGCCCAGGGCCTTGATGGGCGTGGGGCCGACGCACACCTCCCGGCCGTCGCGGAGGACTTTCTTGCCCAGCGACTCGGCCCACAGCTGGCGGTACCAGTCGGCCAGACCATACAGGCGGTTAGAGTAGGGCATCATCACGTGCATCGGCTTGTCCTTGGCCGTGGCGGCCAGATACTTGACGGCGGCCAGCACGCAGGCGGGATTCTCGCGCCAGGTGGGATTTTCAACGCGATGCTTCATGGCGGCGGCGCCGGCCAGGAGGGCGTCGATGTCGATGCCGCACATGGCGGCTGAGAACAACCCCACCGGCGACAGCACGCTGTACCGCCCGCCGACGTCGTCGGGCACGGGCAGCGTGGCGTAGCCGTCGGCGGCGGCGATGTCGCGCAGCGTGCCCTTGCGGGCGTCGGTGGTGGCCACGATACGCTTGGCGAAGCCCTCGCCCAGTTTGTTGCGGAGCATCTCGCGGAGGATCATGAACTGGGCGGCCGTCTCAGCCGTCTCGCCGCTCTTGGAGATGACGTTGACCAGCGTAGTCTCCAGCCGCCGGCCCAACAGGGCCAGCGTGTCGGCGACCAGGGCCGGATCGACGTTGTCCAGCACGAACAGCCGCGGTCCCGGCCGCTTGCGGTCGGAAAGCAGGTTGTACGTCGCGGGGTTCAGCGCGGCCTGGAGGGCGATGTTGCCCAGGGCGCTGCCGCCGATGCCCAGGACGATCATGTCGGTGGTGTCGGCGCGGTACCGCTCCACTAAGGCCTTGACGGCGGCGGGGTACTCGCGGTGGGCGGGCAGGGCCGCGTAGCCCAGCTTGCCGCCGCGGGCCTGCTCCATCACGGCGGCGTGGGCGCGGCGGACGGGCTCGTCGACCTTCTCCAAGTCATCCGCCGTGATGCCGTGGGCGGCGGGCACGACGCGGTCGGTGGCATTCTTCCAATACAGCTCGATCATTCCGGTTTCCTTCCTGCCTGCCGGCAGGCAGGTTTTGGACACTTGCGGCGACGTGGCGCCACAGCTTAGTGCGGCCGGGGGAACATTTCCACTCCCAGCCGTCGGGATGGCGCGGCAAAAGCGCTGGAAAACCCGCCTCCCCCGGCCGAAAATGCCCCGGTTGCACCACCCGGTAGGGTGCCGGAGCGGTTGATCGGGCCGGTCTTGAAAACCGGTGTGCCCGCGAGGGTACCGTGGGTTCGAATCCCACCCCTACCGCTTGCGATGTCGTCGCCTTGTTCGGACCTGCCTACCGGCAGGCAGGCCAGAAAGGATCACCGCATGTGGAAGCTGACGTTTGCAATGGTGGCTGTCTGGAGTGTGGCGGCTTGGACGTTCGTGGCGCCGGCGGAGGCCCAAAGCGGTTCGACTGCGCTCACCGCAAGCCAACCAACAACCACGCAGGCCACGAACCAGCCAACGACGCAGATCACCTCGGGCGACTTGGTCGAACCAGCCGCAGGTAGTTCGACTGCGCTCACTACAGGTAGTTCGACTACGCTCACTACAGGTAGTTCGACTACGTCCACTACGGGCCACTCGGCTCTATTCGCCACAAACCAACCCACAACCACACAGGCTGCGGGCAGTTCGACTGCGCTCACCGCGAGTCAGCCAACGACCACCCAAGCCGCAAGTAGTTCGACTACGCTCACTACAAGTCAGCCCGCCACACGCAAGGCCCCCAGCGAGGCGGAGATCATCCAGGCCACGGCTGAAAAGCGGGCGGCGGTCGCCCTGGAGGGCCTGCTGCCAGCCGACGCGGCCAAGGAGGCCAAGGCGCGGCAGATCCTGGTCGCCTTCTACGCCCAGCGCATCGCCTGGGCGCCCCACGATGAGAGGCTCAAGGATCTGGACCGGCTGCTGGCCCGGGCCCTGCAAGCCAAGGACGAGGCCCAGGTCTACGCGATTCGTGCGGAACGCTCGGCCTTGCGCGGTGAGCTGGTCCGCATGCGCGAATCACTCCTGGCCGAGCTGGCCGGGGTGCTCGCACCGGAGCAGATCCAGACCGTCAAGGACCGGATGACCTACGGCCAGGCCACGATCCTCTACGACGAATATCTCGCCAAGCACACCCTCACCGACCGGCAGAAGGCCATCGTCGCCCAGGCCCTGACCGACGCGCGCGACCAGGCCATGATGGCTGCCGGGGCCGGCGACAAGCACCGCATCTTCACGCAGACGGCTGCGGAGCTGAACAACTACCTCGACGCCCGGGAAAAGCTGGACCGGATGACCTCGCTCCTCCAGGCCGGCCAGTTCGCCCAGGCCCGCTCGGCGCTGGAGACGATCGAGATCAACCCCTGGTTGAGTGAAATGTTGGCCAAGCCGCTGGCCGAGGCCCGCGAAGACCTGGTGGCCGCCTCAACCGTGGCTGCTACAGAACCGGCGACGCAACCCTAAGCCCACTCAAGACTTCCAAACAACCCCGTCTTAGCGGCCGAAATTCATCTCACAAAGGGCGAGACAAAATCGCCCCCGCGCGGTATACTTTTCTCTCTCAAGGATGGCCCGGTTTTCGGCAAGATCGGGTTGGAGGCATTGCGGCAGACGCTCAGCCGCGGGTCAAATCTAGGCGCCCATGAGCTCAAGTGGGCCACTCAGTGCGATGGTGCACGTCGCGATATCTGTTATCCGTTCAGGCCGCTGTGGCCGCGCGAAGGAAGTGGTCCTTGGTCATCGGCCAGAAAACAAGGAGCAGGGTATGAAGCGGGTAACTATGTGTGGGCTGTGCGCGTTGGCGATCACTCTGATGGTCACGGTCGCCTGGGGCGGTAATCTAATCAACAATGTGCCGGACTGGCATCAGCCTTGCCTGATCGGCGCTCCCAATGGCCCCGACAACGGCGGCAATCCGGCGGCCGGCCAGGCGTGCTACAAGGCCTGGTGCGTCCCGACGGCTGCGGCGGACATCATGGGCTACTGGCGCGACGTCAAAGGCTGCAACGCCATCGCCGACGCCACGCCGTACGTCAGCGGGACCACCATCCCCTGGGCACCGCCGGTCCCGACGGACTGGCAGGACGATGCCGCCGACGCCACCAGCATCCCGTTAGCCGGCGGCGGATTCCGCGTCGCCGGGGCAGACCTGGGTTGGTATCTCAACACCAACGATCAGGGCGACCAGACGC
>JBEKZI010000042.1:0-17087 GCA_049510055.1 Phycisphaerae bacterium | reverse complement strand
TTGAAGGCGCGGTCGAGGATCAGTTGCCGAATTTCCTCGGCCTTTTTGCCCTGGACCTTCTTGTCGGCGATGGCATGCTCGCCGATGTCGATGAGGCCCTGCTTGGTGAAGTGCGAGATCAGGCCGGGGTTGGCGCCGTGCTCCAGCACGGCGGTGGGTCCTGGTTCCTTCCACCCGGCCTTCAGTTCGCGGATCCGCATGTGCCGCCAGTACAGCGTTCGCTGGGTGGGGTGCTGGGTGGCGGCGCCGGCGTAGGGGTCCCACAGCTCCACCGAGGTGTTGACGTACAGCACGCCACGGTCGTGGCACCATTGGAGGATCTCGGTGCACTCGATGTTCCAGGCCAGGTCGATCAGCAGGTCGCCGGCCGAGAGATATTGGCCCAGCAGCGTGCCGAGGTTCTCCTTCGTGACCCGATTGCGGACGAACGTCACGCCCCGGTCGGTCCACGGCTTGAGAATCTCCGCGCGGTCTTCAAAATCAATGACGGTGATGTTCTTGGGAGGGACCTGGACACACTTGGCCAGGATGGGCAGTGTGCACTGCGCCACCGCTCCGTAACCGACGAAGAGAATCTTATTTCCGAACTCAATCATCCGCCGCATTCTCCGTGATCGTCCGCCGGCCTCACCGTGGACGCCGGCGTCCGCCGACAACGTCGGGCGCAGATTGTGCGGCCTTGGGCCTTGGCGGTCAAGTCATCCTGGCCCGCGCGGAGAAATTATCTGACGGGGGAGGAGTCACAGACCGCCACTTGGCTAGGAAGTCTCTGCGGTTGACGTCAATCCTCTCCGAGGGGTATCGTGCTTAGGGCGCGGGCGGGGTAGCAAAGAAACTAGATCGTCCGCTGTTATCGCAGTAAGTGCTAATCGTAGAGAGTTAGCAGAGATGACCGTGCCAAGGCGACATCATTGGATACCGCAGTTTTATCTCAGGAACTTTGCGATTCCTGGGACTGCAGACACCAAATCCCCAAAGGTGTGGATATTGCATCGGCGGGAAGGCGAGGAGATGCCAACGTCCATCCACAATGTGGGAGTGGAACGTGATCTATATACCCTATTCAGCGATGATGGATGCCCCAACTATTCCATGGAGCATGAGCTAAGCAAGCTTGAGTCGGTACTTGGCGATAGATGGTTTTGGCCACGTATATCTACTGACTTCGTGGACCTGGGCGATGTTACGATACGAAAGGCGATAGCGCTTTTTCTTGCCACACTTTTCCTTCGCAATCCCTCTCGTAGGACTGATATGCGCAATTTTCACAATGAGCTTTGTCATGCTATCGAGTCATCGCCCAAGGATGTATTTGGCAGTCCTACCATTGATGCTATCGTCATTGGTAAACGTAAAGTGCCATTCGCCGAAATTGAATGGGAAGCATACAAACGGCAGACTAATCAAGATTTTCACCATCACTTCGTGAAAAATATTCGGGAGAGCGCTGGCAAGCTAGCAAATGAATTGATGAAGAAACGATGGTCAATGTTATTTATCGATGAGCCGCTCTTCGTAACCTCAACCAATCCCTTTATCGTCATTGACCTTGAAATGAAGCCTTTTCAGATACTTGGAAAGGGTGCCAAGCTTATGTGTCCAATAAGCCCGACCAGAATTTTATGCCTTGACGAAATGAATGAGCCAGCAAATCAGTATTATCCATTGCAAGACAAGAGAGCCGTCGGGCTGTATACGTGTTTGACATGGATCAATACTGAGGGGTTCATGATATCGCCCCGTTATATGCCGCTTGTGCTCCAGGAGATGCTAGAATTTATGGATGAGGAGCAACGTCGTCAGAAGGTATCACAGCAGAGAAGAAGCTAGCATCAATTTTCATGGCCCCCTGTTTCTTGCGAAGCTACCTTTCGGGACACACGCAGTTTGTTGATAAGAGTTTCGGGTAGCTCAGCACAAACAAACTCAATGGTGTGATCCACACGCCCCCTGGTTTTTTCTTTCTGAAACCGCTCGTGCATGCTCTGTTCCGTGAAAATAATGATGCGGCGCTTGTCTTTGGTAAGGAGTAAGAAATATATGTCTGAATAGATCTTTTTTACCTTTCCTGAGGCCCGCCTACCAGATGAGGTTGTTCCCTCACTTGTAGATATTGCTGCAAGAATGGTTCCGTCATCACTCACAGCATCGAATTCAAAGACTCCACCTGATGTCAAGGGTACTTTTTTCTTGCTGAACTTTTGCCCATACTGCGACGGCATCCACTCGTTTCGGACCCAATTTTCGGCCTCTAACTGATCGCGAGTATCTGCCATCTCATCGCCCTTTAGCCTAGTAATTTTCCCCAGGAAGCATTCATTTATTGCAGCAACACTACCTACCCGCGATTGCGGATGGACTTGATGAGTTTGCCGAAGGCCTGGGTCTCTTTGCGGACTTGCTGGATGAAGGCGTCGTCCCGGGCCGTGCCGACGACGGCCTTGCTCTCCGCGGCGTTGCGGAAGGTGGTCCGGCGGAACGGGTCGTCGTAGTCCTTCTTCCGCGAGAGATAAACCTGCTCGCAGACGTACTTCTGAATCCGCTCCGCCTCAGCCAGGGCGGCGTTCCAGAGTTCGGCCGTGAGTTTTTTGCCTGGGGCATCCAGCAGGTCCAGCAGTGTCGCCAGGGCGTGGGCCTGTTTTTGACGTGGGTATTCCTGCCACATCTGGTCGTAGCGGGCGTGGATGTCCGGCCAGGTCTTCAGTTGGCCGCCCTTGATGTCGCCGAACAGTCGCGTCACGGCCGATTGCGGCGCCAATTGCCCGCCGAGGTTCACCCACTGTCGCTGGCGCGTGCCGCCCAGCATTTTGACCATCGTCTCCCGCGTGGCGCGGGGATTGGCCTTCAGGTACTCCAGCAGGTTCTTGACGGCGTAGTAGTGCAGCATCTGGCGGTAGGCCCGGTAGGCGCCGTAGGCCTTGAGAATCACGACGGGGCGGTTGGAGTCCTCCATGGCCTGGCCCAAAATCTCCAAGCCGCCGGTGGGGGCCTTCGGTTGGGTCAGCAACTTGCGGCCCAGGGCCACCGCCTGGGCGGCTGAAAGTTTTTCGGCTGAGCGGCCTTTGGTGCGGCCGGCGGCCCGTCCAGTCCATAACTCCAGTAATTCCAAGGCCTTGAAAATTTCTTCGACCGTATCCGGCGCCAGCGAATCGAACTCGATGTGCTGCGTCTTGATCTTGCGACTGTCGCGGCCGGCGAACTTCCAGGTGTTGCGGGCCAGGGCGTACATGTTGTACATCCACCAGTAGGCCGGCATGACCAGCAGGCGGTCGCGTGCGGCGTCGTTGCTCAGCAGGGCGAACGGCAGGGGGACGTCCAGCTCGGCCGGATAGTCGCCCTTGGCCAGCAGCACAAAGGAGGCAAAGCGGCAGGTGTGCTTCAGCGACACGCACAGGCCCGGCCAGAAGCCGCGCCCGGCCTGGACCTCGCCGTCTTTGGCGCGGCTGTTGTGGTTGGAGCCGATGGTCGCCCCGGCGGCCACATTGCTTTGCCCCATCAGAAGGCTGGCGATGAGGAACGAGTTGTTGTGGTGCTGCTCGTGAGCGGGGAAGATCAGGTTGTGCAGCATCTCGCAGCAGGCGACGGTGGAGTTGTCGCCCAGGTAGGTGTGGATCAGCCGGGCGCCGTACTTGAGCGTAGCGTTGTCGCCCATCACGAATCGCACGGCCTTGCAGCCGTACAGCACGCGGCAGCCCAGCCCGACGATGCCGTCGACCAACTCGGCGCCCTCGCCGATGTGGGTGGGTTCGTCCGGGCTTGAGCGGATGGTCAGATTTTGGAGCTTGCCGGCGCCATGGATGACGCACGCCGGGCCGATCTTGACGTCCTGGATGGCGCCGCAATTCTTGATGACGCAGCCGTCGCCTACCGTGCCGTAATAGCCTCGGCGGGAGTCGACGCGCTTCTGGGTAATCGTGGCCAGCTTTTTCATCAACGCCGCGTCGTCGCGGTACTTGGCCCAGATGTAGGCGTCGGCCGGGATCATCCCCTCGAAGGGCAGGATTTTTCGGCCGCCGCCCTCGTTGATCAGCTCCAGGTAAATCCGCGAGCTGGCCGGTTCGCCGTCCTTGACGACGCCGTTGCCGAACGTGGCGCGATTGCCGGTGTGCATCTCGCCGACGTTCAGCAGGATGACGTTGTCGCCGACGATGTAGTGCGCCAGGTATCGAGCGTGATGGATGGCGGCGCTGCGGCCGACGTCGCAGGAGATAATCAGGCTGTCGGTGATGCCCGCGGGGGTCTGGAGGTCGTCGTGTTCCAGCACGACGTCTTCCAAGCCGGCGATCCGCACCAGGCCGGCGAACTCGCTATTCCTGATCAGGTGAGGGTTAAAAGAGTCGGCTACGAGGAACTGCTTCCAGTCCTGGCACCTGTTGCCGTTGCGGACCAGGACCTTGATCTCCTCCGTGTGCAGGCGGCGCCACGTCGTCGGCCGCGGCTGCTGCTGATTGCGCAGATAGTATTCGTCCCGGCCGCGGGGCAGGTACTTGGAGGGGATGAACCCCCGTCCGAATTTGTCCGGACCGACGACGTTGACCATTCCCATGCTCGCAAGCTCCCGCGAGCGTCTGAAGGCGAAGGCTTTTTGCCTTTGCTTTCGGATCGCCAAGGTATTACGACGGGCCGGCAGGATAAGGTCGAGCTTTCGCGCGACCTTTCCTAGCCGATTCAACCAGTATCGTCAATTGTCCAGCCCCACTGGAGTCCGGGTCCCGGCCGGTCAGGGGCGGTCGTCCAGGCGGTAGAGACCGTCGGCCTGCTTGGCGAGATACTCCACCGTTCCGTCCTTCCGGAAGACCGGGCCCACCGCAATCCCGTCCACGGCCGGGCCGGCCTGGCCGTCGACCATCACAACCTGCTTTCCATTCACGAAGGCCACGTAGGCCACGTGCTTGCTGTCCGGGCTGAAGACCAACTCGCCGATGCCGTCCGTCTCCGGCCCGGCCTGGCCGTCGACCATCGCGAACCACTTGGTGCCGTTCTGGGCCACGTAGGCCACGTGCTTGCTGTCGGGACTGAAGATCAGGCCGCCGACGCCGTTCATTTCCGGTCCGGCCTGGCCGTCGACGATCACCGATTGCTTTCCCCCCTTGATGGCCGCGTAGGCGACGCGTTTGCCGTCGGGGCTGAAGGTTAGGCCTCCGATGCCGTCCGCTTCCGGCCCGGGTTGGCCGTCGATCACGGCGAGTCCCTTGGCGCCTTTCTTGGCCATGTAGGCGACGCGCTTGCTGTCGGAGCTGAACATCAGGCCTCCAATGCCGTCCATCTCCGGTCCGGCTTGGCCGTCGACCACCGCGAACCACTTGGCGCCTTTCTGCTTTATGTAGGCCATGTGCTTGCCGTCGGGACTGAAGAGCAGATTCGCAAGACCGTCCGCCTCCGGCTCGAGCTGGCCGTCGATCACCACGAACCACTTGGCGCCTTTGGTGGCCACGTACGCCACGCGCTTGCTGTCGGAGCTGAACAGGGGTGTTCCCTTCCCAATCCCGTCCATCTCCGGTCCGGCCTGGCCGTCGATCACCGCGATCTGGTTGTGGCCCTTGCCGGCCACGTAGGCGACGCGCTTGCCGTCGGGGCTGAAGACCATGGTCCCTTCCATGATCCCATCCCACTCCGGCCCGGGCTGGCCGTCGACCACCGCGAACCGCTTGGCGCCCTTGGTGGTGGCGTAGGCCACGTGCTGGCCGTCATGGCTGAAGACCAAACTTCCCTCCACGGTTCCTTCCGTTCCCGGTCCGGCATTGCCGTCGATCACCACGCGCCACGTGTCGCCCTTGCCGGCCGTGTAGGCGATGTGCTTGCCGTCGGGACTGAAGATCGGATCGCCCGCGGAAATCCGGTCCCACTCCGGCCCGGCATTGCCGTCGATCACCACGCGCCACTTGTTACCCTTGCCGGCCGTGTAGGCGAAGCGCTTGCCGTCGGGGCTGAAGACCACGCTGCCCACCATGAGGTCGTCCACCGTCGGCCCAGGCTGGCCGTCGATCACGACGATGAGCTTGTTGTTGGCGCGCGTCACCAGGGCCAGGCGGCATCCTTCCGGCGTGGCGCTGCGGACGGCGTCCAGAATGCCCGCCGGGATGCTGCCGAGGTATTGCTTCTTAATTTTGTCCTGTCCCTGCGTGGTGGCGCCGGCGGCCGCCGCCCGGGCGACCAGCGACGTCAAGGCCAGCAGGAGAATCCCGAACATTCGATACGGAGTCGATCGCATACGACATTTCCCTTCAAAAAAGGCCAATATAGAAACACGATACTATCGGTTTTGTTTCCCTTGGGGCAAGGAATTCTCACAACCAGCCGGTCATTTGGGCGAGCAAGCGGCCATAGTCCACAAAGGCCGGCCAGGACACGTCGGCGGGTACGCCGTGGTCGCAGCCGGGGATGTACCCGCCGTCGCGGACGACCGGTTCGATCCTTTGAAGCTCCTCGCGGATTACCTCGCCGCCCTTGGCGATGGCCCGCTTGTCCACGCCGCCGCGGTAGGCCATCGCCCGCCCGTAGAGGCGGCGGAACTCGCCGATATCATTGCCGGCGGCTACCTCCATCGGGTTGGTGACATTGAGGCCCGATTCAATCCAGATGGGGATCAGCTCGCCGATGTACCCGTCGCTGTCGATGTCCACGATCGGCACGCCGGCCTTGCGGCACAGGGCCGACCAGCGATCGTAGCTGGGCTTGCAGAACCGCCGCGTCATGGCGGGGGAGATCATGGCCTTGCCCTTGTAAGCCATGTCCTCGCTGAAGGCCAATTGATCGGGAACGACGTGAGCGAGAACCTGCTCCAGCAGCCGCGCGACGAAGTCGGTCCAGAACGCAGCCATCTCCTCCACGAGCGCCGGCTGCTCGATCATCATCAGGCACAGGCTCTCCAGGCCGCACCATTCGCGCATTTGCCAGAACGGCCCCGTCACGATGCCGAAACCCAGCACGTCGTCGCGGTTGGCCGCCTGGTGGGCGCGGTGGACGAAATCGGCGGGAAACCGACCGGGGGTGTCCGGATCGTAGCGGGCCTTCATCCGTTCCCAGTCGTCTGGGGTTTCCACCGGACACTTAATCCACCGCCGCGTGACGAAGTCCTTAGCCATCCGCAGGTAGCTGGGATCGAACCGATCCGAAATCTCGCAGATGTTGCCCTTCCAGTCCTGGACGATGAGATGGCCGTCTTTGTGCTCCAGGATTTTTTCCTCGAACTCCGGAATCATTCGGAAGTTCACGCCCAGCTCGATCTTTTGGCGGCGGGGCGGATCGTCCTGAATGCCCAGCGTCCGGCAAAGGTAGGCCCGCCACTCGGTGCCGGGGGGCAAACCCTCCTGATGCCAGCGGGCGAGGGTGGATTCCCGCGGCCCGCCGGGGGCGAAGGGGATCTTGTCGGGCTGGCCGAACGTCAGCGTCTCGATGTGCCTTTGCCGCGGCGTCATGGTTTAAATCATCCCGCCATGCTCCCGGCGAACGGACGCCATGGCCGCGTGGGGCGGCCTAGATCGGCGCGTCGCCCAGCAGGTCGGCGATGCGGATGGCCCGGCCGGTGTCGATGCTATGATAGGCGGCCACGCCCACGAGGATCGAATAAGCCCCGTCGCGCTGGTCGGCCCGGCGGCGGAGGGGATCCTTGGGCGGGCGCGGATGGAACAGGTCGGTCAGCAGCACCGGGTCGCCGCCGCCGTGGCCGCCCTTGCCCGTGCGCGGCTCCAAGATCCGCGGCGGGCTGAACTCAGGGATAAGCGTGACCGAGACGTTGCCTCTCGTCAGTTCGCCGGGCACCGTGCCGTCGCCGCTGATGTAGGTGTTCTCACAGGCCGTGTGCTCGATGCGGCCCTTGGTGCCGTTGAAGGCGATCTTGTAGCCTTCGTAGGGGCTGTAGGCGTGCAGGAAGTAGTTCAGAAGCGTCCCGCGGCGGTAGCGGACGGTGACGGACATGTTGTCCCAGATGTTGATCTGGTCGGAGAACACGCAGCGGTCGCGGAAGTAGCCGTCCTCCTTCTCGTTATCCAGGTACAGGGCCTTGTGGTCCTTGACGGTTCGCAGGTCCAGGTAGAATTTGCATCGCTTCTGGGCCGGGCAGACCAGGCATCGCTCGGCCCGGTCCGACAGGCCCATGCGCTCGGCGGTTTTGGGCGTGTAATATTTCAGCGAACCGTGGCAGAAGACCTCCTGGGGAATGTCGTCGATCCACCAGTTGACCAGGTCGAAGTGGTGGGTGGCCTTGTGCACCAGCAGCGAACCGGAACATTCGCGCCGGCGATGCCAGCGGCGGAAGTAGTCCGCCCCGTGCTGCGTGTTCAGCAGCCAGCAGAAGTCCACGCTGAGCACCTCGCCGATCTTGCCTGCCATGATCATCTCGCGGATCTGGCTGCGCGGCGGGGCGTAGCGGTAGTTGAAGGTCACCAGGCACCGCTGCTTGGTCTTGGCGACCGTTTCGAGAATTTTCCGGCAGCGGAGCTCGTCGGTGGTCATGGGCTTTTCGGTGATGACGTCGCAGCCCAGCTCCATGGCTCGGCAGATGTAGTCGCTGTGCGTGGCGTCCACGGTGGTCACGACGACCACGTCGGGGCGGGTCTCGGCGATCATGCGGTCGAACTGGTGCGCCCGGTAGGTGGGCACGGCCTTGACGCCCTTGGCCGCCAGGAGCTTGTTTCGGGTGTCCATGCGGCCCTGGTTGGTGTCGCAGAAGCCCACGAGCTGGCAATGCTTCTTGAACGTCTCGGTGATGGCCTTGGTGTACATGTGGCTGCGGCCGCCGATACCGACCTGAACGTAACGCTTACGGGAAGAGGACCGCTTCGCACGTGCCATGAGAAAGCTCCTTGGTGTCCGAGGCCGGCTTTTCCGGCCATGTGGAATTAAGAAGTATACCGAAATCGTCCCCTTCGCAAAAGCCCCTACGCTCTCCGCACGACGCCCTTCGCCCTACGCACTTTTTGTAGTCCGGTACGCCGACACAGAGACCATCGCCGCCACCGCCGCGGTCAAGAGCACCAGGGCCGTGCCGCCGGCGGAGATGAACGGCAGGCTCGCGCCGGTCGGCGGGGCGGCGCCGGTGTCCACGGCCACGTGCAGCACGGCCTGGGAGGCCACGAGAAACCCCATCGCGCCCGCCAGCAGTCGCCCCAGGTCGTCGCCGGCTGCGGCTACGGTCTTGCGGGCCTGCCACAGCCACAGCAGGAAAAGCCCCGCCAGCAGCATCGCGCCCAGGAAGCCCATCTCCTCGCAGAAGACCGAGAAGATGAAGTCCGTGCTGTCCTCCGGCAGGTAGCCCAGCTTCTGCATGCCCGCTCCCAGGCCCTTGCCCCACCAGCCGCCGGTCATGATGGCCAGCAGCGCCTGGCGAGGCTGATAGGAACTGGGATTGGACAACGACCAGGGGTCGAGCATGGCGGTGATCCGCAGCCACCGCCACGGCGAGTGGACGACCATGACGTAGAACGCCCCGACGGCCGGGGGGATCAGCGAGGCCAGGTAATACCACGGCACGCCGGCCAGCAGCAGCGTCGCCCCGGCGGTCACGGCGATGATGACGGCCGCTCCGAAATCCTGGGTGATGACCACCACGAGGCACACGCCGATGATCGCCGCTGCGGGCACGAACGTCCGCAGGAAGTCGCGCTTGTTGACGGAAGGCCGCGACAGCCACGTGGCCAGGAAAAGAATCAGGACGATCTTGATGACCTCCGAGGGCTGGAAGCCGATGGCGTACTGGGCCGGGCCGACGCGCAACCACCGCGCGTGGCCGCCGACGCTTCGCCCGATGCCCGGCACGAACACCAGCACGCCGCAGAGCACCGCCACGACCAGCAGGATCGTCGGCACGATGGGCAGATACTTGCCGGCGTCCAGGCGGTGATAGTCCACCCGCCACAGCGTGATCATCGTCAGCGCCGCCAGGACGGCAAAGAGGGTGTGGCGGACGTCGGCCCGGGCGTACCAGGTGCCCGGCTCCTTGACCGACGCCACCGCGCTGTGCACCATCACCACGCCCAATGCAAGCAGCGCCAGGCTGGTGAGGATTAGTCCCGTACCGGCGGAGTTGTCCTTCAGTGGCAGGCGGGGGCCAGACGTCCTTGTCATGGTGTGTTTAACGTCCTTGGTTAATGCTTATCGCAATTTCAGCGTCGCCAGGGCCAGGGCCGCCAGGATGAACCCCAGCACCCAGAATCGTATCACGACCTTCGACTCGGCCCAACCGCCCAGATGAAAATGATGGTGGATGGGCGCGATGCGGAACAGGCGCTTGCCGGGCAGTCCCTTGGCCGGGCGGGTGAGCTTAAAGTAGCCGACCTGAAGGATCACGCTGACGGCCTCCATCGCGAACACCCCGCCGGCAATCAGCAGCAGCAGTTCTTGCCGCGTGACCACCGCGATGTAGCCCATCAGCCCGCCCAGCGGCAGTGAACCGGTGTCGCCCATGAACACCTGCGCGGGGTGCGCGTTGTACCACAGGAAGCCCACGCACGATCCCAGCATCGCGCCGCACAGGATGGTCATCTCGGCCGCCCCGGCCACCAGGGGCATGTTGAACAGCTTGGCCCAGGACGCCACGCCGGTAATCTCGGCGATGACCAGAAACACCAACGCCACCGTCATCGTGCAGCCGCTGGCCAGGCCGTCCATGCCGTCGGTGAGGTTGACGGCGTTGCAGGCGCCGACGATCGTGACCATGCTGATGGCAATGTACGCCGCCAGCGGCAGCTCGATGGGCGCGGACTTGAAGGGGAAGTAGAACATGTGCGCGGGATTCACCAGCCGGCCGGCCTCGTCGATGATGTGACTCTCGGCCCCGTAGGTGTAGATGAAGATCGACAAAATCACCGCCAGCCCCACCTGGAAGAGCGTCTTTTCCCACATCTTCAAGCCGTCGCGGGTGCCGGTGCCGGCGGCGTAGCGGAGCTTGATCCAGTCGTCGCAGAACCCCAGCCCCCCCAGCCACAGCAGCGCCAGCAGCGCCATGCGGATGTACATGTTGCCCAGGTCGGCGAACAGGACGGTGGCGGCGAAGATGGCGCCGACGATAAGGATGCCGCCCATCGTCGGCGTGTGGGACTTGTGCTTGGTGAGCTGGTTGAGGTCGGCGTGGTCGAATTCGGGCCGGTCGCCCAGCTTGCGGCGGAGCAGGAAGCGGATCGTCTTGGGGGCCGCCAGCATGACCACCAGAAAGCTCACGATGGCCGAGGCGGCCACCCGCAGCAGCAATCCTTTGTAGCCCAGCAGGTATATCAAGGTACGGCCCTTAGTGTGTGTTCGATCGCCCGGCGGTCGAGTGCGGCCCGAAGGCGGCGCGAATCGGCTCGATGAGCTTTTCCATGCCCATCGCCCGCGAACCTTTAATAAGCACGACGTCGCCGGCCCGCAGCAATTTCGGCAGGGCTTCGGCGGCCTGGTCGGCGGTGTCGAACGCCACGGCCTCCAGCCCGCTGTCGGCGGCGCCCAAAGCGATATATCGTCCCAGCTCGCCCACGCAGACAAGCAAATCGACCGCCCGTGTGGCGATCTGGGCGCCGGTCTGGGCGTGCAGGGTCTCGGCCGCCGGTCCCAACTCGCGCATGTCGCCGACGATCATCACCTTTCGTCCGGCTTTTTTCTCGCTTGGCGCCTCGCTCAGCACTTCCGCCGCGGCGGCCACGCTGGCGGGATTGGCGTTGTAGGCGTCGTTGATGACCGTCACGCCGCCCAGCTCGATCCTCTCCAGCCGCATGGGCGCGGCGGAGAACTCCGCCATGGCCTCGGCGGCCTGAGCGGGAGAAATGCCGAAGTGGTTGGCCACGGCTATCGCCGCCAGGGCGTTGAGGGCGTTGTGCCGGCCCGGCAGCGGCAGGGCGACCCACAACTGCCCGTTGACCTCGAATCGCGTCCCGCCGGCGCCGCAAGGCTCGTACGCCGTCAGGCGGAACTCCGCCTCGTCGGCCTCGCCGAAGCGGACGAGGTTGACCTTGTAGGGCCGCAGGGCCTTGTCCAGTTCGGGGCTGTCGGTCGGCACGACGGCCAGGCCGTCGGCGGCCAGGGAACGCAGGATGGAGGCCTTCTCCACGGCGACCTTCTCGACGCTGATGAGCTTCTCCAGGTGCGTGGGGCCGACGGACGTGATGACGGCTACGTCGGGCGCGGCGATGGCCGCCAGGGTCGCGATCTCGCCGGGGGCGTTGCTGCCGATCTCGCAGACGACGTACTCGTCGTCCGCCGCGGCCGCTAGCAGCGTCAGCGGCACGCCGATGTTGTTGTTGAAGCTCTTGGGGCTGCACGAGCCGTGGAACCGCCGCGACAGGACGTGGTGGATCATCATCTTCACCGTCGTCTTGCCGTTGGAGCCCGTGACGGCGATGACCTTCGTCGGATTGGCCCGGCGGTGCCAGGCGGCCAAATCAGCCAGGGCCTTGAGCGTGTCTTCCACTACGATCAATCCGCCGGGGAAGCTGGCGGCCGCTTGGGAGGACAGGGCGGCCTTGGCGGAGACGATGGCAACTGCGCATCCGGCGGCCGCGGCCTGGGGCAGGAAGGCGTGGCCGTCGAAATTTTCGCCCGCGATGGCCACAAACAAATCGCCGGCCTTGGCGGTGCGGCTGTCGGTGCAGACGGCAGCCACCTTCGGCGTTGCGCCTTTGCCGCCGGTACGCTTTCCGCCGACGGCTGCGATGATTTCCGCCAAGTCCATCGGCCTCATGATGGCCCCTCTCGTCCTTCGGCAAACTCAGGACGGCCTGAACCTGTCGAAGGCCGCCGCTGCATCACCTCGGCGGCGACTTCGGCGTCGTCGAAGTGGATCCGCCGGTCACCGATGATCTGGTAGGTCTCGTGGCCCTTGCCGGCCAGCAGGACGATGTCGCCTGCCCGTGCCTCGCCGATGGCCTGCTCGATGGCCGCGCGGCGGTCGGCCTGGACGGCGGTCTTGCGGCGGCCGGCCTCGTCCAGGCCGGTGAGGATTTCCGCGATAATGGCCTGAGGGGCTTCGCTGCGGGGATTGTCGGAGGTCACCACGACGCGGTCGGCCAGCTTAGCGGCCACGGCGGCCATGCGGGGGCGCTTGGTGCGGTCGCGGTCGCCGCCGCAGCCGAACACGACGATCACCCGTCCCGCGGCCAGCGGACGAATGGCCGAGAGCGTCTTGTCCAGGGCGTCGTCGGTGTGGGCGTAGTCCACGAACACCTGGTAATCCGCCGGCACAGGCACACGCTGAAGCCGGCCGGGCACGACCGCGACCGTTTCCAGCGAGCGGGCGATAGTCGGCAGTTCGATGCCCAGCGCCGCGCCCGCGGCTGCCGCGGCCAGGCAATTGTACACGTTGTGCCGGCCGATCAGGGCCGTGTGGACCGCTGCTTCCCTGCCGCCGCCGACCAGCACAAATCGCGTGCCGGCGGCGTCGATGCGTTCGATCCTGGCGTGAAAGTCCGACGCCCCGCTCAGCCCGTACCAAAGAACCTTCGCCCGCGTGGCCGAGGCCAATCGCCGCCCGGTGGGATCGTCCTGGTTGAGAACCGCGACCGCCCGGCCGTCCAGGCCCTCAAAGAGCAACTGCTTGGCCAGCAGGTAGTCGTCCATCGTCCGGTGATAGTCCAGATGGTCGCCGGTGAGGTTGGTGAACACGCCCACGCGAAAACTCACGCCCGCCGTGCGGCGCTGATGCAGCGCGTGGGAGGACACCTCCATCACCAGGTGCGTCTGGCCGGCTTGGAGCATCTCGGCCATCATGTCGGCCAGCTCGACGGGGCCGGGGGTGGTGTTGCCGGCGGGTGCGGACCGCAGACCCGTCTCGTAGGAGATCGTCCCCAGCAGGCCGGCTTGGAATCCCGCTCCGGCCAGGACCGCGCGGGCCAGGTACGTGACCGTGCTCTTGCCCTTGGTGCCGGTGACGCCGATGACGGTCAATCGCCGGCCCGGCCAGCCGCGGATCGCCTGGGCCAGGTTCGCCGCGGCCAGGCGGGTGTCGTCCACCACCGCGCAAGGGAGGGTCGGCGGCACGGCGGAGGCGTCCTGGCAGACGATGGCACAGCATCCGGCCGCGACGGCCTGGGGGATGTATCGGTGGCCGTCGTCGCCCGCCCCGCGCACGGCGACGAAGCAGGCCCCGGCCGCAGCGCGGCGGGAGTCGGTGACGACGGCACTGACCTTCGCCTCGCCCCGCCGGACCTGGGGGACAATCTCGGCAGCCTCCAGAAGCTCGGTAAGTAACATGGGCGTTCAACGGGCTCTCACGGCGGCCCTATCGTAGCAGAATAGAAAGCCTTCCGCCTCAGCGGCACAATCCTTTGGCCACGTCAATCCTCTCTGGGGGGTTTGGGCGAGGGGCTGTTGGGGGCGGGTTGGCCGCCCTTGGGGGCCGCGGCATTGCGGTCGGGCTGGTCGGGCGGGACGTTGAGGTAGGCCAGCGTCCGCTCCAGCACCTTCCGCACGTACGGCGCCGCCACCGTCGCGCCGAAGTGGCCGAGGGAGCGGTCCGGCCAGTAGACGGAGATCAGGCACAGCACCTCCGGCCGGCCCGCCGGCGCCCCGCCGACGAACGAACCCACGAACGCCCCGTCCACGTACACGCCGTTGCGGGCGATCTGGGCCGTGCCCGTCTTGCCAAAGCAGCTCCAGTGTTCCATCCGGCAGCCCTTGCCCGTGCCGCGCTCGACCACTTCCTTTAACACGCTGACGGTCTGCTCGGAAGTCTTCTCGCTGATGACGCGGCGGACGACCTCTTTCTGGCTGCGCCAGATTGTCCGGCCGTCGGCGTCCTGGACGTAATCCACCACGCGCGGCTTGAGCAGCCAGCCGCCGTTGGACAAGGCGGCAAACGCCATCGTCAACTGGAGCGACGTAACGGAAATCTCCTGCCCGAAGGGCACGCGGCGCGTGCTGTAGCCGTCCCACTTGCTCAGGGTGCGCAGAATACCGGGGCTTTCCCCCGGCAGGTCGATGCCCGTCTCGCGGCCGAAGCCGAACCGCTCCGCCGTGGCGTACAGCATCTGGTTGCCCAGCTTCTCGCCCACCTTGGCCATGCCGATGTTGCTGGAGAACACCACCACGTCGGTCAGCGGCATGGTGCCGTAGCTGGCGCCGTGGTCGCTGATGCGTCCGCCGCGCGGGGCGATGTAGGTGCCGTTCTCGCAGAAGATGGGCGTGTCGTACGTCATGGCGCCGCAGTCCACGGCCTCGGCGGCGAACACGGGCTTCAGCGCGCTGCCAGGCTCGTAGGGCACGGACAGCCCCTTGTTGGTGACGATCTCCTGATCGTATTGGCCGTAGTCGTTGGGGTTGAAGGTGGGGATGGCGCACATGCCCAGGATTTGGCCCGTGTAAGGATTCACCACGATGCCCACGCCCCATTTGGCGTGGAACTTGTCCACCGCCTCCCGCACGGCGTCCTGGAGGAAGCCCTGAATGGAAGTGTCGATGGACAGGAACACGTGCCGGCCGTCGCGCGGCGGCTCGCTTTCCTGGGGCACCGGCCAGATGGCCCGGCGGGAGGCGTCGGCCAGGACGACTTTTTTGCCGTCCGTCGCGGCCAGGATGTCGCGGTTCCACGATTGCTCCAGGCCGCCGCCGGGCTCGCCGTCCTTGCGGCGATAGCCCAGGATCGTGGAGGCCAGCTCGCCGTTGGGATAATCCCGCTGCCATTCGTAGTCGATCTGGAGCGGCCGGAGGCGCAGGGCCTCCACGGCCTTGACTTGGCTTTCGGTCAGGTCGCGCTTCAGGATGACGTAGCTGCTGTCGCGCCGGGCGTACAGCAGCCCCAGGACCTCGTCCTTGGCCATGCCCAGGGCCGGAGCGACCTTGGCGGCAAACTCGGTGAGCTTGTTGTCCTCCACCATCGAGGGGTCGGCGTAGCAGAAGGGGACCTGCTTGCTGCCGGCCAGCAGGACGTAGCGGTTCCTGGCGCGGGCGAAGATGTTGCCCGGCCGTCCGGGCAGCTTGATGACCAGGTGATGCTCCCGCCAGGCGGCCCGGTCGGCCATGCCCGTGTCGGTCTTGAGAATCCAGGCCAGTCGCCCCACCAGCACCAGCAGCCCGACGGCCAGCAGGCCGAACATCATGTCGTAACGCCAGGGTCTGCTCGATGTTTTCTTCATCTCTTCATCTGTTCATCTGTGTCTGCCGCCAGGGGCGCGCCTCTACGGTTGTTTGGCGGCCGGGGCGGCCTTGTGCGTGGTGGGGTTGGCCTTGGAGGCCATCTTGGCGACCGTGCCGTTCTTTTCCACCAGGCCCAGGCTCATTTCCTCGGAGCGCTTGCGGACCTCCGCCGGGGTGGTGAGGTAACTGAGGGCGATCTGCTGGTCCCACAATTGCCGCCGCAGCTTCACCTGCTGAAGCTGATATTCCTGCGAATCGTGGCGGGCGACCACTTCCGCGTGGCGGATGTGCACCAAGCCCACCGCCATCGCGGCCAGTGCGATGATGATCATCGCCAGACGCACGGCTGAAACATCCTCCTGCTAGCCGGGAATCTCCAGCTCCAAACCCACCGGCAGCACGTCGGGGTGGGACAGCTTATCTTTGTTGGCCTCGATGATCTTCATAATGGAGGCCCGGGAGTCGTCCTTCAAGGTCTTTCGCGCGATCTTGGACAGCGTGTCGCCGCGCTGGACGACGTAGACCGTCTTGCCAGCGGGAGGGCTTGCCTTGTCGGCCTTGGCCGGGGCGGGCTGCGACTTATCGGGGGAGGCGCCGCCGGGGCCGAGGGTCTTGGCGAGCTGGTCCAGATCGACCTGCGAGACGCCGGCCTTGGCGGGCTTCGCCGCGGCCAGCTCTGGGATCGTCAGCTCCTGGCCGGCGGTCAGGACGGCGGGATCCTTGATCTTATCCTTGTTGGCTTCCAGGATCCGTTTGTACTCGTTCTCCTGGTCGGGGCCATACATCTTGCGGGCGATCTTGATGAGAGTGTCCTTTGGCTGGACGGTGTAGGTGCGTGCCGGCGCGGCCTGGGCCACGGGGCTGACGTCGGCGGCGGGCGTGACCTTGGGCGGCTCGGGCGGACCGGCGGCGCCGGCAGACGGCTGGGCCGGCGCGGCGGCCGGCAGCGGGGCGTCCGCCGTCCGTTGGACCACGGCGACGACCTGGGGTTCTTCCGGCGGCTGGGCCGGTGCGGCGCTCTGCGGCGCCGACCCGATCGCGGCCGA
>JBEKZI010000041.1:0-17135 GCA_049510055.1 Phycisphaerae bacterium | reverse complement strand
GTCAGCGGCTGGGCCAGGCCGGCCGAACATTCTGCCTGGAAAAATTCGATCATCGCCGGATGGTCGAGCAGATCGAGGCGCTCTACCGGCGGCTGTTCTAATCGCTTCCGGGGAGCTGACCAGTCGCCGCCGCTCGGCGCGACGCCGCCCGACGGGCCACGGCAAGCCCCGCCACAAGCAGCAGCACGACGATGCCGGCGATTGTCGTCCCCAAGGCAAGGTCCCAGTTCGGCGGACGGTACTCCAGCACCACTTCGTGGTCCCCCGACGGCACCGACAGGCCGAGCATGGTGATGTTGGTCATGTACAGAGGGGCGGGCTTGCCGTCGATCCGGCCCCGCCAGCCGGGGTCCCATACCTCGCTGACGACTAAAAACCTCTGCTGGGCGTTGTGGGTGCGAATCGTCATGTGGCCGGGCACCCAGGAGGCCATTTCCAGGCTATCGTCCGGCGAGGCGCTGTTGGGGATGTCGGCGGCGGCGAGATGGAGCACGGCCGTGGCGTCCCGCAGGTCCGGGGTGCCTTGCACCTGCGATCCCATCTGCGACTCGCTATCGGCCGGGAGCAACTGGCCGGCCCAGAAGGCCCGCGGCATGAAGCGCCTGTTGCGGTACACGTAGAGGGTCCAATACTGAAGGCCCTTGTAGAAATAAAAGACGGGCGAGTCACGGAACACGGTCACCAGCTCATACTGGTTGCCCAGAAAATCTTCCAGGGGGACGGGCGCGACCAGGTATTTGACGTTCAAGGCATCCAGCATGTCCAGCCGGGCGAGGCGGCGCAGATAGAACCACGTCGAGGCTTGGGGAGAAATGGCCACGCCGAGATCCGTGAGGATGAAATACGCCAAGTAATGACGGTAATTGAATCCGTCGTAGCCCGAGACGTTCTGA
This sequence comes from Phycisphaerae bacterium, assembly GCA_049510055.1. Taxonomy (GTDB): domain Bacteria; phylum Planctomycetota; class Phycisphaerae; order SM23-33; family SM23-33; genus JALHTV01. The sequence continues at coordinate 16,242 of JBEKZI010000041.1, read as the reverse complement.
ATGCCCAAGGAAGCGGACCAGCCGAAGTTGATCGTCGGCCTCTCCAACGAGGCCACGCGGTACAGCGACGTGTCGGCGGCAAAAAAGTCCCGCATTTCCTTAGGAGGCAACGCCTTGGAACATGGCGCCATCGTCAGGTACCGCTTGGCGTAGTAGGTGCCCTCCGCCGCCACCAGGGTGATCGCCACCACCGCGATGACGGCCCCGCGACGGAATCCCTGCCGCCCCCTGGCTATCAGCTCCTCCAGCCCCATGCCTCCAAGACAGATGCCGAACATCGCGCTGAGGAAGAAATACCGCTGCGAAATCCGGAACAGGTTGAATCCCGGCACAAGCCAATAGACCACGCGCAACAAGGGAGTATCGAAGGCTAAGACCACCGACAGGGCAAAGCAGATCGCAAAGAACCACGTCCTGGGCTTGCGGCGTCCAAAAAACACCGCCGCCCCCGCCAGCAGGAGAGGAACGATCCCGAAGTACCCCACGTCCTCCCAGAGCTCGATGGCCGGGTAGGAATCGTTCAGCGGCGTCCCCAGAATCTCGGGATACAGAAAGGTCCACAGGTGCGCCGGTTGCATCGACCGGCTGGCCTGGAAGAACCGGTAGGAGCTGGCGGTCCGGGTGCTGTATCGGCTGGACTCCGCCAGCGGCACCATAAGGTAGGCCGCCAGGCTCAGGGCCAAAACGCCCCCCACCACCATCCACAGGGCGGTGCGGCGGAACGTGAGCCATTGCCGCCGCCAGGCCAGCCGAATCAAGACGGACAGGACGTAGGCGGCGCCAAACCAGGTGAAATAGTAGAACAGCTGAATCTGGCCGCAATGGAAACACACGCCTCCCACAAGGGCCAGCGCCACCGCCGCGGCCGGGCCGGGTTTCTTGACCGCGTAGAACACAGCCGCCATCAGGGCCGGAAGCCAGACGATGATCGGCACCACCGGCAGCCAGCCGGCATAGCTCGCCAGGATCAGCTTGAAGTTGAACATGCCCGCCACAGCCATGAACAGCCGCGACCAGCGGCCAAGTCCCAGCACCGTCCCCAGCGCGTAGAACGCCAAGGCGGCCACTAGAAAGTGCAGGTAGTCCGTCCCGCCCAGGGCGTTCACCGGCGGCAGAAAATAGAACAGGAAGTGCAGCGGGTAGGTGTACATCGTTTGGGCGTTGGTCAGGCCCGGATAGCCGGAGAATTGATCGTTCCGCCAGAACGGAATTCCCCGACCCTCTCGCAGCGAATTGTAGAGGACGGTCTTGGTCGTCAGATGCTGGGCGATGAAGTCCGAGTAGCGGTTGTACGGCACCTCGCCGGGGGTGAGCAGATGCCCGTAACCGATCAGCGACAACAGGAGGATGATCCCCAGCGATTGCCACAACCTCCTGCGCGGGGAAGGCGACGGCGGCTCGCCCGCGGAGGCGCCCGCGCGGCCGGCCTTATCTGCCTTGGGCGGTTTAGCTTTCAACGGCGATGACTCTCCTCCTGGCTGCGGCGCCAGGCGTTCGGGCCGCTGGGCCGCTTGGCTTACTTGTGCTTGGGGGGCGGCGCCGCGTGCCCGCGGGACGGTATAGCCGCCGGGCGGCCTATGGAATGATACTCAATGCGCTGGCGGATCATCGTCCGCGGATCGTAAAGGTTCCGGCCGTCGAAGATGACCCGCTCCCGCAGGTGGCTGCGGATGCGGTCGAAATCCGGCGTGCGGAATTCGTTCCACTCCGTGCAGATGATCAGCCCATCGGCCTTTTCGATCGCCTCGTAGGGACCGGCGACGAATTCCACGCCGCGGCAGCCCTTCAGTTCGGCCTTGGCGTTGGCCGAGGCCTTGGGATCGTAGCATCGCAGCCTGGCGCCGGCCTTGCTCAGCAGGCGGATGACGCTGATGGCCGGGGCGTCGCGGACGTCGTCGGTGTTGGGCTTGAACGCCAGGCCCCAGATCGCCAGCGTCCGGCCGGCCAGGTCCTTGCCGTACTTCCGGAGGACCATCTCCGCCAGGGCGACCTTCTGGAGCTCGTTGCGGGCGTGAACGCTGGCCAGGACGTCGGAGCGGCTGCCCACACCCTGGGCCACGCGGATGAGCGCCTGAACGTCCTTGGGGAAGCAACTGCCGCCGTACCCCACGCCGGGGTAGAGGAAGGCCGCCCCGATGCGGCTGTCGGCACCCATGCCCGAGCGGACCTCGTTGATGTCCACGTCCGTCCGCGCGCAGATGTCGGCGATCTCATTGATGAAGCTGATGCGCGTGGCCAGGTAGGCGTTGGAGGCGTACTTGACCATCTCGGCCGCGTCGCGGCTGAGGACCATGATCGTCTGCGGCGTCTTGGCAAAGGGGGCGTACAGCTCGGTGATGATCTGGACGGCGTCGGCGTCGCCGTCGCTGCCGATGATGATGCGGTCGGGACGGAGGAAATCCTCCACGGCGGCCCCTTCCCGCAGGAACTCGGGGTTGGAGATCAACGCGAAGGGATGCGCCGTCAGATCCTCCAGGATCTGGCTCATCCGCCGGCCCGTGCCCACCGGCACGGTGGACTTGATCACGATCACCCGGGAGGAGGTCATCAGCTTGGCGACGTCGCGGACGATTGCTTCCACGCTCGAAAGGTCCGCCGATCCGTCGGCCGAGGGCGGCGTGCCGACGGCGATGAAGATGACGCCCCCGTGCTCCACGCCCTCGGCCAGTTGCGTGGTGAACCGCAGGCGGCCGGTGGCCAGGTTGGCTTTGATCAATTCCTCCAGGCCCGGTTCGTAGATGGGGCTGACGCCCTTGGAGAGTTTTTCGACCTTGGCCGGGTCGATGTCCACGCACACCACGTGATTGCCCGCGTCGGCCAGGCACGTGCCGGTGACCAGGCCCACGTAGCCGCTGCCCACAATCGTTACTTTCATGGAACGGTTTCCCTTTGGCCGATGGCTTGAGGTATAGTAACGCCAGCATCATAAGGCGGCCCAAGCGCCTGACGCAACGGAGAACATCATGCGCGTGGTCCTGTCCGGGGCGGCCGGATTTATCGGCTGCCACCTGGCCAAGCGGTACCTGGACGACGGCCACCAGGTCGTCGGCATCGACAACTACTGCACCGGCAGCGGCGACAACATCGCCTGGCTGTCCGCCAGCCCCGCCTTCCAGTTCATCGAGCACGACATCACGCGCCCGATCCCCCTGGACGGGGCGGTGGACCTGGTGTGCGACCTGGCCTGCCCGGCCAGCCCGGTGGACTTCGGCCCGCTGGGCATCGAAATCCTGCGGACGTGCAGCGAGGGCGTCTGGAACATGCTGGAACTGGCCCGCGACAAGTCGGCCGTGTTCCTTCAGACCTCCACCAGCGAAGTCTACGGCGATCCGGAGGTGCACCCCCAGAAGGAAGATTACTGGGGACACGTGAACCCCATCGGCGCCCGGGCCGTGTACGACGAGGGCAAGCGCTACGCCGAGGCCCTGATCACCGCCTATCAACGCCGGCACCATCTGTCGGTCCGCATCGCCCGCATTTTCAACACCTATGGACCCCGGATGCGCCTGGACGACGGGCGCGTCGTGACCAACTTCATCTGCCAGGCCCTGGCCGGCCAGAACCTGACCGTCTACGGCGACGGCAGCCAGACGCGAAGCTTCTGCTACATCGACGACCAGGTGGAGGGCCTGGTGCGCCTGGCGCGGAGCGACTACTCCAAGCCGGTCAACCTCGGTAATGGCGACGAAATCCCCGTCCGCCGCCTGGCGGAGGAGATCATTCAACTGACGGGCTCATCCAGCAAGATTGTCGAAAAGCCTCTGCCCGCCGACGACCCCAAGGTCCGCCGCCCCGACATCTCATTGGCCAAGAAGATTCTGGATTGGCAACCGGTCGTCGGCCGCCTGGAAGGCCTGAAGCGCACGGTGGAGTTCTGCCGCCAAGTCCTTGTGACGGGCCAAAAGAGTCCAAAGAAAAAGAAGAAGTGATGCCCCCCTTATGGTGGGGCCGCCCCGCCCGGCTGGCTACTCGATCTTGATGGCCGTGGTGGGACAGCTCTCAGCCGCCTCTTTGCAAGCCGCTTCCTGATTCGCCGGCACGGGGTTGACCTTCACCACGGCGATGCTGTCGCCGTCCATCTCAAAGACGGCCTCGCATATCTGCACGCACAGGCCGCAACCGATGCACGCCTCTCGATCCACGATTGTCTTCATAACTGTTTCTCCGTTCACGCCATCATAGGCGCCCTGGCCACAAAACATATCGGCAACCGGCGGGAAAAAATGCACGGTCCGCAGCCCCGTTGACGCTTAGGACTTTGCCCCGTATAGTCGATGGTACGGGCCGAGCGGCCACCGCCGGTCCGGCTTGGAGAGGTGGCTGAGTGGCTGAAAGCGACGGTTTGCTAAACCGTTATACGGGGTCATGCCCGTATCTCGGGTTCGAATCCCGACCTCTCCGTTTCCACGGTGCCTCAATTTCCTCCTGAGACGCCGCATTTTTTGCGACGGTGCCAGAACCCGAGGCGTCGCAAAGCGACGCTCCGAGGGTTCGACGCGGCAACAGCCGCGCCGCTCCAGCGAATCCCGACCTCTCTGTGAAAAACGCCCCCTCCAGGGGGCGTTTTTCACAGAGCAGGTGAGCAGGAGAAAGGTGAACAGTAGAGAACAGCAACACCTGGACTCTGACTCGACGCCATGAAAGATTTGACCGCTCACCTGCGGTCTCCTGGCCCCGAGCGACCCTGAGTGAGCAACGCGAATCGAAGGGGAGTCGAGGGGCTATTCTACTTTCTACTGCTCAATGTCCGCCCCTAACTCCTCACAGCTACCTGGCCTTCTTGCCGCCTGCGCCGGACTTGGCCGCAGGAAGCTTGCTCGGCGCGGCTTGGCGTAGCTCTTTCATGGCCCCCAGGAGTGCGTCGAGCTGCGGGCGGGTGTGGTTGGCATTCATCATGAACCGCAGGCGGCTGCGGCCCTTCGGCACGGCGGGGAACAGGATCGAATCCACGTGGAAGCCGCGGCGGTACAGCTGCTCGGAGTACCATTCACAAAGCGACTCGTCCCCGATCATCACCGGCAGGAGGCACGTCGAACGGGAAATCAGCGGGTACCCCAGCTTGTCGATCTCTGCGACGAAATACCGCTGATTCTCCCACAGCCGCTGGCGGCGCTGCGGCTCGTCCAGCACGATGTCCATAGCCTCCAGAACCGCGCACGCCTGGTCCGGCGGCAAGGTCGAGGTGAATCCGTAGGCCGAGCACGTCAGCCGGAGGATGTCCACCAGGTACTGGTCGGTGGCAATGAACCCGCCGATCGCCCCGTAGGCCTTGCTCAGCGTGCCCATGCAAATCAGGCGGGGGCTGAACAGGTCGAAGTGCTCCGTGGTGCCGCCGCCGGTGGGTCCAAGGACTCCGGTGCCGTGGGCGTCGTCGATGTACACCAGCGCGTCGTATCGCTCCGCCAGCGCGTGCATGTCGGGCCAGGGAACGATATCGCCGTCCTGGCTGAACACGCCGTCGCTGACGATGATTTTCATCTCTACGTCGGAGGCCTTGAGCTTGTCCTCCAGGCTGTTCATGTCGCAATGGGCGTAGGTCACTTTCTCGGCGCCCGAGATGCGAATGCCTTCGCGGATGCTGGCGTGGTTGAACTCGTCCGTGAAATACGCGTAGCGGTATCGCTTCTTGGGCCGGTAACCGTACACGCGGGCGATCGTAGAACAGTTGACCAGCGCGGGCAGGACCCCCAGGTTCGTCAGATATCCCGTCGCGAACAGGATGGCGGCCTCTTTTCGCTTCAGCCGCGCCAGCCGATCTTCCAGGGTCCGGTAGATCTCCAGATCCCCGCCCAACAGGCGGGACTCGCAATTGCCGACGCCGTATTTCTCCAGCCCGCGGCGGGCGCTGGCGATCAGCCGGGGGCTCGTGGCCAACCCCAGGTAATTGTTGCTGCTGAACGAGATGATCTCCCGTCCGTCGCTACTGAACGCCGGCCCCGGCAATGTTTTGACCGTGATGATCCGGTGGAAGGCGCGGCCCATCATCTGATCGCGAATTTCTTCGAACTCATTCACTGATGCGGTCTCCCAATCGTATGAGGACAAATATCGCGACAGTTTAGTGCCAATGCCGCTTCAATACAATCGGCTGCTGCCTGCGGCTTGCAGGATGCATTTCGCGCCAAACCAAGGCGCCCCTCACGCTTTCAGCCGGTAGAGTCGCCGCTGCCCCCACTCCACCACCGCCCGAGGCAGAAGCCGGCCCAGCAACGGGACCCACCGGGCCCCACACCTCATAACCGCCAGCCGCCAGCGCTCGGGCCGTCGCCAATCCGATCCCGGCGCTGGCGCCCGTCAGAAAAACGGTATGAATCTGGCGGTTGGGTGACATTTTCGTATGATTCTATGTCCCTCGCCGCGGCGCCGCCAGTCCCGCCAAGTGGGCCAATCGCTTCACTTCCATGCCGGCCATGCCTAGACGGCAATGCCCCTTGACAGACGGCCTGTGCCAGTCATTGATAGGCGGCTGAAACCTGCTCTTGAGGTGCTTGAATAGTGATCACGCGTCCCAAAGCATTTGCATTCGTGGCACTTTTGTGGGCTGCCCTGTATCTCCCGGGCCTGGGGACGCCGGAGTTGGACGGCCAGGAGGGCGGGCGAGTGATCCCGGCCGTCGAAATGCTCCAGAACGGCCGATGGATCGTACCGCCGTACGGGGGGGAGGACTACTACAACAAGCCCCCCGGAATCAATTGGCTCTTTGCGGCGTCGTTCGCGGTGACCGGCGTCCGGTCGGAACTGACCGCAAGACTGCCCTCGGTGCTGATGATGCTCGCGTTCGCGTCCATGCTCATTTGGACGCGCGGCCCATGGCTTGGCCTTCCCGGTCGGTTGATCGCCGCCGTCGTCTTCTTGACGGCCATCGGCCTGGCATGCAACGGGCGACACGCCTACATCGAGGCCTCCTACGTATGCCTGACGGCGATGGCTACCCTTTGGTGGCTCAACGTCTGGTCTCGCAACGGCTCGCGATGGTTGCTGTGGCTCGTGCCGGCGGTGCTTTTGGCCTACGGCGCCCTCATCAAAGGTCCGATCCTGGGCGTCCTGTTCTACTGTACCGTGATCTGCGTGATGGCTTACGCCCGTAGGCTCAAGGAACTTTTCACCCTTCAGCATTTCGTTGGCATTGCCGTCATCCTGTTTCTGTGCCTGGGCTGGGTGTATCTGGCCATGATACGGTCGTCGGCCTCCAGCAAGATGACCCACACGTGGCTGATGCAATGGCTCGTTCGTTTCGCGCCGGACGAAGAACACCACACGATCTGGGTCTTCAACGTGCTGAAGACGCTGGGAGAACTCATGCCCTGGCTTGCCTTTGTGCCGCTGCTGTGGATGAAGCGGTTCACATCGAAGGTACCGGCGCATGATCTGCCGCTGTTCAAGGGTTGCCGACTCTCGCTGGCGATCGGCTTTGTGCTGATCGAGGCCATGCCCGCCACATTACCCCGCTATGCCCTCCCGTGCTTCCCGCTTGCGGGTATGCTCCTCGGTTGGGTGCTATCGCTTCAAGAGCCGTCCCCCCGCCCCCAACGACCCTGGAAGATCGCGGTTCTGACCATCGCGGCTTTGTCATGCGCTTCGGTGGCCGTGGGCTTGGTCCTGGCCTCTCATGCCCCGGCCGCCTGGCTCATGTTCGCGGCGACGCTGGCCACGGCCGGCATGCTGTTCCAGTACCGCCGGAGGCTGCTGGGTCCGATCCCCCTCAGCCTGGCCACCGGGATAGTGACCGCGATAGTCATCTTGCAGTACTACACGTTCACGATACCCTACGGTCTGGCCCACGAACTATACCGCCCTACCGGCCAGGCCATCAGCCAGGCCGTGCCGCCAGGGCAAACGATATACGCCTATAGGCCAATGAAACAGAAGGTCATGCTCTACGTGCGCCAGCCGCTGAAATATCTCATGCGCCCTGAAGAGATCGACGGCCGCGTGCGGTATCTGGTCATTCAGGCGTCGCTGCTCGATGAGCCGTCGATGCGTCCCGTAGCCGCCCGATCACCCAAAGTACTGTTTCGGTACGATGTTCGGACGGTGGGAGAATACAGATTGGTGGAGTTGGCGCCCGTGAGCCCCCCGCCGGACCGATAGAGGTAGCAATGCGTGCTCGCACGTGGACATGGATCGCTGGGGTAGCCCTGGCCGCCGGAGCGTACTGGGCCATCGGGCCGGCCCCGGCCGCGACGGACAAGCCCGCGGCGAGCCAGCCGGTGACGAGCGCCTTCGTGGTCGTGTTCGACTTTGCCGCCACTGGCGAACGCGACACCGCCGGTGCGGAGCTGGCCGACAGCCTCCGCTTGCGCTTGGCGCGGCACGGCGGCTGCCAGGTCGTGGACGCCCCCACCACGCGACAGTTTCCCGCCCCGACATGGACCGCCGACGCCAACGACGTCCAGGCCCTGATGTCCAAACTAGCCGTCAACGTCGCCCTGTGGGGCACGGTCAACAAGACGGGCCCATCCGTCTCAGCCGTCGTCCATTGCATGGACCTGCGCGACCCGGCCGCCCCGCGGGAGTGGACAAAAAACTTCTCCGACGACACCGAACGGGCCCGCGGCGAAATCGCCCGGCAGATCGCCGAGGCCCTCTGGGGCCAGGCCGAGTGGACCCCGCCGCAGTACGGCGACGAGGCCGAGCCGAATAACTTCGGCAAACCCCTGAACGTCAACGGAGACTTCGAACAAGGCCCCGGCGGCCGGGATGCCTTGAACGACAAAAAATTTGGTAGGCAGAGTGCGGGTTCCTTCGGCTGGGATGCCCCAGACAACGTCAGCACGTTCTTGACAACCGAGCAAGACGGGCATGGTCATGTATTGAAAATCCGCACAGACCTGGCCCGCGACCCGTGGCTGGAGTATCGCCGCAAGCTCATGTTCGGCCAGGCCGACCCAAACCGGCCGCCGCGAATCCCCACCGACACCGGCTACGGCTCCGTGGGCGGCCTGGAGGGCGTGCACTTCGACAGCGATTGGATCAAGGCCTCACCGGGCCGGCGGTACTGGCTGACGGCCGACGTGAAATGCCAACCGACCGGCAACGCCTTCCCGAAAATTTTCGTCAAGGGCTTCCGCGACATGAGCAGTTCAGCCGAGGGCCTGCCGGAGCGGTCGCTGGTGGAGCGGAACCTGACGCCGCAGGCCTTCGCCGCCCTGCCGGAAAAGCAGCGAAAAGAGCTCGTCGCCGCCGACGCCAAGGCGCATCCGGACCGCTACCGCCGCGAGGTGTACCGCTGGTATCTGGCCTGCCGCAACTCCGGCGGCGATTGGACGCACGTGGCCGCCCCCTTCCCGCCGCGCGGCGGCCTGCCCGCCGACGTGCAATGGCTCCAGATTCAAGTCTTCGCCTACTGGCCGCCGGGGGAATACCTCTTCGACAACGTCCAACTCTACGCCGACCCGCGCCAACAAACCCCTCTACCCGAAGAACCCGCACGCACGCCCAACGTGGGCCATTAGCAAGTTTCCCACCCTACAAGACTGAGAAGACAATCCATGAGCCTCGTATTTCGTGCTTGACTTCATCCCGCAGGTCCCTAGGCTGTCCTGACAGGACATCGCGGGGTGTTATGGGTGGATTCTTTACAGCTAGCCCACCTCTCGGCGCGCCCGTCACCTTTCTAGGCACTCCGCATGTGGAAACGCAGCCTCGCGCCGATCGGACCTGGGCGCAACGTAGGAGTGCGAGCCATGGCACGATTCAATGGTTATCTCTTCAATAAGCTACAATCCATCGGTACCAAATCCGAGGGCCCGGCCTACTACCTCCAGCAGTGGGACTATAAGGAGCTGTCCATCATCAAGAAGGTCCAGCCATGGGAAAAGGATCCTGCCCTAGAAAAGTTTATGTGCCAGAAGGTCACCGTGATCGGCGATGCCGGCCCCAAGGGGTTGGAATACCAACAGGTTCAGCCGCTGCTCCAGGCCGAGGCCAAAACAGGGACAGCGGCGCCCAAAACGCCGCCCCCGGCCACGCGGAATTGGTACGCTCAGATTGATTCCATGCCGCCGTCGCCCGCAAAGTTCCGCGTCACCGGAGAAGTCCAGGTGGGCAATCCTGGAATCGAAGCGCAATTGAGCGTCAGCCAACCCCAAGGCATCAATCCGGCCATCCTGCTGATGGACCTGAATCTGACTCAAAAGCCCGGACCGTGGCCGCAGGAGATGACATGGGTGCCCGCGAAATACGAAAAAGCCGGTAGCGCGAATTACACGGATGTGGAGATATTTTTCAACGGCGCCTCCATCGCGCGAATTAAAGTTGTCTCCACCACATAAAATCGAGGGCGCAATTCTTCCCCTGAGGCGGTCTTCCCCTGGCCGCGCTCCGTGTGGCCATGCCACCCGCCTACAGGGCAGGCAGGCTTGTCGGTTGGTTTGTCGGCTGGGTTGTCGGCCGGCTTGTGGACTGGCCCACCAAGCCCTTCAGGCGCGCGTTTTCTTTTCTAAAATTATCCACGGTGGCCCGAAGCGTCTGGACCTGCTGGCTGAGGGCCTGGTTCTGCTTGGTCAGAGCGTCGACGCTCTGCTGGGGTTGGCTCGTCGGAGAGGGCTGGGTCGTGGCCTGGGCCGCGTCGCGGTCTTTTTCAGCCTTGGCGAGCTTGTCCTTCAGCGTCTTGTTTTCGGCCTGGAGATTTCGGATCTGCTGTTGCAGGTTGCCGACCTGCTGCCGCAGCGACTGGATGGTCGCGGCGGAGTTGTCCTGTTGTGCCCACGTGGCATTTGCCGCGGAAGCGACCTGCCTGCCCGGTAGGCAGGTTCGCAGCCCCGCCCACGCGACCGCCGCAAGAATGGCCAGGCCCACGGCCCAGCGAATACCATAATTGCTCTTCATGGCTTTCTCCTTACGTCTTCAACCCCGGCTTTTTGACCTTTTGACTGTTCGACTGTTTGGTTTTTCTGCCTAACAGTCGAATAGCCTAAATGTCTAACAGTCTCTACGCCTTCTGCCCCGCCTTGGCGAGTTTTTCCTGGGCGGCGTGCATCTGCTCGGCCGTGGGCGAGCGGCCGGTCTCCATCATGTCCCGGAAACAATCGAACAAGTAGGTGGCGTCGTGCGGACCCGGCGACGCCTCGGGGTGATATTGCACGGAGAACAGGGCCTTGTCGGGATGCGTGAAGCCCTCCACGGTATGGTCGTTGAGATTCATGTGCGTGATGACCGCCCCGGTGGCCTGGAGCGATTTGTCGTCGATGGAAAAGCCGTGGTTCTGCGAGGTGATCTCCACCTTGCCGGTGGCCTGGTTGCGGACGGGCTGGTTGGCGCCGCGGTGGCCGAACTTCAGCTTGAATCGCTCGGCGCCCAGCGCCAGGCCCAGAAGCTGATGCCCCAGGCAGATGCCGAAGATCGGCACGCGGCCGATGAGCTTTTTCAGCGTGTCGATGGTGTACGTCACCACGCCGGGGTCGCCGGGGCCGTTGGAGACGAACACGCCGTCGGGCTTGTGGGCCAGGATTTCCTCCGCCGTCGCCGTGGCCGGCACGACGGTGACGTCGCAGCCGGATTCCACGAGGTTGCGCAGGATGTTCATCTTCGCCCCGCAGTCCACGGCCACGACGCGAAAGATTTTCTTGCCGTGCTCGCGCCGCCCCTGGGCAAAGCGGCTGGTGAAGCCCTCCGTCCATGTGTAGTCCGTCGCGGGGATGACGACCTTGACCAAGTCCAGGCCGAACATCGGCGGCGTGGCCTGGGCGCGGGCGACCAGCTCCTCGTCGTCCAGGATCTCCGTGCTCATCGCGCCGTTCTTGGCGCCGGTCAACCGCAGGCGGCGGGTCAGGGCGCGGCTGTCCACGCCGCTGATGCCCATCACGCCGGCCGCCCGGAGATAATCCTCCAGCGATTGGGTGGCGCGGAAATTGCTCACCACGGGCGACAGTTCTTTGACCACGAAGCCGGCCACCTGCACGCGGCGATTGTAACTTTCGATATCCTCTAAGTTTACGCCGACGTTCCCGATCAGCGGATAGGTCATCGTGACGATCTGCCCCACGTACGAGGGGTCCGTCAGCGCCTCCTGGTAGCCGGTCATGGAGGTGTTGAACACCACCTCGCCCTGCGTGGTCCCCTCGGCGCCGAAACTGAGGCCGACGAAGACCAGGCCGTCTTCCAGGGCCAGCTTGCATGTCTTGCCTTCCGCCATTGTTTTTCTCACTTGCACCTGTGGCGTTTTTTTCAAAAACCTGTCTTGGGGTGCGGCGGGACAGGAGCCCCCACCCTCACCTAATTACGCCTGTCTCACTTCGGTGCGCCGCAGCACTTTTTGTATTTCTTACCGGACCCGCAGGGGCAAGGGTCGTTGCGTCCCGGCTGGCCCTTGGCCTCGATGGGCTTGACCTTCTCGGTCTCCTTGACCAGCTTTTCCTCGGCCTCCACGTCGTCCTTGCCGCGGGCCTTCTTGGCCAGCTCGTCCAGTTTATCCTGCCGCTGCCGCTTGGCGAAGCGGTTGAAGATCGGATCGTCTGCCATCGCAAAATTTCCTTTTCACGCGGCCCTGGGCGCGTCGTGCCTCACTCGGCGCCCTTGCCACAACATTTCTTATACTTTTTTCCCGAGCCGCACGGGCAGGGGTCGTTCCGCCCCACGCGCGGCACTTGGCGGACGATCGTGGCGACCTTCTGCGGGGCGGCTTGGGCCTGGGCGGCGGCTTCCTGCGTGAAGCGGTCGTAGCCAGCCAACTGCTCGTGCACCATCTGCGAGACCTGGAAGACGCTCTGGAGCCGCGTCCCGGCCGTCAGGCGGACCTTGAAAATCATGTCCGTCACGCGATCGCGGACGACCGAGTGCATCTCCTGGTAGAGGCGCGCGCCCTCGCGCTTGAAGGCCACGCGCGGGTCCTGCTCGGCGAAACCGCGCAGGCCGATGCCGCTCTTGAGGTGGTCCATGGCCAGGAGGTGGTCTTTCCAGGCCGTGTCGTAAATCTGGAGCAGCACGAACCGCTCCAGCTCCGTCATCTCGCGGCGAAGGAACGATCGGCCGGCGCGGACGAGCTTGCCGATGACGTCGGTGTCGGTGTCGGCGCTCGTGTCGGCGTTAGCGTTAAAATCTTCAGCCGTCAGCTTGGTGTCGAACCGCCGCTGGGCGAATTCGACGGCCTCCTCGACGCGCGGGGCGCCGCCCAGGCTGCTGCGGACGGCTTGCTCGATCCGGCTGTCCTCGGCCCAGGCCTCCGACAGCTTCAGCAGGCGGTCGCGAACGTCCTCCAGCTTGGCGTCGCGCAGGTCCTCGACGGAAAGGTCCGCGTCGTACCGATGGTTGGCCCACTTCACCAGGCTGTCCAGGGCATAAACGTTGCTCGTCCCGGCCTGGGCGACCGTCATCTCCATCGCGTACTCGACGGGGTACTCGATCTCCCGCCGGCGGTATGCAGCGTCCACTTTCTCGGTCAGCACCGCCTGGGCCGTGGCGGGGTCAGCCGTCAACTCCTGGGGGCTGACCTGGACGCCGAACTTGTTGGCGGCCCATTCGGCCAGCGACGCCTGTGGGAAGCCTTCCTGAAGGTAGTGGGCCAGGGGCGACAAGTCGAACTGGTCGATCTTTTCCGCCGCGGCCTCGTTGAGGGCTGTTTCCACTTCTTGCGGCGTCATCTTGCGGAGCTGGTTCTGCGAGAGGTTCACGTTGAACCGGCTCATCGCCCAGGAGCTCAGGCCGCGAAGGTCCCATTCCTTGGGGTCTAAGTCGGCGTCCATGTACTCGCCCAGCGTCTTGGACAGCTCCCCGACGGTTTCTTCCTTGGCCCGATTGCGGAGGTCGTTTTCCAGGTCGCCCAGTTCGTCCAGCGTCTTGGCGCGGATCTGGTCGTCGCGGACGGGTGTCTGGAGGTTCTGATTGGCCCATTCGGCGATGCACCGCTGCACGTAGCCGCCGCCGAGGTAGTCCTCGACGGCGTCGGCGATGGCGTCGTGCACCATGTCCCGCACGATGCCCTCCAGGTCCTTGCCTTCCAGCAGTTCCTGGCGGCGGGCGTAGGTGGCGCGGCGCTGGTAGTCCATGACCTCGTCGTATTCCAGCAGGTTTTTGCGGATTTCGAAGTTGCGTTGCTCGACCTTTTTCTGCGCCCGCTCAATGCCCTTGGAAATTTTGGGGTGCTCGATGGCCGTGTCACCCGTCAGGCCCAGCCAGCCGAGCATCTTGAGCGTCCAGTCGCCGGCGAAGATGGCCATCAGGTCGTCCCGCAGGGACAGGAAGAAGCGGCTGGAGCCCGGGTCGCCCTGGCGGCCGGAGCGCCCGCGGAGCTGATTGTCAATGCGCCGCGCCTCGTGGCGCTCCGTGCCGACAATGTGCAGGCCGCAGGGCACGGCCTGGCGGCAGTCGGTCCGGCCGCGAAGCGGGAAGACCGAGTCGACCTTCGGCTTGTAGCAATGGGCGCAGTCGGTGGCGGCGTCGTATTGCGGGCAATGAATGCAGCACTTGGTGGTGCCGGGAGGAAACAGGTCTTCAACCGCCACGCCCAGTTGCGCCAGCTCGCCCTCGGAGGGGACCTTGCACTTTTCCCACACAACGCCCGGCCCCAGCTTGATGTCCGTGCCGCGCCCGGCCATGTTGGTGGCGATGGTCACGTTGCCGACCATCTGCTTGGAGCCGGACTTCAGCGCCCGCAGGTACCCGGCCTGGGCAACGATCTCGGCCTCGCGGGCGGCGTTCTCCGGGCGGGCGTTGAGCACCTCGTGCTCGATGCCGTAGCGGCGCTTGAGCAGCTCCGAAATTCTCTCGGACTTCTCGATGCTCGTCGTGCCCACCAGCACCGGCCGGCCGCCGCGGGAAACTTTGTGAATCTCCTCCACCAGGGCGTCGGTCTTGGCGTCCACCTCGGCGAAGATGGGGTCGTTGTAGTCCACGCGGTTGACCGGCCGATGCGTCGTCACCGCGACCGCGTCCAGCTTATAAATCTTCATGAACTCGTCCGCCTCGGTCATGGCCGTGCCGGTCATGCCCGCCAGCTTCTTGTACAGGCGGAAATAGTTCTGGAACGTGATGGTGGCCAGGGTCTGGCTTTCTTCCTTGATGGGGACGCCTTCCTTGGCCTCGACGGCCTGGTGCAGCCCCTCGGACCACTGCCGGCCTTCCAGCAGGCGGCCGGTGAACTCGTCCACGATGATCACGCTGCCTTCCTGGACGACGTAGTCCTTGTCCCGCTCGTACACCAGATGGGCCCGCAGCGCCTGCTCCATCAGGTGCGGCCACTCCATGTTGCCGCCGACGTAGAAGCTGCCCACCCCCGCGATGTCCTGGGCGAGCGTGACGCCCTCGTGGGTCATGTGGACGGATTTCTTGTCCAGCTCCACGTCGTAGTATTTCTTCTCGCGCGCGAGTTTCTCCTGCGCCTCAGCCAATTCCGCCTCGGCGGCGGCCAGCTGGCGGGCCAGGTCCTCGGCCTGCTCGCCGGAGACCTTGGACTGCTCGCCGCGCAAGGCCTTGATCCGCCGCCCCAGCGTCTCGACGCGCTTGTTGACCCGCTCCCAGGGGCGGTGCCGCTCGATCAGGTCCCGCGCCACGGCGTTGGCCTTGCGATAGCGGTCGGTCTGGCCGTAGGCCGGGCCGGAAAGGATCAGCGGCGTGCGGGCCTCATCGATCAGGATGCTGTCCACCTCGTCGACGATGGCGAAATCCAGCGACCCTTGCACCTGCTCGGACAGCGAGACCTTCGTGTTGTCGCGCAGGTAGTCGAAGCCGAACTCGTTGTTCATCCCATAGGTGATGTCGCAGGCGTAGGCCGCCCCGCGGACCTCGGCGTCCGCCCCGTAGGCCGGCATGGCGCCGGTGATGTAGCCCACCGTGATGCCCAGCATCGCAAAGACTGCCTTGGCGAAGCCCGCGTCGCGCTGGACCAGGTAATCGTTGACCGTCACGACGTGGACCTTCATACCGTCCAGCACGGCCATGTAGATGGCCGGGTAGCAGGCGAACGTCTTGCCTTCACCGGTGGCTTCCTCGGCAATCCGGCCCTCGTCCAGGATCATCCCGGCCACCAGTTGTACGTCGAACAGCCGCAGCCCCAGCGCCCGCCGCGTGGCCTCGCGGACCAGCGCGAAGGCCTCCGGCAGCAGGTGGTCGCGGTGTTCGCCCCCCTGGCGGCGACGGCGCAAGTCGATGCTCCGCTGGAGCATGGCTTCGTCGCTCAGCGCGCGGACCTCGTCCTCCAGCACGTTGATCTTCTCGCGGACGAGCCGCATCTTCGCCCGCACGATCCGCTCGTTTCGCGTGCCGCCGACGAGCTTGACCAGCACTTTGTTGAGCAGTTCGAGCATG
>JBEKZI010000040.1:0-17219 GCA_049510055.1 Phycisphaerae bacterium | reverse complement strand
GCGCTGGGCGAGCCGTCCCGCTGTCAGCGGCCCCGAGAGGGCGAGAACGTTCAGGGTGTAGAAGTCCGTGGCGCTGAGCCCGATTGCTTCGGCAGTTGCGTGGCCGCTGAGGATCTCAGCCGTGACGTACTCGCGGTAGGCAGCTGAGCCTGCGGCGAGGATCTGCCCCTTCCTCCCGAGACTTGACATCATCGCAGCTGCGTGATTCTCTTCCTCCATGCAGTAAGTGTATAGCCGCAGCATCTGCAATGGAACAGTGTTTAGGAGCGGGCCTGATGCCGGCCATGCTGCTGGACCTCCAGAACCGCGGGCAACTGGCCGCGGGCATCAGCAGCTACCAGCCCGGCCGGTCCCAGCTCCTGGCCACCTACAAGGATGTCGGCACGGTGGCCGAGGCCTTCCGCATGGCCCACCCGGCCAAGCACCGCGCCATCCTGGAAGAATACGCCGGCAAGGCGGCCATCGGGCACACGCGCTACGCCACCTGCGGCTCGGAGGACGACACCCGCTACGCCCAG
The DNA here is from genome assembly GCA_049510055.1 of Phycisphaerae bacterium. GTDB lineage: Bacteria > Planctomycetota > Phycisphaerae > SM23-33 > SM23-33 > JALHTV01. The sequence continues at coordinate 16,701 of JBEKZI010000040.1, read as the reverse complement.
CCTTTCGAGCGCCACCACGGGCGGCTGTGGAAATGGTTCAGCTTCGCCTTCAACGGCAACCTGGCCAATTACACCCAGCTCCGCGATCGCCTCGCCCGCAGCCGCGATTACCACTTCTCGCTCAACACCGACACCGAAATTCTCATGCACGCCCTGGCCTATCGGCTTCGCGGCGACCGGCCCGCCGGCCTGCGGGCGGTGATGAGTTCGCTGGCCCGCGGTTTCGACGGGGCCTACAACATCGCGTTCCTGGACGCCGCCGGGCGGATGTTCGTCGCCCGCGATCCGCTGGGCTTCCGACCGCTGAGCTGGGCGGTGCAGGGGCGACTGTTCGCCGCGGCCAGCGAGTCGGTGGCCCTGGCCAATATGGGCTTCACCGAGATTCAAAGCCTCGCCCCCGGCGAGATGGCCATCATCGAGAAAGGCCGGCTGCATTTCGAACGGTTCGCCAAGCCGCGACAGCACGCGTACTGCTTCTTTGAGTGGATTTACTTCTCCAACGTGGCCAGCATCATGGACGGCACGAGCGTGTACCTGGCGCGGGCCCGGTCCGGCGAGCGGCTGGCCGAGATAGAAGATCAGCGGATGGACGAGTCCTGCATCGTCGTGCCCGTGCCGGACACCGCCAAGGCCGCCGCCGACGCCTTCTCCTTCAAAATGGGCGTCCCGTCGGTGGAGGGGCTGATCCGCAATCGCTACGTCGGCCGGACGTTCATCCAGCCTACGTCTCTGCGCGGCTGGAGCGCCAAGGGCAAGTACACCCCCCTGCCGTCGGTCCTGACGGGCAAGCGGGTCTTCCTCATCGAGGACTCCATCGTCCGGGCGACCACGTTGCGCGCCCTGCTGGGGCAACTGCGGCATCGCGGCGGGGCCAAGGAGATCCACGTCCGCGTGGCCTGCCCGCCGATCGTCGCGCCGTGCTTTTACGGCATCGACATGTCCACGCTGGGCGAGCTGTTCGCCCCGTCGTTCGTCCCGCCTCACTACGACGGCGCGCCCGACCAGGCCACGCTGGCCCGCATGGCCAAGGCCTTGGGAGCCGACAGCCTGCGATACCTCACCGTCGAGGACCTCAGCCGCTGCATCCAGACCCCCCGTGGCGAACTGTGCCTGGGCTGCGTCACCGGGCGATATCCCACCATCTGGGGCAACCGGCTGATGTCGCGGGCCCGTCGCAACCTGGCCGCCGGCAAGACCGGCCGAACCTACGAGTGAGCTCCTCCATGGCCAAAGAGAAAATCGATCCCTCCGCCCACTACGAAAAAGTGCTGGAAACCCTCACCCGCCAGGGGCTGCTGCTGGGCAGCTACGACGCGGCCGGCAAGGCCAACCTCATGACCATCGGCTGGGGGGCGATGGGACGGATCTGGGGCGTGCCGGCCTGGATCGTGCTGGTCCGGCCCAGCCGATACACCTGGCGATGCATCGAGCATAGCGGGTGTTTCTCGGTCAATGTCCCGACGGCCGAGATGCACATGGTCTGCGCCACCTGCGGCTCGGTCAGCGGGCGCGATACCGACAAGTTCGCCCTCAGCCACCTGACGGCCGAGAAAGGCCAGATGGTCCTGGCCCCCACCGTGGCGGAGTGCCCGATCGTTTATGAATGCCAAGTCGTGCACAGCAACGACGTGCTGCCGGAGAAGCTTTCCGGCGAAATCCTCTCCGGGGCGTACATGGACGGCGATTTCCACCGCGTGTACTTCGGAAAGATTCTGGCGGCCCGCGCCGAGGCCAAGGCTATCAAGCTCCTGGGGTGAACCATGCTGGCCCGCTGCCTGCTCGGCGCGATCGCAACGGTCCTGGCGGCCTCGGCCCCGCTGAAAGAAGACGCTCCCGTAGCCGGCCCGCCCAAGGCGGGCGCTATCTCCGGCCGGCTGGCTCCCGCGGAAACTATCAAGGACCTGCGGGCCGTCTCGCGCGTCACGGGCAAGGAATTCCTCCCGGCCCGGTTCGACAAGACTACCGGCCGCTTCACTTTCGAAGGGTTGCCCGGCGACGCGCGATACGACCTGGTCGTCGGCCTGGCCGACGGCAGGCAAATCGAGGGTATCGACCTGGATTTCGTCGAGCAGCGTCTGCTGAACCTGGCCGAGCAACGCCGCAAGGACCTGGGCCTACCGCCGGAGCCGCCGCACGCCTTCTCGACGGCCGACGCCGAGGAGATTCTCAAGTTCGTAGCCGACTTACAGGACTTTATGGACATCCGCCGCGTGCTCTACGTGGCCGGGCGGGGCCCGCGGGCGACGGTGCTGGTGGAGCTGATGCGGGCACGCGAATTCCACGCCTCTAAACGCGGCGAGGTCATCTGGCGCGTGGAGCTGTGGTACTTCCAGTACTATTCCGGCGGATGGCAATGCCTGGCCAACCAGGAACGCGTCCTCCGCCGCGAACGCCTGCCGGCCGACCAGTGGCAAAAAATCGACGTGGAGTATTATCCCGAACTCAGTGTCTACATCTCACCGGAGGGCGCCAGCTCGCCCGTAGAGTTCACGATCCCCCCAAAGATCGACCCTTCCCGCGGCCGGCCGGCGGACAGCGACGTGGAACTCAAGACCGCTCCGCATATCCTGGGGCTGGACTCCTCCGCGCCGGCAAGCCAGCCTTCCTGACAGGCTTGCACACCAAACAGAACGGGCGAGCCTTGGGGCCCGTCCGTTTGGAAACCTGAAATTGTGCCAGGGCGACTATTTACGCTTCGGCCGCAGGACCGCCAGGGCCCCGAGGCCCAGCAGGCTCAACGTGGCCGGTTCGGGGACGCAGATCGACGTCGAGAAATACCGCGTCGTCAAATCTTCTCCGCCATTGCTCCAGATCCAGCAGGCGTTGCCGGAAATCCCCTCAATGGGGCCGCCGACAATATCGCCCCAGATACCGGAGCCGTTTACCGCGATTTCGTCGGGGGTATAGTAATTTTGGCCGAAGCCGTCATTGCTGATGTTCCAATGAGCGCCGTCGGTGACCAGACTCTGGGTGCCATTGGCGAAGTGGCACGAAGAATCGCTCAGCGAGAAATCCCCCTCAAAGGCGGCAATCACCTTGTAGAGATCCCACGCGACCACATGGATGTAATTCGTGGTGCCGGGCGTCAGATCGAACGTGTAGGTGTACGCCGTCGTCCAATCGTCTCCGGAACCGACGTACGTGCCCACTTTGCTGTCATCGGTGCTGACGTACAGGCTGAAGGCGTCATCCGCCGTCAGGTGGGTCGTCACCGTCGCGGCGGAAGCCGTTGAAGCCAGGGAAACCATTAGAATGATTCCGGTGGCCAGCCACGTCGTGACGGCACAAATAGAACGAAAGTTACTTTGCGTGATGAGCATCTAAACCCTTCCTTTCCTGCCTGTTCCCCTGAGTGTCAGAACGCTGGACCCTAGTACATCGCTCCGAGTGGTCTGGCGTTGCTGAGTGCGGTCAGTCCGGCTCGTTGCCGGATCCTCCCCTGCCGCTTTTCTCCCTTTAGGACCCTAAACTGCTACTTTATTAATGATAACCGATACCCCAAAATCCGTCAAGGCCCCCAGAGTATGGGTAACTGTCCTGCGGCCGGCCAGCCAGGTTAAAAAAACACGCCGGACTCTCCTCATCGGACCGGTCCGGCGTGTCCATACCATCAATCAAATACAACCTATTTCCATTACAACAGTTACACTCCTAACTCCGCCTGCGGCGGATCAGGCCCAAAGCGACCAAGCCCAGCAGGACCAGCGTCGTCGGCTCGGGGATGTACGTCAGGACAAGATCGGTGTCGGCACCAACCGTAGTCCAACCAAGGGAGAACTCACTGGTGCTGTAACCGGCCGGCACACTCAGTGTGGGAAGGCCGCTGCCGGAGTACGTTGGGGCGCAATCCCAGAGAGTCCAGGAGGTGCTGGGGGTCGTCGGCCCGTAGCTGCCGAGGAAAGATATACTCAGCGCCACGGAGCTCGACAGGGTGCAGTTGCCTTTGTTGGTAACCTTGTCATTCGTGGTGTCGCCACTGATGTCGAAATCCAGACCTCCGGAACTGCCGATGAAATCCGTAGCATTGGACGAGCCTACGGCTATCGTACCGACCACACCTATTCCGTTCGGTTCCAGGACGGTACCGCTCAGTGTAAAGCCGTTAGAACCGGCATTCCCGGCGTTGGCCAGGCCAAACTTGTCGATCTTGCTATGAATAATCAGGGTCCCACCATTGGCATTGAACGTGCCATTTCGCGTAGTACTACCCTTATTAAGGACCTCGGTGTTCAACGTGCCGCCATTCAGGGTGTAGACCCCTATAGCGCCGTCCGCAGAGCTTAGCTGCAATTCACCTGCACCGCCGCCCGACACATACACGCTCCCGCCGTCCTGGGTGACCACACCGATCGCTCCAGATATTTTCGACAGGGAGAACATGGTCGTCGTGCCGGCCTTGAAATCCGACAGGACAGCGCCGGGCTCTATCAGCAGGGTACCATTCTGGCTAGCGGCGTAACCCATCTGCAAGCCGGCGCAGTTGCCATCGGCGGTGTTAAGGGTGCAAGTCCCACTGCCGATGCTCGTGCTGCTCGCATTCGGAACGCCGCCGGACCAGTTGCCGGCCACGTCCCAGTTTCCCACCGTGTTAGCTACCCACGTGGTAGACGCGGTGGCTATGCCGCCTAAAGCCAGCAAAAGACAGATGCAAATTGAAATGAGAATCTTCGTTCGCATAAACCCTTCCTTTCATGAGAAACACAACAACGCTCACATCTGATGGGAACCGGCTGCTCCACTTACTACTGCAGCTCTACACGTCTTCCTTCAAAGGCAGGGAGGCAATGTTTCCCGCTGCAAAAACGGTCTGCGGCGGGGCTCCGTTGACTCCAAGCGTCTCGACCCATCGCTTCCTGCGACTGGCCGATCCGCTTTACCCCTATAGTTTACATCAGAGTGGCCGTTGACAAAGTCCAAACGTGCGACATGAATATAACGTTTCAGACACATGAAATGAGCCAGGGAACTACTTAGTACTTCAAGAGAAATATCGGCAAGACCTCTGGATCCGTCATGGCCGACTATAACTTCTTCTTTAGAAATATGTTAGCCGGATGATGCCAAGCCTAGGTCGCTCATGGTGGGGCCGAGCCCAACGACCAAGTCCAGTTCGACCGGGGCGTTCAGCGGCAATTCCGCCACGCCGACGGCGCAGCGGCTATGCCGGCCGGCGTCGCCGAAGATCTTCAGCAGCAGATCGCTGGCGCCGTCGGCGACCTTGGCCTGGTCGGTGAATCCCGGCGAGGAGTTGACGTACACGTTCATCCTCGCCACGCAGCCGATGGCATCGATCGACCCGGCAATGGCGGCCAGGGCGGCCAAGGCGTTCAACACCGCCTGGGCGGCGGCGGCCTGGGCGGCCTCCAGCGGCACGTCGGCGGGGACCTTGCCCGCGGCTATCAGCTTGCCGTCCTTCATCGGCAGTTGGCCGGAGGTGAAGGCCAGCCGGCCGCGTCGCACGGCCGACACGTAGGCCCCTGCCGGCGTGGCAACGGTTGGCAGGGCCAGTCCAAGGGCTTTGAGTTTTTTCTCAGCCGACATTGTCCATCTCCTCTTCCGGCCCGTCGGTCCGCTCGTGGATGTATTGGCCATCCTCGGCCGGCGGCGCTTGGGTAGGAACTTTTGTCGAGGGCGTGGTCGGCGCCGAGGGCGCAGCCGGCGACTCGGCCGCCGGCGCCTCTCCCGCGGCTTCAGCCTCCAGCGGTGGCTTGCGCGGGACGATGACAATCTGCCCGAAGTTGGCGTCCTGCATCGCGCGGGCCTTTTTCTGGCGGATCACCTCCAGCAAGGCCAGGAACAGTCCCAGGATCTCCAACCGTCGCGAGCGGCCCTCGAAGATCTTCGCGAAGGTCATCGTGCCCTCGCGCTGGAGGCGGTCAAGAATGTCGGTGACGTACAGCTCGATCGGCGTGTCGTCGTAGACCACCTCGTGATGCGTGGGCCGATGGCCGATGGCCTCCATCAGCTTGCCGAAGGCCTCCATCAGGTCCCAGACCTGCACGTCTTCCAGATTCACCTCGGCCGCGGCGGCCTCGCCCTCCGGGGCCGGACGCGAGAACTTCATCGCCTGCTCGTCGCCCGCCTCGCGCAGCTCGCCGGCGGCGTCCTTGAAGGCTTTGTATTGCAGCAGCTGCTTGACCAGCTCGGTCCGCGGGTCCAGCACCAGGCCCGTTTCGCCGCCTTCTTCCGGCGGCGGGGAAGGCAGCAGCATCCGCGTCTTGATCTCCATCAGCGTCGCGGCCAGCACCAGGAACTCCCCGGCCAGGTTGGGGTCCAGGCCCTTGAGCATCTCGACGTAGCGAAGGTATTGCTCGGTGACGCGGGTGATGGGGATATCGTAGATGTCCACCTCGTCCCGGCGGATCAGATACAGCAGCAGGTCCAGCGGACCGTTGTAAACGTCCAGGTTGACGCGATAGTCAGGCATAGTCGGAAAAAGATTATCACGGCCGGAGAAGATTCACGAGCAATTCTTCCTCAGCCATAGAACGGGCTTTCTCGCTTGTGAAAGGTCCAGGCGGAAGCCACTCGCGCGGGGCAAGAGCCCCGCTGCTCACGGCGTTCATCACTCACCGCCCAGGTAGTGGATCTTGAGGACCTGCTCGACAACGTGTCCGCAGCGTCGCACGACGCGGTAAGCCCGGGCTTGTGGGCGTGAACTGACGGCCTCGGCAAACCGCCGGCCGACAAAATGCAGCGCTGCGCCGTCGTCCACAGCAAAACCCGAGGGAAGCCGACCCGAAGAAATCATCCGATGAAAGGTTCGCCTGCGCTGCTTCTCGCCGTCGTAATGGGGACAGACCGAACCGGCGATGAAGCCCAGCCCATCTTTGCAGGGCACAAGACCGCCGAAGGAGTCCGTACTGAAGCCTTCAAACCAGCAGTTCGCCCCGGCACTGATGCCGCAGAGCACGATGCCGCGATCCCAGGCCTCGCGCAACACCTTGTCGATTCCCTGAACTCGCCAGATGGCGAGCATGTTGGCGGTGTTGCCCCCACCCACATAGATCACGTTCTGCTGGAGCAGGAATTGCCTGGGATTCTTAGTATTGTGGGCGAACAGGCATAGATGTGAAGGCCGACATCGCCGGGTCGGCATGCACCAGTAGAATTTTTTGATATACGCCTCCGCATCGCCGCTGGCCGAAGGCAGAAAGCAGACCCTCGGCTTGCGTTGGCCCGTCAGGGAAAAAACGAAATCATCGAGTAGTGGATTGGTCGGTTCCATGCTGAATCCGCCGCCGCCCATAGCCACGATATGACGCTTATGGGATTTCATTTCGAACCCCACACAAGACCCACGGCTAAAAACCGTCCAAGGTCTTATTTCAGTTTCTTCTGGACGTATTCCACAACCTGGTCCGCCGCGATGCGGATTTGTTTGAGGCTGTCGCGGTCGCGGACGGTGACGGTTTGGTCCTGGAGCGTCTGGCCGTCGACGGTGAAGCAGAACGGCGTGCCGGCTTCGTCCTGGCGGCGATAGCGGCGGCCGACGGCGCCCTTCTCGTCGTAGAAGCTGGCGATGCCCGCGGCCTTGAGGGCCTGGTGAATCTTGGTGGCCACTTCGGGCATGCCGTCCTTCTTGACCAGCGGGAACACGGCGGCCTTGACCGGCGCCAGGCGCGGATGCAGCTTCATCACCGTTCGCGCCTGAGGCTGGCCGTTCTCGTCGGGGGCCGTATCCTCACAATACGCCTCGCACAGGAATGCCAGCGCCGCCCGGTCGATGCCGCCGGAAGGCTCGATGACGTAGGGAATGTACCGCTCCTTGGTCTCGTCGTCGAAGTACGTCATGTCCCGCCCGGAAAACTTCTGGTGCTGGGTGAGGTCGAAGTCCGTGCGGTTGGCGACGCCCTCCAGTTCGCTGATGCCGAACGGGAAGGCGTACTCGATGTCCGCGCAGGCGCGTGCGTAGTGGGCCAGCTCGTCCTTTTCGTGCGGGCGGAGGCGCAGCTTGCTGCTGGTCAACCCAAGGCCCACGTACCACTGGAATCTCCGGTCGCGCCAGTATTCGTACCACCTGTCGCCTTCGGAGGGGTGGCAGAAGAACTCGATCTCCATCTGCTCGAATTCCCGGCTTCGGAAGGTGTAGTTGCGCGGGTTAATCTCGTTACGGAAACTCTTGCCGATTTGCGCGATGCCGAAGGGAATCTTCACGCGGCTGGAGTCCAGCACGTTGCGGTAATTGGCGAAGATGCCCTGGGCAGTCTCCGGCCGAAGATAGGCCAGCGAGCTGGAATCCTCCATCGCGCCGACGAAGGTCTTGAACATCATGTTGAACTTGCGGGCGTCGGTCAGCCCCTGGCCACAGAGCGGGCACAGGGCGACGGCGCCGGCGGGCAGCTTGTCGACGCGGGCGATGGTCCACCCGATGCGGTCGCCGCGATCTTCCAGACGGCGGCGCGTCTTGCTGTTGGCGCCGCTGAACGCGGCGGCCTTGGCGCCGTCGGCGTCGTCGGCCTCCACGCCCACCGACAGCAGGACGTTGTCGCCCTCTTTGGCGACGGCCAGAAAAACTTTGTCCGCGCGGAAGCGGGCTTTGCAGCCGCGGCAGTCCACCAGCGGATCGTTGAAGTTCACCACGTGGCCGGAGGCTTCCCAGACCTTGGGGTTCATGATGATGGTGCAGTCCAGGCCGAGCATGTCGTCGCGCTTCAGGACCATGTCGGTCCACCAGGCGTCCTTGATGTTGCGCTTCAGCTCCACGCCCAGGGGACCGTAGTCCCAAAAGCCGTTGATGCCGCCGTAGATTTCGGAAGAGGGGAAAATGAACCCCCGCCGCTTGCACAGGGACACCAGTTTTTCCATCAGCGTGTTGGCGTTGTTTTCGGCCATGTCGGCGACACTCCGGTTCCTTAAAGAGCGCGATAATACGGTGGACCGGCCCGAAACTCAAGGCCGCCGGGTGCCATGCCCTGGCGAAGCCTGGGCATGATGAAGCAGGCTCACCATGGCCAGCCTTCGGCAGGCCATGCCACCCTAGTTCACCTTCGTCATCCGCACGGCCATGAAAGGTTTGCCGGGCAGCTTCAGCGTGAACTTGCCCTTGAACGTGCCCGCCAGCGGCCGGATGGTCTCCCTCCAAGTGTCGATGAGTTCCACGCGGAAGCGCCCACCGGCCGGGAGGTCCATCGGCATCTTGGCCGGCTGGTGCAGGCCGTAATAGAACAGGTAATACTCCCCCGGCCGGGCCAGGGCGTCGTTTCCGCGGCCCAGGCTGACCGGCTCCAGGGCGGCCCGGGGGGATCGCTCCAGAATCCGCCGCAGGAACGCGATCCGCGAAGCGCTTTGGCCGTAAAGCCGCCCGCCCTTGGACCACCACAGGACGTCTCGGCGATGCAGGAACGTCTCGCCATGCCCCACGTACCCGCCGCGGACCACGCCCATCCAGACGCGGTGGACCAGCTCCCAGCCGGGCAGGTTGCCCCACCGCCGCTCGATGTCGCCCTCGTAGCCGCACTCGTCCACCACCACGGGCTTGACGTATTGCTCGCGCCACTCCGCCACCTTCGTCAGGTCGGCGTGCTGCACGCTGCAATGGGTGACCCAGGGTTTCGTGTGATCGTAAAAAATCCGGCCGTTGTGCACGCTGCGGAGATGGCCGTACGGGTCGTTGGCGCGGACGATGCGGAAGTAGCGGTCGAAATCCTTGACCGTCTTGGCCTTCATGAAGTCCCACTCGTTGGCCATCGACCACCACACGTTGCGATACGCGGCCAGCCGAGCGATGAGATATTTGAGGTACCGCTCCTCGGTCTGAGCATCCAGATTGGCGAATCCCCAGCGGTCGTAAGGATGGAACAGGATCAAGTCAGCCTGGATGCCCAGCTCGCACAGCCGCGCCACGCAGCGGTCCAGCTTCCGCCAGAACCGCACGTCAAAGCGATCCAAATCCCAGGACCACTTTTCTTGATCTCGCTCTCGCCCCCGCCGCGGTGGGTGCTTTTGCGGTTTTTGTGGCTTTTGCAAAAAAGGGAAACAGTCCGGCTCGTTGGTGTTGTAGACATAATGCTTGGGGAACACGCACATCCGCAGCTTGTTGAAGGGCGATCGCGCCAGCGTCCGCAGCGTCTGGGCACGCAAGGCCGGCGGCTGATGAATCCAGGCGTAGCAGGTCGTGCCGAAGGGGTAGTGCCGCTCACCGTCGGCGTGGACGAAGTGGAAGTAGCGGTACACGTCCACCGGCCCGTGGTTGCCCGCCGACGGCGGCGTGCAGAGGAACGTGCCGCGCACCCCGTCGAGGCGGGGTGCGTTGCTGTGCGTCACGTAGGACCACGGCCCGATCTCATCCGGCATGAAGCGGACGCAATAGACGCCGTCGCCGTCGTAAAAACCGTCCACGTGTACCGTCTGGTGCTTGAAGGTGAAGCTAGCGCCGAATTGCACGTCACGGAAGGGATTTCCCCTGGCCGGTCTTTTTAACAAAGACGACGAAAGGGCCAGTTCGAAAATCCCCCACTTCTCCACGGCTTTGGCCTTCGGGCTCTGCACCATGCGATTTTTCCTCGGCCGGCATGGTACAGGCAAATAGCACCCTCGGCCAGGGCCGGTCGGCTTGACTTGCCCGCAAGTAAATCTCGATAATGTCGCTTGGCGGACAATCCCATGGCGACGACCGTTATCCAGGCCGCTTCTCGTGCGCAACAGACTAAGGCCGCCCAGCGCGGCGCGGCGGCCCTGTCGGCCGGGCAATTGGTGGGCTTTGCCACAGAGACGGTCTACGGCGTGGCCGCCCTGGCCAACATCCCCCAGGCCATGGAGCGGCTGCGGGAGCTGAAGAACCGCCCCAGCCGTCCGTTCAGCGTGCACCTGGCCACCCCCCAGGACGCCGAGCTTTACGTGGCCGACATTCCCGTCCCCGCCCAACGGCTGATGGCCAAGGCCTGGCCGGGACCGCTGACGCTTCTGTTGCCTGTGGGCGGCCAACTGGCCGAGGAGCGCTTCACCAAGGCCGGGCTGTACGACGTGCTGTGCTGGCAGGACACCATCGGCCTGCGCTGTCCGGACCTGCCGCTGGCGCGGGAGATGCTGGCCGCGGTGGATTGGCCAGTGGTGGCGCCCAGCGCCAACCTGCCCGGCGCGCCCAGCCCGCGCAACGCCAAGGACGTGCTGGAGGCCCTGGAGGGGCGGATCGATTTGCTGATCGACAGCGGCCCGACGCGCTACGGGGCCGACAGCACCATCGTCGCCGTCGAGGGCGACAGTTGGCGCATCGTCCGCCAGGGCGTGTACGGCGAGCGCCAAATCGCCCGCCTGATGCGCCGCACGATCCTGTTCGTCTGCACGGGCAACACCTGCCGCAGCCCCCTGGCCGTCGCGCTGTCCCGCAAAATGCTGGCCGAGCGACTCGGCACCACGCCGGGCAAGCTGCCGGAGGCCGGATGGGAGATCCTCTCCGCCGGCGTCTGGGCCGCCGACGACTTACCGGCCTCGCCGGTGGCGATCCAGGCCGCCGGGGAACTGGGCGCCGACCTCACCGGCCACCGCAGCCGGAAGCTCACGAAGGATTTGATTGACCAAGCCGATATGGTATTCTGCATGTCGAACGAGCACGTGGCCGCCGTCGTAGAACTATTGCCAACCTCCGCCGGAAAGGTCAGGCGGCTTTCGCCGCGTGAGGACATTTCCGATCCGGCGGGCGGCCCCGCGGAGGTGTATCGTCGCACCGCCAAGAAGATTCAGCAGGCGCTGCACGACATACTCGGGAAGGAACTCCATGAAAATCGCACTCGCCGCTGATCACCGAGGACACCGCGTCAAGGAGCGTATCTCCATCCAGCTGGCCGAGCGGGGCTGCCAGGTCCTGGACATGGGGACCAACAGCGCCCGCAGCTGCGATTATCCCGACCTGGCCTACCCCGCCGCCAGGGCCGTGGCCGAAGGCCAGGCCGACTTCGCGATCCTCGTCTGCGGCAGCGGCATCGGCATGACCATCTGCGCCAACAAGGTGCCGGGCATTCGCGCCGCCCTGTGCCACGACGAGCTCACCGCCCAGATGTCCCGCCGACACAATAACGCCAACGTCCTGTGCCTGGCCAGCGACGTGCTGGGCGAGGAACTCATCCGCCGCATCGTCGCCAGCTGGCTGGACACCACCTTCGACGCCGGCGGGCGACACGAACGCCGTGTCCGAAAGATCGGCTGGATCGAGCGAGGCAAGGACCCCTCCGCCTACAACGAAAAGAACGGCTTGGCCGCCAGCGGGCCGGGAGACCCTAACTCTACCCTCCCCATTCCCCCGCTGCGGGGCAGTTAGCCTATGGCGCAGCGGCCTTCTTGGATGCCTCCGCGGCCAGAGGCGATTCGGGGTATTTTTCCAAAAGCTGTTTTCGCATCGCCATTGCCTGCTCCGGCTGAGACAGCTTGGTGTACGCCTCGGCCGCCAGAGCGAGCAACTGCGGGGCGTACGGGGACGACGGGTTGGCCGCCACGAGCGTCCGGGCCTCGGCGGCGGCCTGGGTGTTGCGGTCCTGGGCCAAGAACGCCTTGACCCGCAGCAGCGACCAATAGCCCTCCAGCTTGTCGGCGGGCGCCGCGTCGGCCCAGCGGGCCAGATAATCCTCGGCGGACTTGTAGTCCTTGTCCCTCAGGTAAGCCTCGACGTGCCTGGCCATGTCGCCCTGACGCACCTCCGCCATGACGGGCGAATCCGCGGAGGCCGTCCCGGCGGCTTGGTATTCCGCCAGGGCCTTGCCGCCGTCGCCGCGAAGCCGCCAGACGTCCCCCATCCCAATGTGGGCCGAGCGAAGGACACCCGACCGCCCGGAGGAGCCCAGCAGCGCGGCGGCTTCCCCAAAGGCGGACATGGCCTGGTCCGCACCCGTGCCGGCTTCCAGAAACAGTTGGCCGGCGCGGACCAAAAGAGCGGCGCGGGCCTCCGGCGTCTCCACCTGCTTGGCCGCTTGCAGCATCGCCTCGGCGGCCTTGGCGGGCTGGCCGCCGGCCGACATCGCGTCGGCGTACATCGCAGCCGCCGCGGGGGAGGCATGGGCCTTGTTCCGCTGGAACAGCGCCTCGGCCGCTCGCATCACGTCAGCCGGCCGGTCCGTCTGCTGAAAGAGCCGGCAGGCCGCCGCTAGCGCCTCGTCGCCCAGGCCGGCCAAGTCGTAGCCGGCCACGATCGCGGCGTGCTGTGCCATCTCGTCATGTGCCTCGTCGGCCAATTTCGTCCACGGCCGGGAAATCGCCAAGCGGTTGACCCGCTTGTATTCTCCCCCGCTGGCCGTGCGGACGGTCAACGTCACCGTGTAATCCCCCGCCGTCAGATACACGTGGTCCACCGTCGCCTGGCGCGAGGTCTGGCCGTCGCCGAAATTCCAAAGCACCGCCGGCGGCTGCCCGCCGGTGTTACCGGTGACGGCCTTGAAGGAATACCGCTGCGTCTGGGCGCCCTCCCAGCCGGCCTCGCCGGCGTGAACGGCGACGAAATCGACGGCGACGCCCTGGTAGCGTTCCTCCATCGCCTGGGGCTGGGCCTCGACGGCCCTGGCGAAGGCGGAGGACGGAATGGGTTTGATCTGCATGGCCCCCGGCGGCTGCCAGGCGGCTATGATGACCGGGAACCAGTTGCCGCTGCACGCCTGGTACACGGTAAGCTTGTGCAGGCCGGATTGAAGCTCGATCTGCCCCGTCTGTCGCGGCTCGCGCTGAGGCCCGTGCCGCCCACCGTTCTCGACGACCAACTTGTCGTCCACCGTCAGGAACGAGGCGTCCTGGCTGGACGTGCAGAAGATGTAATTGCCCGACCAGGGGCAGACCAGGTAGCCGGTGTATCGCACAGCGATGCGATTGCTCGGCCCGAAAGGGTTGTAGCCCAGAAAGACGCCCTGCTGAAAGCACCGGCCGAGGGGTTCGCCGGGAGAGTCGAAAATTTCCTGCATCTGTGAAAAGGTCCGCACGGGCCGCCCGTTGTAGTCCCAGACCTCCATCAGCACGCCGCGGCGGATCTCCAGCGGCTTGGCCGTCCCGGCCGCGGGGTTGCCGAAATAAACGTAGTAGGTTTTTTCCTTGGGCTGGAGGGCGAAGGCCACGGTGGCCTGATCGCCCGGGCCGGTCATCAGGACGCGGCTGGGCATCTCCTGCCCGGCGGGCGAGGCCACGCGGATGTCACTGCCATCGGGCTTGGCGAGCCCGCCGGTCATCATCGTGACGTAGGCGATGTCATCCCCCTCCAGCCGCGTGGGTGCAGCCTCCGCCACGGTCACCGGCCGCCGATAGGGCCAGGCGCCGCTGAACCACGCATCTCCGGCGACGGCCGTTTCGCTAAGGGCGGCGACCGCCGCGGCCGCCAGCGCCAGCAGACATTTCCACGCCGTGCCCGTGCGTTTCATGGTATAAGCACACCTGCGCCGGCACGACCGCCGGCCCTAGCCCTGGCGCGCCGGAGCTTGCCCGCGGCTGCCAGGCTATGCTAAGTGTGCCGCAAACCGCTCCGGCGGGCAAGCACCGAAGGTTGACCACGCATGGACTATCTGCCGCTGGCCAACATTCTGCACCACAAGCTGCGAAGCGTCCTCAGCGCCTTGGGCATCGGCATCGGCGTGTGCATGTTCATCACGCTGGCAGGGCTGTCGCGCGGCAGCCTGGGCGAGATCGCCGACCGATGGGAGTCGGTGGACGCCGACCTGATCGTCTTTCCCCGCGGCTGGGGCGAGAACGCCTCCGACAAGAGCGGCTCGGCCCTGCCCGACCGTTTCGCCGAGCGCATCGCCGCCGCGCACGGCCGGATCGTGCGGCGTGTCATCCCCGTGTTCACCTGGCAGTTCAAACTGGCCGGGCAGGACCAGACGGCCGTCGGCGTGGATAGCGACCAGTGGGGCTATCTCACCAGCGGGCGGAAGCTCTCCAGCGGCCGCCTGGCCGACCCCCAAGGCCGCTTCGGCCGCTGGCTGAACGAAAAGCTGCTGACCGCCGGCACGCAGGGCGACCAGCCCCTGGAGCTGACCGAGCAGGACCTGTCCGACCCGAATCACGACGGCCTGGAACTGGTAATTGATTCGCGCCTGGCGCGGGCCGGCGGGTACCGCCTCGGCCAGGTCGTCGAGGCGGCCAACCACCACTGGACGATCGTGGGCATCGCCCCGGCCGGCGTGATGGCCCGCGTGTTCATGCCGCGGCCGACGGCCCAGTACCTGTTCGGCAACGGCGACGTCACCAAGAGCACGCTGATGTTCGTCAAGCTCGCCGACGGCGTGGACGTCGGCCCGGCCGCCCGGGCCATCGCCGCCACCACCGGCCAGGAGGTCGTGCCCCTGACGCGCTACCGCGGCATGCTGCTGGAGAAATTCGGCATCATGTTCGTTTACGTGGACGCGGTGAACGTCATCGCGATGGTCATCGCCTTCCTGTTCATCATGATCACGCTGTACACGATGGTGCTCCAGCGGACGCGCGAGATCGCAATCCTGAAATCCTGCGGGGCGTCCGACTTCTTTCTCCTGCGGCAGGTGCTGGCTGAGTCGCTGCTGCTGACCGGCGCCGGGACGGCGGCGGGCGTGGCGTTGAGCTTTCTGGCGGGCTGGATCATCCAGGCCGCCCGGCCGCTGCTGACCGTCACAATCACGGGACACTGGATCGCCGTCGCGGCGTGGGTGGCGCTGGCGGGCGCCGTCGCGGCGGCGGGGTATCCCGCCTGGCGGGCCACGCGCGTGGACGTGGTCGAGGCGTTGACGCTGGAATGAGTCCGCATTCGTAATGGCTGACGAGGAAAATATCCTGGCGGCGCGAGGGCTGGAGAAGTCCTACGGCAGCGGGCCGGCCCGCGTGCACGTGCTGCGCGGGCTGGACCTGACGGTGCGCCGCGGGGAGTTCCTGGCCGTGATGGGTCCCAGCGGCTGCGGCAAGAGCACGCTGCTGCACATCCTGGGCCTGGTGACGCCGCCCGACGCCGGGACGCTGGAACTATGCGGCCGGGTCGTGCCGCGCGGCGGCGGGGAGCTTCAGCGGATGCGGCAGCGAAACGTCGGCACTGTGTTCCAGCGGTTCAATCTGCTGGGCGTGCTGACGGCCGAGCACAACGTGGCGATTTCGCTGCGGGTTCGAGGCCTGGCCGGGACGGACGGTCGCGTCCGGCGGCTGTTCGAAGAAATGGGCGTTGAGCACGTCATGCGGCGCAAGCCCGGGCAGATGTCCATCGGCGAGCAGCAGCGCGTGGCCGTCGTGCGGGCGCTGGCGCACGAGCCGGACCTGCTCCTGGCCGATGAGCCCACGGGCAACCTGGACAGCGACAACGCCGAGCGGCTGCTGGCGCTTTTTGCCGAGCTGCATCACAGCCGGCGGCAGACCATCGTGATGATCACCCACAGCGCCGAGGCGGCTTCGGTCGCTCGGCGCGTCGTACACATGAGAGATGGAAAACTCATCGACGCCTAATCCCTCCGCGACCGCAAGCACGACAACCCTTCCGCCGGCCGACGGCATCTCGCTGCGGCGGTGGTTCGTGGCCTACGCGCTGTGGCTGGTGGCGGCCTGCGTGGCGCTGGCGACCCTGGCGCCCGGTGGCGGCTCATGGACGCAGTGGTTGCATCAACCCGTCCGCACCTTCGTGGCGGCCTCGCCGGCGGCGAAGCTGATCGGGTTCGCGATGTACCTGTCCTTGTGCTGCACGTTCCTGCCGTTGCCGACGGGCTGGATCGTCGCGGCCCTGGCCACGCGAGAGGCGGCGCTGACCGGCGGGCTGGCCTCCACGGTGCTGGCGGTGGC
>JBEKZI010000004.1:0-58133 GCA_049510055.1 Phycisphaerae bacterium | reverse complement strand
GCGACGAACCGCTGTTCGTGGAAGAGCCGCCTGCCGCGCCGCCCCTGCCGCCTCCCGTCGCGGCGCCCGTTCCCATCGGCTTCCGCAATCCGCTGGCGCGCTCGATCATTCACCTGACCAATCCGATCATCGTGCCGCTGCGCCGCTTGTTGCCCTCGATCGGACGACTGGACACGGCCTCCTGCGTCGCGGTTGCGGTGATCGCGCTGTTGCAGGTATCGGTTTCATGGCTGCTCAGCGGCTTAGGTCCGCCCCCGGCGCTGATCTGGTTGGGCCTGGGAACCGCAGCGCCGCGCACGCCAGGTACAGCCCCGCAATGCACCACACCACGCGTTCCACGCCCACCGTCTTGGACAGCACGACGAACGGTTCCATCTCGTGGCCGCGCAGGGCCATGATCACCGTCCGCAGCATCAGGACGGCCGGGGCGACGCCGAAGCTGACGACGTCGCAGAGGCTGTCGAGCTGGCCGCCGAAATCGGTCGTCCGCCGCGTCATCCGGGCCACGCGGCCGTCGAGCATGTCGAAGAACATCGCCAAAAAAATGAACCACGCCGCGATCATCAGATGGTGTAGCGTGGCTTCGCCCAGGGCGTCCTTGGTGGCGAAATGAATGGCCGCGAAGCCCGACAGGCCATTGGAAACGGTCAGCAGTCCCGGCAGCAGCGACGTGGACAGCAGGATCCGCCGCTTGCGAACGCGGCGGGGACGGCGGTCCTGCGGGGACAGCAGCGGGTCCATCAACGGGGTCCTAGAGGCCATGATCTGTCCTCCCTGACGCGGCCAGGAGAATCGTCTCGCCTGCGCGAACCTTCTGGCCCTGGACAATGCGAACCTGCTCGGCCAGTTCCGTCGGGGCGATCAGCTCGACGCGCGAGCCGAATTTGATCATCCCGATCCGCTGCCCGGCCTGAAGCTCCCGGCCGATGGTCACGTCCGTCACGATCCGGCGGGCAATCAGGCCGCCCACCTGGCGAACGATGAGAGGATAACTCGCCTCCCCCCGCTTACACGTCAGATGGATCGTGGCCGACTCGTTTTGTGCCCCCGCGGCCGGGTCGCGGGCGTCCAAAAATCTTCCCGGCTGGTACACCACGGATTCCACGCGTGCTTTGGCCGGGCTGCGATTGACGTGCACGTCGAAAATGTTCATGAATATCCCAATCTTCACGCCCGGCTGGCCCAACTCGCTCGCCATGCCCACGGGCGTGATGTCGGCCACCCGCCCGTCGGCGGGCGAGACTAAAATATCCTGCTCGCTTGGCACGTGCCGTTCCGGATCGCGGAAAAACCACAGCACCCAAATCCACGCCGCCACCGGCAGCACGATGGCCGGCGCATACACCCATGCCAACACCCCCACCGCTACCGCGAATGCAATCGTGGCCAGGATAATCTCCCGCCGTCCATATCTAGTGATCGCTATTTTCAAGCCGAATGCCTTTTTCGTTTCGCCCAGCCGCACGGCCCGCCTGGTTCGTCCTCGGCCATGGCTGGAAGATTGAATTATAGATAAAGCCCCTCGACGGCGAAACAAGCGTCCCGCCCCCTTGCCGCGCGACGATTTTCATCCTGTTGTCTAACCGGCCGGTGCGCTTTATGATATTTATGATAAATGACAAAAAGTTCGGCACGGTAGGAGTCGGCAGCCATGAAAGTCTGGCTAAACGGAAAACTGGTCGATAAGCGTGCGGCGAAGGTGAGCCTGTGGGATCACGGCTTGCTCTACGGCGACGGCGTGTTCGAGGGCATCCGCGCCTACAACGGCAAGGTGTTCCATGCGCAGGCCCACATCGACCGCCTGTTCGACTCGGCCAAGGTGATCCGCCTGGCGATCCCTTACACCAAACAGGAGCTGACCGACGCCATCGTCGAGACGCTCCATGCCAACGGCCGGAAGGACGCCTACATCCGCCTGGTCGTCACGCGCGGCGAGGGCAATCTGGGACTGAACCCCTTCCAGTGCCCCGTCCCCGGCACGTTCATCATCGTGGACAAGATCGAACTTTATCCGGAAGACATGTACCGGGAAGGCATGGCCGTCATCGTCGCCAAGACGCGCCGCACGGCCCCCAGCATGTTCAGCCCGGCCGTCAAGAGCCTCAATTACCTCAACAACCTCATGGCCAAGATCGAGGCCATCGATGCCGGCGTGGCCGAGGCCGTCATGCTCAACGACAAGGGCGAGGTGGCCGAGTGTACGGGCGATAACCTCTTCATCGTCAAGGATGGAACCGTCTTCACGCCTCCGCCCGAGGCGGGCTTTCTCATCGGCATCACTCGCGGCGTGGTCATCAAGCTGGCCCACCACAGCCACGTGCCGCTGCGCGAGCAGACGATCCGGCCCGCCGACCTGTACGCGGCGGACGAGTGCTTCCTGACCGGCACGGCCGCCGAGGTGATCCCGGTCACGAAGATCGACGGCCGGCTGATCGGCACGGGCAAGCCCGGGCCGGTGAGCTTGAAGCTGTTCCACGCCTTCCGGCAATACATCGCCTCGGGCAACTGGTAGGCCACCCTCGACGAGGGAACCTGTGATCCTAGCCTCTGACCAAGTACTGGGTCTTGGTGGTCTTATGCCGATTCTCCTGGGCACACGTGTTCCGGATACGGTCGGTTTCTATCCTGCTTTACTCCCAGGCCTGCAAGGAGCCCCGGCGTGGATGGTGTGGATCCTCGTGGTGTTGGGGGTTGGGGGCCTGTGGGTTATCTGGGTCTACAATCGGCTGGTGCGATACCGCAACCTCATGCGCGAAGGCTGGAGCGGCATGGAGGTTCAGCTTCAGCGCCGTGGCAATCTCATTCCCAACCTCGTCGAGGTCGTGCGGGGTTACACCGTCCACGAGCGGGGGGTGCTGGAGGAAGTGACTGCCCTCCGCGCCCAAAGCCAACAAGCCCCGTCGCTGCGCGACCGGCGTGAAACGGAGAATGCCCTCACCGATGCCCTGAAACGCTTATTGGCTTTGGCGGAGGCCTATCCGAACCTCAAGGCCAATGAAGAGTTTTCGCGGTTGCATCAATCGTTGGTCGAGATTGAGGACCAGCTCCAGATGGCCCGCCGCTACTACAACGGGACCGTGCGGGAGTTCAACATCCTCGTCGAGACGTTTCCGAATAATCTGGTGGCCGGGGTGCTGGGCTTCGGGCGCGGCGAGTTTTTCGAGGTCGCCACGACTTCCGAGCGTGAGAATCCCCACGTGGAGATAGGATCATGATGCGATGGTGGATGGCCATAGCGGTCTTGGCGGCGCTGGTGGGAACGAGCCGGGCGGACGAGCGAATCCTCTCGTTTCATAGCAACATCACCGTGGCCGCCAGCGGGGAGCTGACGGTCCAGGAAACCGTCAAAGTCCGCTGCGAGAATCGCCAGATTATTCATGGCATCTATCGGGACTTCCCCGTGCGCTACGCCGGCGGATGGTTCACGCAGCGCACCGTGCCGTTCAGCGTCATCAGCGCCCAGCGCGATGGCCGTCTCGAGCGCTACCGCATCGTGGATCAGGGAAGTTGCAAGCGCATTTATCTGGGACAGGAAGGGGTAACCCTCAACCAGAAGGTCTACACCTATACCTTGACGTATCGCACTTCCCGGCAGTTGGGTTTCTTTGCCGATCACGATGAACTCTACTGGAACGTCACGGGCAACGATTGGATCTTTCCGATCGACCAGGCCTCAGCCACCGTGGAGCTTCCGCCGAATGTCCCTCACGACAAGATTACCGTAACCGCCTACACCGGCCCCAAGGGCGCCCGCGGCCGGGATTATTCCGCCACCGTGGACGACAGCGGCGCATCCGTCTTTCGCACATCACAACCGTTGAACCCCAAGGAAGGCCTGACCATCGTGGTGTCTTGGCCCAAGGGGTTTGTCACGCCCGCGGTGCAGGCGACCGCGCTGCGGGAGTTCGTGGTGGACAATCCCATGCTGGTCACGGGAACGGTCGGATTGGCGGTTATCCTGGCCTACTACCTGCTGACCTGGGCGATCGTCGGGCGGGACCCGCCCAAGGGAGTCATCATCCCGCTGTTTGACCCCCCACCGGACCTGTGCCCGGCAGCCGTGCGGTACGTCCGGCGGATGGGATTCGACGCGGTCTGCTTTGTGGCCGGATGCGTGGACATGGCCGTCAAACGGTTCATGGACATCGAGGACGACGACGGCGACTACCGCTTCGTCCGCCACGAAGGCGGCGATTTGTCGCGGCTGTCGCAACCCGAGCAAAAGGCTGGAGAGTTGCTGTTCCGCGGCGGCAGCCCCTTGCCATTGGATAAGCGATATTGGCAGGACTTTCAAAGTGCCCGAGACGCCATGAAAAAGGCCCTGACCCACCACTATCAAGGCGCGTTGTTTACTTCAAACACCGGCTGGTTTGCCGGCGGTATTGCTCTCTCTATCCTTGTGTTGGGGGGTATGGCTTTAGCGGCGTGGCGACTCCAGGGCAGCTTTGTCGCGCCCTTCCTGATGGTGTGGCTGGCAATTTGGACGGTAGGCACAGTCCTTATGGTTTGGACGGTGGTGCGGTCCTGGCGCGGCTTTTCCCACGGGCAGAAAGGGTTGGCGGGTTCTGCCGTGGGTCTGACGCTTTTTGCGATTCCTTTTGTCGTGGCGGAAGCCGTTGTCATAGGGATCCTGGTCAGTATGACCAGCCTGCTGTTACTGCCCGTGCTGGTGGGGATCTTCTTATTGAACTTTTTGTTCTTCGGTTTGCTAAAGAGGCCGACGCCGCAAGGCCGAGCCGTCATGGATCGCATCGAGGGCTTCCACATGTATCTCAAGACTGCCGAAGAGGAATCCCTCAAGACGGCCGCGCCAACTCCGACGAAGTCCGTGGAGCTTTTCGAAAAGTATTTGCCTTACGCCCTGGCGCTGGGATGCGAAAATGCCTGGGCCATGAAGTTCACCCCCCTTCTCGCCGCGGCGGCCGCCGGAGCGGCAGCCGTGGGTGCGGCCTACGTCCCGGTGTGGTACCACGGGGGCAATTGGGCCGGTTCAGGGCTGACGGGCCTGGCCTCCACACTGTCTGGGACCATGGCTGGGGCGCTTTCGGCGGCCTCCACGGCCCCGGGATCCTCCAGCGGCGGAGGCGGCAGTTCGGGAGGCGGCGGGGGTGGCGGAGGAGGAGGAGGATGGTGAGAATGGCGAGGAAAGGTTTCCGCACGAAAGTATATCTGAGTTTCAGGCACGGCTGACACGAGCTTATCCCCCCACTGCGGCGGGGATTCTTTTCTCTGCAAGCACGGTTATAGAGCGCAGGGGGCGGATTCGGTTAGAATTTGTTTTTCCCACGAGGATATTCATTATGACAACGTCGACAAAAAGCACCTCCACGCGGCCTGGATACTTCGGCCCCTACGGCGGGCAGTTCGTGCCCGAGACGCTCATGGGCGCGCTGAAGCAATTGGAACAGGAATACCTGGCCGCAATGGCCGACCCGGCCTTTCGGGCCGAGCTGGACCGCTGCTATCGCGAGATCGCCGGCCGGCCCAGCGAGCTGTATTTCGCCCGCAGGCTCACCGAGAAGCTCGGCGGCGCCAAGGTGTACCTGAAGCGCGAGGACATGAACCACACCGGCGCCCACAAGATCAACAACACGGTCGGCCAGGGGCTGCTGACGCTGCGCATGGGCAAGAAGCGCGTCATCGCCGAAACCGGCGCCGGCCAGCACGGCGTCGCGGCGGCCACGGCCGCGGCGGTGTTCGGACTGGACTGCGACGTGTACATGGGCACCGAGGACATCCGCCGCCAGAGCCTCAACGTCTTCCGCATGCAGCTTCTGGGCGCCCGCGTGATTCCCGTCGACTCCGGCCAACGCACGCTGAAAGACGCCCTCAACGAGGCCATGCGCGACTGGATGGGCAGCGTCGAGGGCACGCACTACATCATCGGCTCGGTGGCCGGGCCGCACCCGTTCCCCACGATGGTCCGCGAGTTCCAAAGCTGCATCGGGCGGGAGGCGCGGCAGCAGATGCTCGACGTCGCCGGCCGCCTGCCGGACGTCGTCATCGCCTGCGTGGGCGGCGGGTCGAACTCGGCGGGCATCTTCGCCCCGATGATCGACGACACGCAGGTGGCCATGGTCGGCGTCGAGGCCGGCGGGCGCGGCTCCAAGCTGGGCGACCACGCGGCCACGCTGTGCCAGGGCGCCCCCGGCGTGCTGCACGGGGCGCTGAGCTACGTCCTTCAGGACGCCGACGGCCAGACCGCGCCCGTCCACAGCGTCGCGGCCGGGCTGGACTACCCCGGCGTCGGCCCGGAGCACAGCTACTGGAGAGACATCGGCCGCGTCCGCTACACCAGCGCCACCGACGACGAGGCCCTGGACGCCACCGTCATGCTCAGCCGCCTGGAGGGCATCATCCCGGCCCTGGAATCGGCCCACGCGCTGGCCGAGACGATCAAGTTTGCCCCCACGCTGGGCAAGGACAAGAGCATCCTGGTGTGCCTCTCCGGCCGGGGCGACAAGGACTGCAACGAAATCGCGGCCATCCTCGAAAAACGAAAAAAACGCTGACTGCTCCCTACAGAGGCCAATCATGGGCGAACTGGATGATAATCGGCTGGTCCAAGCATTCGCGAACTTTCGTTCGGCCGGGAAGAAGGCCCTGCTTCCCTTCATCACGGCCGGGTACCCCGATGCGGAGACCACCATCGCACTGCTGAAGGACTTCGAGACCCACGGCGTGCGGATTTGCGAATTGGGCGTCCCGTTTTCCGACCCCATCGCCGACGGCCCGGTGATCCAGAACTCCTACACCGAAGCCCTGGCGGCCGGAATCACCTCCGACAAGATCATGGACCTGGTGCGCCGCTACCGCAAAGGCGGCGGCACGCTGGCGCTGGCGGCCATGGTGAGCTACTCCATCGTCTTCCACCACAAGGTCGGCGAGTATCTCGCCGCTCTGGCCAAGGCGGGCTTCGACGCCGTCATCATCCCCGACCTGCCCCTGGAAGAAGCGGCCGCCGTGGAGCTGGCGGCCTGCAAAGCCGACCTGTGCAACGTCATGCTCATCGCCCCCACCACCGACCCGTCGCGGCGGTTGGAGATCGCCTGCCACAGCCGAGGATTCATCTATTACATCTCCATCGCCGGCATCACCGGCCAGCGAGACCGGCTGCCGCCGGCGACCACCGCCGCCGTGACCGAGCTGCGAAAGCACACCGACACGCCCGTGTGCGTAGGCTTCGGCATCAGCCGGCCGGAGATGGTCGCCGAGGTCTGCCGGGCGGCCGACGGAGCGATCGTCGGCTCGGCCATCGTCGCCAAGCTTGCCGCCGGAAAGTCCGCACCGCGCAAGAAGCTCGTCAAAGAAACAGGGGAGTTCGTCTCGCAATTGCTGGCGCCCCTCGCCAAGAGTTGAACCCATCAACCGTTGACTGGTTGCTGGTTATTCGCGGGAGTGGATTGGAATTCCAGCTTCAGCACCTTGCCCATGCGGCGCCAACGTTCGTAGCGGTGCTGGAGCAGGTGGTCCAAGGGGGCGCGTTTGAGTTCGCGGAAGGTGCGGACGATGTGCCGCTCGAGGTTGGCGGCGGCCTCGGCCACGTTGCGATGGGCCCCGCCCAGCGGCTCGGGGATGATGTCGTCGATGACGTCCAGGGCCTTCAGGTCGCGGGCGGTGATCTTCATCGCCTCGGCGGCCTCGGAGGCCTTCTCGCCCGTGCGCCACAGGATGGCGGCGCAGCCCTCGGGACTGATGACGGAGTAGTAGGCGTATTCCATCATGGCTACGCGGTCGCCCACGCCGATGCCCAGCGCCCCGCCGCTGCCGCCTTCCCCGATCACCACGCACAGGATCGGCGTCTTAATCCGGGCCATTTCCCGCAGGTTGAAGGCGATGGCCTCCGCCACGCCTCGCTCTTCGCTGCCGACGCCGGGGTATGCTCCAGGCGTGTCGATCAGCGAGACGATGGGCATGCGGAACTTCTCGGCCAGCTTCATCACGCGCATGGCCTTGCGGTAGCCCTCCGGGTGCGCGCAGCCGAAGTTGCAGGCGATTTTTTCCTTGGTGTCCCGGCCCTTGTGCTGGCCGATGAAGGCGACCTTTTCCCCGCCGATCCGCCCCAGCCCGCAGCAGATGGCCCGGTCGTCCCCGAAGCGGCGGTCGCCGTGCAGCTCGACGAAGTTCTTGAGAATCCGGTCGAGGTAATCCCTGGTCTGCGGCCGGGCGGGATGGCGGGCCACCTGCACCGTCTCCCAGGGAGAGAGGTTCTGATAGGTCTTCCGCAGCAGCGAGACGTACTGGAGCCGCAACTGGCTGATTTCGGCGGAAAAGTCCCTGCCGGAGGTCGTCTGCTCGGCTTCGAGGTTGGCGATTTCTCGCTGAAGGCGGGCGATGGGCTTTTCGAACGGCAACTGATAGCCGCCCTCAGGTCCATTACCGTTTTGTTTTGCCATGCGGAGCTTCCCGAGCCAATTGCCAACGAAGGAGGCCCAAAAGCCTCCTTCGCGGTTGTGCTGTATAGCTTTATAACGATAACTTCCGACGCCAGCGAATGCAAGGGGAATTAGCTCGGGGGCACCCAACGGGGCGTCGGCAGCGCCGCGGCGGCAGTATCTTGCAATCGTTACGGGCCGGGCCTACACTGCGGCCTGCCTGCCGATAGGCAGGCCAGTGGCGCGGCAGAGGAAAGCGATGAAGCTAGCCTATTTCGACTGTTTCGCCGGTGCGGGCGGGGACATGATCGTGGCCGCCCTGCTGGACGCCGGGGCCGACCTGGACGCCCTCAAGGCGCACCTGGCCCGGTTGGAGGTCGGCCTATGCGACCTTCGCGTGGAGCGCGTTCATCGCGGCGGGCTGGCCGGCCTGCGGTTCTGCGTGGACGCCCCCGCCAAGCAGCCGCAGCGGAATCTGCCGGACATCCTGGCCTGCATCGACCGCGCCGACCTGCCCCGCCGCGCTGCGGACCGCGCCAAGGCCGTCTTCACCCGCCTGGCCGAGGCCGAGGCCAAAGCCCATCGCGTCGAGGTCGCCCAAGTGCACTTTCACGAGGTCGGCGCGGTAGACAGCATCATGGACATCGTCGGCGCCGCCGTGGCGATGGAGCTGCTGGGCGTCGACGCCGTGCAATGCTCGGCCATCCCCGCCGGCAGCGGCACGATTACCTGTTCCCACGGCGTCATGCCCGTGCCCGCCCCGGCCACGGCCGAGCTTCTGCGAGGCGTGCCGCTGGGCTCAGCCCAGATTGCCGGCGAGGCCACCACCCCCACCGCCGCGGCCGTGCTGACGACCCTGGCGGAGTCCTACGGACCGCTGCCGCCGATGCAAATCGTCGCCGTCGGCTGCGGTGCCGGCACGCGCGACGAGGGACCGCTGCCCAACCTCCTTCGCGTGTTCCTGGGCCAGGCCGCCGAGAACGGCGATGCCGACGCGGTGATGGAACTGGCCGCCAATCTCGACGATTGCACCGGCGAGGTCCTGGGTGCCGCGATCGAGTCGCTGCTGGCGGCCGGGGCCCTGGACGCCTGGGCGACGCCGGCTGTTATGAAAAAATCGCGGCCGGCGTGGGTGCTGTCGGTCCTGTGCGGACCGGCCGACATCGGCACGATGGAGGACATCCTATTCACCCAGACGACGACCTTCGGCGTGCGGCGCAGCACGTGGCTACGGAACAAGCTTCTCCGCCGCCACGAGACGGTCCAGACGCCCTACGGCGCCGTTCGCGTGAAAGTCGGCCGTCGCGGCCAAAAGGACGTCACCGTCTCGGCGGAGTTCGACGACTGCCTGGCGGCGGCCAAGGCACACGGCGCGGCGGTGCGGGACGTGATGGCGGCGGCCGTGGAGGCCTATCGTCGAAGGAGCACGCCATGAATTGGCCGGCGTGGCCGGACATGCCCGCCTGGATCCTACCGGCGGCGGCCGGCCTGGTCGCGGGGGTGTTGTTGGCCGTCGCGGGCACCCGCCTGGCCCGCCGAGGCCGAAAGAGGACCAACCTGACCGCCCTTCGCAACGACGTGGCCGACCTGGCCGGCCAACTGGAAGACTTCGCCCGCCGGATCGACGGCCGCGTGGACGACCGGCTCGACCGCCTCCAGGCCCTGTTGGCCGAGGCGGACAAGAAACAGCAGGAGTTGCGGCGGCTGACGGAGGCCGCGGGACAACCCGGCGGCAAGCTGGCCGGCGCTTCCGGCGGCGCCAGCGGACAGGTGCTGGCCTTGGCCTCGCAAGGCCTGGACAGCGTGGAGATCGCCCGGCGCCTCAAGATGGACGTGGGCGAAGTAGAACTGATGATCAACCTGCACCGCAGCAGCGTATCCTCGAGGCTCTGACGGCCGCACGGCGGCGGCCGCAATCCAATTAATAAGGATGGCTTCTTGACAATAATCTTGCCGGCCATACTCACCGTTTTATGCGGCCTGGTAACGGCGGTGTGGTCCACGCGCCATTACCTCATCTGGCGCGAGCATCGCCGCAACATGATCCTGACGCCCGATTCGCCGCCCCCCCAAGGCTCTCGGCCTCGCCTCAGCGTCTTCGTGGCGGCCAAGGACGAGGAACAGAACATCGCCACCTGCGTAATGTCGCTGCTGGCGCAGGACTACGGCCCCTTCGACGTAACCGTCATCGACGACCGCAGCACCGACGGTACCGCGAAAATCGTCCAGGAACTTGCCGGCCGCTATAGCCGCCTGCATCTGCTCCACGTGGACCAGTTGCCTGAAGGCTGGTGCGGCAAGTGCCACGCCATGTGGAAGGGCCTGGCCACCACCGCCAGCCCCTGGATCGTCCTGACCGACGCCGACTGCCGCCAGCTTTCCCCGCGAACGCTGTCCATCGCGATGCGCTACGCCGCCGACACCGGCGCCGACATGCTCAGCGTGTTGCCCGTGCTGGAAATGCGCGGCTTCTGGGAGAACGTCGTGCAGCCCGTCTGCGGCGGCGCGATGATGATCTGGTTCCCGCCCGACAAGGTGAACGATCCCGCCAAGCCCACCGCGTACGCCAACGGCGCGTTCATCCTGATGAAACGGTCGGCCTACCAGGCCATCGGCACCCACGCGGCCGTTCGGGACAAGCTGATGGAAGACATGTACCTGGCCGCTCGCATCAAGCAGGCGGGGTTGAAGCTGCAAGTCATCCGCAGCAACGGACTGTACAGCGTGCGCATGTACACTTCGCTGGGCCAAATCCTCCGCGGCTGGAGCCGGATCTTCTTCGGCACCTTCGGCTCGTTGCCGCGTCTGGTCATATCCCTGATCGTGATGCTGTTGATGGGGCTGCTGCCGTATGCCACGGCCCTTGCGGGATTGTCCGCCGCCGCGGCGGGCGCGGGCGCCTGGTGGACGGCGGCGGGTCTGGTAGGGCTTGGGGCGGCGCTGATGCAACTCAGCGTCATCTACCGCTTCTATGGAATCGCCGGCGCCCCGCCGCTGCTGGCGTGGAGCTACCCCCTCGGCGGCGGCATCGTCGTGGCGGCGCTGCTGATGGCCATGACCAAGCATCGCCGCGGAGCCGCCGTCGTGTGGCGGCGTACCCGATATACCAAGCAGCCCGCCAATCCCTAGCCGCGACGGACCGCCTCGGCCAAGGCCTGGTACAGCGGCGTGGGGTCTTCCTCGAACTCCAGCGTGTGCGCGCCGCGCAGGACCTGCACCACCGCCCGACCGCCGGTCAGGCGATCCACCACCCGGCGCGTGCCGGCGTTATCGATGATCCGGTCGTTGTCGGACAGGATGAGGGTCGTCGGGACGGTCACGGCCCCCGGCCGGGCCGACGCAAGCATGCTGTCGAGCCGCTTACTGGCGTATAGCAGCCGCGCCGTGGCCCGCAGCAGCCGGTGGCGGTCGGCCCGAAGGTACGCTTGCATGGCGGGATTGTCGGTGAACAGCTCCACGTCGCTGAGAGGGATGTCAAACCGTCGCTGCGGGGCCACCAACAGCGCCACGCCGACGGCCAGCTTCGTGGCCAGGCCCACGTCCACTTGCGGCACAATCCCTGGGGCGATTAGCGTCAGCGAAGCGACCTCCACTTTTCGCGCCGGATGGGCGGCGTAGCAGGCCAGCAGCTTGCCGCCCCAACTGACCCCCACCAGCGCGAGGCGATTTTGGCCCGCGGCGTCCAGCACGTATCGGCAGGCCGCCTCCACGTCGTCCAGCAATTGGCCGGCCGTGGCGGCGTGGCCGCGACGAAGCACGTTATTTCCGCTGCCCCGCCGGCAGACCGCAAAGACCGGATGGCCCGCCCCGGCCAGGTAATCGCACGAACCGGCAAACCAGCCCGGATGCGACTGGATGCCGTGAACGTACAGCACGGGCAGGTGCTCCGACCGCTGCGACGGCCCATAGACGTACACGCTGGTCGGGTAGCCGTCCGGCAGGCGCAGCACCTCCCGCCGCGGCCGGGCGGATGTTTCTAGCGCCAGCGCCCGCGAAAAGGCCAGGCCGGTTTCCTGCGTTTCGTCGCCCATGGTTGTTTTCGTTATTTTTCTGCGCGGGACGGGGGCCTACTCCGTGTCGTCGTACTCAAACGGCTTGGGGCCGAGATTGATGGGCCGGCGCTGGCCGACGTTCACCAGCAGCCCCAACGCCGCGCCGTTGACGACCAGCGAAGACCCGCCGTAGCTCATCATCGGCAGCGTCATGCCCGTCACGGGCATCAGGCCCATTGTCATGCCGACGTTGATCACGATTTGCGAAAACAGCAGCGCCAGCACCCCCACCGCCAGCAGCCGCCCGAAGGGATCGGACGTGATCACCGCAATCTCCGCACCAAACAAAAAGATCACGCCGTATAGCAGCAGCACGCCCAGGCAGCCCAGGAACCCCCACTGCCCGCCCAGGACGGCGAAGATGAAGTCTGTGTGGTCCTCCGGCAGCATCTGGAAGAAGATTTCCCCTTCGCTCCAATCGCGGCCGCCGATCCATCGCCCGGCCCCTAAGATCATCTTGGACTGGGCGAGCTGATAGCCTTTTTCGGTGTCCCTCAGGTTGCTCTGGTGCAGCCACCCTTCGATCCGCGACAACTGGTGCGGCTCCATCACCGCCAGCGACGCCGCCGAGATGGCATACCGCTGCCCCCCCACCGACACCACGGCGTACGCCAGGCTCGGCCGCGGCGCCGAGGCCGCCAGCTTCACCGGCACGGGCAGCAGCACGACGGCCGTGGCCACCGCGACGATGCCCAGCAGGTGCCGCAGCTTCGCCCCGGCCGCAAAAAGCATCAGGTACAGCGTGGGCAGGAACAGCAGGCTGGTGCCCAGGTCCGGCTCGATCAGGATCAATCCCAGCGGCACGAAGGTGAGCACGAACGGGACGATCAGCCCCATCAGGCGACGGTAATTGTCGCGATACCGCAGGTACCAGGCCAACATGAGGATGTACGTCAGCTTGGCCACCTCGGAGGGCTGCGCCTGGATGGGCCCCAAAAAGATCCACCGCCGCGCCCCGCCGCGGGCCGGCAGAAAGAGCACCACCACCAGCAACAACAGCGTCAGGGCGAACAGGGCGTAGGCCGCCTGCCCCAGGCGAGGGTACGACACGAGCGTGGCCGCGACGAACGCCACCAGGGCCACGCACGCGAAGATCATCTGCTTGTTGGCGAAGCCCGCGATGGACGGGTCGTTCTGCTCCGAGACGTGGATGGCCGTCACGCCCCAGGCCATCAGCGTGACCATGGCCGCGATGATCGGCCAGCTCGTGTAGCGGAGGTATCGGGCGAATGTGCCGGACATCATGGGCCCTCCGCATGAATGTAGCCGCGCTTCATGCAGGCGCGGATGGTCTCGCGGGCGATGGGGCCGGCGTTGACCGCCCCGCCGCCCTGCTGGACGTACTCCACCACCACCGCGAAGGCGATCTGCGGATTCTTATACGGGGCAAAGCCGGCGAACCAGGCCATGTCGCCCTCACGCCGCCGGCCTGAGGCGGTCGTCTCGGGCGCGACCGTCGCCGTGCCGGTCTTGCCGCAGACGTCGATGCCCAGCGGCTCAAATTCCCCCTCGTGGAACGGTTTGTAGGCCGTGCCGTCGGAGTCATTCACCACCTTATACATGCCCAGCTTGACCGCGGCCAGGTAGGCGGGGTCCAGCGGCAGCCGGCGCTGCTCTCGCGGCAGGTTCGACGGAGCGCCCTCCATGACCAATATGGGATCGCAGAACACCCCGTCCCGGGCGATGGTGGCCATGGCGTTGGCCACGTGCAGCGGCGTCACGGCGATCGGCCCCTGCCCGATGCCCATCTGCCGGCTGTCGGCCAAGCCGGCGCCGGGGGCGACGAGGCCGGCCCGCTCCTCCGGCAGCCCGACGTGCGGACTTTCCGTAAAGCCGAACTGGGCGAACCAGGCCGCCAACCGCGGACCGCCGACCGCCTGGCCGACGTGATAGAAAAAGACGTTGCAGCTATGCTTCAGCCCCTCGACGACATTCATCGGCCCGTGGCCCGGCAGGCCTCGCTTGACCGTCCAGCAACGATAGGCGTTGGGCTCGGCCGGATCGAGGTAGCCCGTGCAGACGAATGTCGTATTCAGGTCGATGGCGCCCGTGGCCAGCCCGGCCAGCGCGACGATCGGCTTGGCGGTGGAGCCGGGGGCATACAACTGGGAAACGGCCCGGTTCCGCAGGGGCAGATACAAATCGTCCTTGACCAGCTTGGCGTAATCGGCCCGGAAGGTGTTCAAGTCGAAGCCCGGCAGCGAGACCATCGCCAGCACCTCTCCCCGCGGTACCGACAGCACCACGATGCAGCCGCTGGCGCCGGCGGGAAACAGCTTGGCCAGCTCCTCCTGGAGGGCAATGTCCAGCGTCAGGTGAACGTCCTGGCCGTTCTCAGTCGGTATCTGGCTGACGAGGGCGCCGGTGATGCGATTCATCCGCCGGTTGCCCCGCCGGCCGCGGAGCAGGTCTTCGCACATCCGCTCCACGCCGCTTTTGCCGATGACCTCGCCGTCCAGATACGGATCGCCGTTGTCATCGGATGAATTTTTATGCTCCTGGTCGGCGGCGCTGACCTGGCCCGTGTATCCGATGACGTGGCAGGCCAGTTGGCCGTAGGGATAGCGCCGCTTGAAGCTGGGTTGGACGGTCACGCCCGCCAGGTCGTCCAACTGCGCCTTGACGGCGACGGCCTGGGCCTCGTCCAGCTCTTGGACGACCGGGTGCGCCATGAACTGCTCGCGGGGATTCTTGTGGCGGCTGGCATCGCGCAGGCGTTCCACCCGCGCGACGATGGCCCGGCACGTCTCCTCCAGTGCCGCGTCCGACCCGGCCAGGTCGCTGGCGACCCGCCAGGTGTTGGCGACGTGCTGGTGCAGCATCTCCGCACCGAGGTCTCGCCACTGCTCCGGACTGCGGCGGTCCTCGCGCGGGCCCGCGGCGGCCAAGAGTGCCTTGCGCTGCTGGCCTTCCCACCAGGCGACCTTTTTGCGGAAGGCCCGGCGGGCGGCGTCGTCGGGGGCGGTCTGGAACCAGCTGAACAGCAGGCGGTAGTCCACGCACAGGTCGAAGCACGGCTCATCCACCGCCAGGATGGCGCCCTGGCGGTCGAGAATGTGCCCGCGGCTGGCGGGCAGGACGTCGTCCCGCCAGGTCTGCCGCGTGATCTCCTGGCGATACTGAGCGCCGGACCACACCTGCAATTGAAACAACCTGGTCAGGATTCCCAGGAAGACCAGGCCCATCAGGGCCAGGAGCATCTTGACGCGACGCTCGTACATGCCTCGCCGATTTCCCGTCCTTGGCGGCTACGAGGGGACGGCCTGTTTATCTTACCTCATCCCCCGGGCGCCGCGGCTTCGCCCTGCTTGCGGAGCGATGAGGAACCGCTCACACTTGCGCAAGGCCCAGTGCCCCACCGGCATCAGCGCCGCGGTGTAGATGGCCAGGGCAAAGGCCTGCTTCAACATTTGCCAGTAAAGCCCCCAGGACCGGCCGGCCGACGGCGTCAGCACCGACTGGATCGTGACCCACATCCCGTGGGCCAGCAGGCAAAAGATCATGGCCAGGAACACCTGTGCCGCGATCCGCTCGCGGAAGAATGCCTCCCGAACCCGCAGCACGGCCGCAGCGGCCACGACGTAGGCCAAGGCCATCGGCCCGACGGCTTGGCCGCCGGTGGTCAGGTCGATGGCCAGCCCCAGCACCCAGGCGGCGATGGCCAGGTCCGCCCCGTCGCGCAGACGCAGGGCCAGGAACACGGCCAGAATCGCCGCCAGGTCCGGGCCGACGGTCCCTAGGGCGGTCCGCGGGAACGTCAGCATCTTGCCCACCGTCGTCTGCACCAGCAGGACCACGTACACCAGGATGATGAAGGGAACCCATCGCATGTTATTTTTTACCGCCTGCGGACCGGCTGATGTGCTCCGGCAGATTGTTCACGACGAACACGTTGCGAAGGGTGCTCAGGTCCGCCTCGGGACGCACCGCGATGATCACGCGATCCGGGTGCATGGGGTCCGGGCGAACCTCCTGAACGCGGCCGATGCGAACCTCCAGGGGGAGGAACTTGTCTTCCGCCGTCACCACCAGGTCCCCCGGCTGAACGTTGTCGTAGCGCCACACGTCGGCAATAGTCAGCCCGCCGGCTCCATCGCCGGCGGCTTGGACGTCGATCGGGCGGTTGTTCTTCTCGTTGAGGATCTCGATCCGCGCGTTGCCCTCGGCGGTCAGGCGAATTTCGCGCGGGTGACCGGGATCGGGGATGCGGCGTATTCTCGCGGCCGTCTTGAAATGGTGGTCCGTCACCAACTGCACCTGGGCTGAGAACGCCCCCGCGCCCGTGACGCGCCCCACCAGCGCCGAGGCTGAGACCACCGCCAGGCCGGAAGGCAGGGCCTTGGAGCGGTCCGTCACCAGCACCCACTCGCCCGGCTGGGCGCCGCCGTCTTGCCCGACGTTGAGCGACCGTTCCTGCGTGTAGGGCAGCGACGCCTCCCCGACGACGCGGGCCGGAATCAGCTCGCAGGGCAGGTCCTTGACGGGACTGTAACTCTTCTGAAATTTCTGGAGGGCGTCGAGCTGCTCCTGGGTCTTTTCGGCCTCGTGCTTCCAGTAGGCCGTATAGCCGCGGAGTGTGTCCAGCTCGTTGTGAAGCTTTTCCTGCTCCTGGAGCGTCAGCCCCTTGGCCCCCGCCGCCTCCATGTTCTGCCGCATGGTCACGGTGAGGTACATGCCTACGTCGCGGAAGGGGGCCAGCAGCGGGGAGAGAAGGTTTTGCAGCCGGGAGGCGGCCGGATGCCCAAGCACGGTGGTCACGACCGACAAAGCAATCAGCGCCGCCAGCGTGCGCCGCTTGGTGATCCTGCCCAGGAGACTCATGACGGTAGTATATCGCCCCGGCGCGGTTTCATCATCTTTTGCCCAGGCTGCGGGCGATGCGCTCCCGGCGGTCGGGGGCGAGGAAATCGCCGAACCGAGGCAGCGGCCGGCCCCGGCGGCCGTAGTAGTACGTCAGGCCGCGGTGAATCGCCACGTTGGCCAGCCAGCTTCGCATCCGGAGGGGCCAGAGGCCCAACCGCCCCATCGCCGAAGCCGGTGCGTAGAACTCGTTGAAGGCCGCCATCTGCGCGTGATTCAGCTCCTCCGGCGTCATTCGGTCGGGCCGATACACCACCGTCGAGCCGTTGTACTTGTCCCAGTCGGTCGTCATCAGCCGGCCTTCCCGATGATACTGCTCGAACACGGCCGTCCCGGGGAACGGCGTCAGGATGGGATAGCAGCTCATGCACAGCCGCGCCCGCCGGGCGAACCGCACGGCGTCGCGGCAGTCGCGCCAGTCCTCCCCGTCGAAGCCGAAGATGAAGCTGCCCCAGACGCTGATGCCGCGGGACTGCAACGCGGCAATGGCCGACAGATACTCGCCCGGCTGGGTGTACCGCTTGCCCGCCTGCCGCAGCGTGGCGGCCTTGGGGCTTTCCAGTCCCAAAATCACGCCGATGCAGCCGCTGCCTTTCATGGCCGCCAGCAGCTTGGGATTGCGCGACACGAGGATGTCACACTGCGAGGCCCAGACGATTTTCAGGGGCTTGATGGCCTCGAACAGCTCCATCGCCCAGACGTGGTTGCCGGCCACGTTGTCGTCGGAAAAGATGAACGTCCGGGTGCCGAACGCTTCGCGGGCCTGGCGAATCTCCTCCACGATGTCGCCGATGTCCCGCTGGCGAAACTTCCGCCCGAAGACGGCCGGGGAGGTGCAGAACGTGCAATCGTGGGGACAGCCGCGGGTGGTCTGGATGGGGTTGAACACCAGATAATCTTTGGGGTTCAGCAGGTCCTTGCGCGGCGTGGCGATGGGAGTATCGGGATGGTCCTTCCAATCGTAAACCTTTTTGGCTCCTGCCGTTCCGGCGGCCAAGCTGGCCAGGGCACGCGGTAACGTGCTTTCCGCGTCGCCCTTGCAGACGACGTCGGCGTGGGTCAGGGCTTCTTCCGTCATGGTCGAGGGGTGGATGCCGCCCAGGATGACCGGCACGGCCGCCGCGCGGTAGGCGTCGGCCAGGGCGTAGGCCCGGCGGGCCTGGGTCGTCATGGCGCCGATCCCCACAGCGTCGATGCCGGCGGCGTCGGGGCGGTGCGGCTGGTCGGAGACGTTCTCGTCGATGATCTCCACGTCCCAGCCTTCCGGCACCACGGCGGCGCAGATGGCCAGGTTCAGCGGCATGAACAGTGCGCGGCGGGAAAAGGTCATCCGGCGGATGATTTCCGGCATGGTGATGGTGGACAGGGCGCTGCGGGGGTTGATCAGGCGGAGCTTGCGGCGGCTCACCGGCCGCAAGGTGCAGGCATCAGCGTTGGCAGGAGACGTCATAGGGCCTCAATCGCCCCAGGCCCGCCGAGCACGTCGGGAGCTGGCGGCCGAGCGCGGCGGTTATTGCAAGTACACCTCAGCCACGGACCAGGGCTGCTCGCCGGCCACTATCGCCCGCAGGCGGACGTACCGCGCCAGCACCGGCGTCCCCATGTACAGAATGGTAACCCGCCGCGTCCCCACGCCGACGTAGCGCTGGGTGAATATCT
This sequence comes from Phycisphaerae bacterium, assembly GCA_049510055.1. GTDB lineage: Bacteria > Planctomycetota > Phycisphaerae > SM23-33 > SM23-33 > JALHTV01. The sequence goes on along the minus strand of JBEKZI010000004.1, from coordinate 39,187 downwards.
CGCCGTCCAAGCTGGTCAAAACGGCCACACGACGGGCGAAGCCCATCTCGTTGCTGCCGTGCTCGATCACCACCATGTTGAACAGGCAGGGCTTGCCCAGGTCGATGGTGATCGTGCCCCGGCCGTCCGGGGCGGCGCTGACGGCGGCGGTGCCGGGATTCTGGTCGATGGCGGAGACGACGGATTGCAGATCGCCGGTGATCCGCCACGTGCTGCGCGAGGAAATCACGGCGGCCTCCGAGTGGCCGTCCCCGTACTCCCCCGCACAGCCAACGCCCGCCGCACAGGCGGCACCCAGGGCTAGACTCAGAAACAAGCGCCACGCCATTGGCGAATAAACTCCTCTAAGGTTCAACGCTCCCACCGGCCTGCCTCGCACTAACCACACGTTAGGATCTCCTCTGGCCGACTGGCGGTGCAGTCCGCATATTATATCGCCCGCCGCCTGGGAACCAAGGCGCAGGGCCTGGGGGCTTCTTTGTGGCTGCCAAACAGTTAAGATATCGGCATGAACGCCGCGTTCGTAACGGTGGGTTTGCTTGCCGGCTGTGCCCTCGGCGTGCACGCGGGCACGTGCACCGTGGCCGCCATTCGGATGCACAAGGCCGGCCGCGGCGGCCTGAAGTGGTTCTTCATTTCCCTCGTAGTGACGGCGGCGCCGGCGTGGGTTATCCTGGCGCGGCAGGCCAAACGATCCGGCGGCGCGGCGCATGGCGTGGCGGCGGGCGGAATGCGACTGTGCCCGCACTGCCTGCACCGCATCACGCCGGAGGAGTTGGCCGCCGCACCGGCCGGGGTGTGCCCGCGGTGCGGCCTGGCAATGGACGAGGTCCACTTGGCATGAAGGCAATCGTTCTATCCGTCGGCGATGAGCTGGTCAGCGGCCAGGCCGTGGACACCAACAGCGCCTACCTGTCGCGGCGACTGGGCGAGCTGGGCATCGCCGTCGCCGAGCACCGGACCGTGGCCGACGATCAGCAGGCCATCGCCGAGGCCATCGCATCGGCGGCGGCTGCGGCGGAACTGGTGGTGGTCACGGGCGGCCTGGGGCCGACGGCCGACGACCTGACGCGCCAAGCGCTGGCGGCGGCTTTGGGCGTCGAGCTGGTGCTGGACGCCGACCGGGCGGCCGAGATCGAGGAATTTTTCCGCCGCCGCGGCCGGACCATGCCGCCGGCCAATCGCATCCAGGCGATGATCCCCGCCGGTGCGGAAGCCATCCCCAACACGATGGGCACCGCCCCGGGTATCGCGGCGAAGGTAGGCAAGGCCGGCGTGTACGTCCTGCCCGGCGTACCGCACGAGATGCGGGAGATGTTCGACCGCTCCGTCGCGCCGCGTCTGCGCGGAGGCGGCGGCCTGGTCCATCGCCTCGTGCACTGCTTCGGGGAGGGCGAGTCGGACATCGCCGCCCGCGTCGAGGACCTGATGCATCGCGGGCGGAACCCTGCCGTCGGCACGACCGTCGTGGCCGGGATGGTCACGCTCCGGGTGGTCGCAAGCGGCAAGACCCACACGCAGGCCGCGGAACTGGCCGAGCAGACCGTCGCGGAGATCATCCGGCGGCTGGGCAAGCTGGTGGTCGGCACCGACGAGCAGACCCTGCCCGCCGCCGCAGGAAGCTTGCTGCGTCAGGCCCGGGCCACGCTGGCCACGGCCGAGAGCTGCACGGGCGGACTGGTCGGGCAACTGGTCACGTCAGTGCCCGGTTCCAGCGATTATTATCTGGGCGGCGTCGTCGCCTATGCCAACCGCCTCAAGGGCGAGCTGCTCGACGTGCCGCCAAAGACGCTGGACCGTTTCGGCGCCGTTAGCGAGCAGGCGGCCTCGGCCATGGCGGAAGGATGCCGCAAGCGACTGGCCGCCGATTGGGCCCTTGCCGTCACGGGAATCGCCGGGCCGGGCGGAGGCAGCAAGGACAAGCCGGTGGGCCTGATTTACGTCGGCTTGGCGGGGCCGAAAGGGACGGTTGCTTACAAGCACCTGTTTGCGGGAACGCGAGAGTTCATCCGCCTCCGCGCCGCCCTGACGGCGATCAACTGCCTCCGGCTCGCTCTGTTGGACCAATAAAAAAAGCCCTCACAGGGCTTCGCTCGAATATTTTTCGCCCCCGGTCCCCGGCAGTTACATTTCCTCGTCGCTCTCCAGGATGTCCTTCCACAGCTCGATGTTTTCCAGGTACACCGCCGTGCCGCGGGCGACGCAGGTCAGCGGATCGTCGGCCAGGCGGACGCCCAGGCCGGTGGCGTTGGCCAGGACGACGTCCATGCCGCGCAGCAGCGCCCCGCCGCCGGCCAGCGTGATACCGTTGTCCACCAGGTCGGCGGCCAGTTCCGGTTCGGCGCGTTCCAGGGCCCGCGTGACGGCGTCGATGATCTCGCCCACGGGCTCCTTGAGGGCCTCGCGAACCTCTTCGGAGGAGATGACGGTCTTCCGCGGCAGGCCGGAGATCATGTCGCGGCCGCGGACTTCCATCGTCAGTTCCTTCTCCAGCGGAGCGGCTGAGCCGATCTCGATCTTGACCCGCTCGGAGGTCTGCTCGCCGATCATCAGGTTGTAGGTCCGCTTCATGTGGGCGGCGATGGCTTCGTCCATGTCGTCGCCGGCCACGCGGATCGACTCGCAGACGGAGATGTCGGCCAGGCTCATGATGGCCACTTCGGTGGTGCCGCCGCCGATGTCTACGATCATCGAGGCCATCGGCTCGGTGATGGGCAGCCCGGCGCCGATGCCGCAGGCCATGGGCTCTTCCACCAGGTACACCTTGCGCGCCCCCGCCCGCTCGGCCGAGTTCAGCACGGCCCGCTTCTCCACGGCCGTGATGCCCGACGGCACGGCGATGACCACGCGCGGCTTGATCAGCGTGCGGCGGCGGTGCACCTTGCGGATGAAGTAGCTGAGCATCGCCTCGGTGATGTCGAAGTCCGCGATGACGCCGTCTTTCATCGGGCGGATGGCCGTGATGGAGCCGGGGGTCTTGCCCAGCATTTCCTTGGCCACCATGCCGACGGCGTTGCCGTTCTGGAGCACGCGGTTGGTGCCGCGTTTGACGGCCACCACCGACGGCTCGTTCAGGACGATCCCCTGACCCCGGACGCAGACCAGGGTGTTGCACGTGCCCAGGTCGATGCCCATGTCCATCGAGAACAGACCTAATATGGAGTCGAAGATCATGGCAAATCCATTTTCTTAGCCAGACCTGCGTCCGTCACCCAAAGCACCCCGTCCCGGCGGGACGGGCGACGGCTTAAAGTGCGCTACCTTCCGGTACTCAGCGGAGCCACCTTGCCGAACAGGTCGCTCAACGACAAACCGCAGCCGATGGGCGGCGAGGCCAGGAGGTAGTATAGCGACACGCCAATGGTCAGCACCAGGCCCAGGATCGCCACCAAGATCAGCACGGTGTAGATATCGGGCTGGGGCTTGACCTGAATGGGAGGCTGAGCGGGAAGTTGCGTCATGCGTATTCCTGCTATTCCAACCTGTCGGTGACTTTGTCGCCCAGAAGCGGGTCCAGTCGCTTATCGGTGATGACCCCCGCTGATTGGTTCACGTCCACCTGATCCACGCGGAGCTTGGCGACGTATTCAGCACCGCGATAAATGATCAATTGCATGCCGCTCTTGACGCCCTTGGCCGAGCCGATGTTGATGCTCGCCAGGTCGCCACGGACGCTGGTCACCGTACCGGCGATGGGCACAACCGGACGGGCGACGGCCTCGGCACCTGCCCCGGGCGTGGCGGGCGGCGCCTTGACGCCGAACTGCGCCTCCATCTGCCGGATGCGGTCGTCTCGTTCCACCAGCTGCTCGCGCAGCGTCTTGATAATCCCGGTCTGGCGGTCCATGTCGAGCTGCGTCTGCTTGAGCTGGTCGCTGAGGCGGCGGGTCTCGTCGTTCAGCATCTGGATTTTCTTGAACGCGTCGTCCCGCTGCTCGGTCAGGGCTTTGGTCCGCTCGCTGTTGGACTGGTAGTCGGTGCGGAGCTTGGCCAGCTCGCTGTTGATCAAGGCCAGGTCGTTGTCCTGCTTGGCCGACCGCTGATGCTCGCTGGACAGGTCGGCCTTGAGGCGGTCAATCTCCGCCTGCATGGATCCGGTGTCCTTGGTCAGCGAGGCAGCCAGACGATCGCGCTCCGCCGTCATCTGCTGAAGCGCAAGCTCCCTGGCGCGGACGGCCTGGGCGTTGATATCGTTTTCCGTCTTGCTGGCCTTCCAGTACATGAGGTACTCGGGCGCCACCGTGGCCTGGGTGATAAACACCGGACAGGCCAACAGGATAAGCGCCACGAGAACGACGATGGCGACCTTCGTGAGGATACCCAAGCGCTATCTCCTTTGTACGCACGCACCGCTCGCCCTGCCAGGCCGCACGTCGCCCCGGGGTCAAACCCCCGCAGAGCAAGAGGCTATAGGGCGATTCTATTTTTCACCCTTGCCAAGTCAAGCAAATTTCATCGTCCGCATCGCTCCAGAGGCTTCTTTTAATTCTCAATCTTTGCCGCCCGCGGTACGAAGCTTCCACGTCCCCGCCGGCTGCCTGGTCGTCGGGGGGGGCGGGCTGGACGGTGCGACGGCCGGCTGGGAGGAAGGCTGAGCCGGGATCGGCTGGACCACCGGCTGCTGTGGCGGTTGCTCTATCGGCGCCGCTACCGGCGGCGCTGGCGGCGTTTCCACCGGCGGTGCTACCGCCGGCACCGTGGACGGCGCTGCCGGCTGCCCGGCGGGCTGTTCCGGCGACGGCGCCGCTGGCTGCGACGGCCCTAAGGCTGAAGGCGGAAGAGGTTGCTGATACGCCGGCAGGAGGCGCAAAATGCTCATCGCCGCGGCGACGCGAACTGATCCATCGCTGTTGTGCAGCAGGGGATAGAGATCCGCGACGGTATAATCGTTGCCCAGCCAACCCAGCGCCAGGGCCGCCAGCCTCTGAAGGGAGCCGGCCTCCAATTCGCTGCCCGTCCTCCGTCCGCCATAGGATTTGTCCAGCACCTTTTGGGGATCGGCGGCCGCCTCCCGGCACAGGGCCAAGCCCACCGGGCTGGATTGCCCCAACATGCCCAGCGCGCCGGCTGCCGAGACGCGAACGCGCGGAGGCTGGCGAGTCGCCGCCAACAGTTCGTTCAGCACCTGGAGGGCATTTGACGAGTGGACGCGGGCCATGGCGGGAATAGCCACCAGCCGCTCATCGATGAAGGGGGTTTTCTTGGTGTAGGCCTCCAGGCTCAACGAACTGGCCGCGTCGCCCAGCATGGCCAGCGACTCGATAATCTGCAACCGCACGAGGGGGTCCTGCTCGTCGCCCAGCCGCGTCTTGAGCGGGCCGACGGCCGAAGGCTCCTGCATCTTGCCCATGGCCAGGGCCGCGTTGGCGCGGACTTCCTTCTCCGGGTCGAACAGCAGCGTGAACAAATCCGAGGCGTAGGTGGCGTCTCCCAGGCGATAGAGGGCATAAATCACCGCGGGCATGACGCGGCGGTCGGGCTCCAAAGTCTTATCCTCGGCCATCCTCAGCAGATAATTCTTGGCGGGGGCATAGCGGGTATCTCCAACGGCCAAGGCGGCGGCAAAGCGAACCGGCGGAGCAGGATCGGACAAGGCCTTCTCATACTCAGGACCCGCGTGCAGCCCTATGGTGTCCGCCAGCGCTTCGATGGCCCGAGATCGCGTGAAAGGGTCCGGATCGACCAGGCAGCGGTTCAGAGTCGCCCTGGCGTCGGCGTAGGCCTTGCCGAGGTCTGCTGTGGAAATTTTCTGCGGCTCGCAGCCCGCCAAGCCGATCACCACCGCGAAAACCCCCCCTGTCGCCATACTGAGCAACCGCAACTTCGTAATCACGGTTTATCCTTTGAGCGCGTCCTGGATCTGCTGAGCACGAGTCCTGCGACCAACGCCAAGCCAGCCAGCGCCACAGCATCGACAAACACATCGCCCGCAAGACTATACAAACTGACGCGGTCGTCCACAAGAACCTTTGGGCCGTGACCGGGCAAAGGGCGGCCGTCCGGCCCGATGGCCCCATCCAGCAGAAGCGTCGTGCAGATCATGGTCCGCATCCCCCCGCCGGCCAGGGCGACGATCCGGCCGCAGGAGTCGATCGAGCCGCTGATGCCCGTGTTGACGACCCGGACCACCGGCGTGCGAAGCTCCACGGCCCGGAAACAGGACTGCACCAGGTGCTGGGCCTGCTCCATGCTGCCGTGGTACGGGCCATCGCCCCACCTCCAAACGAACCAGCCGTCATTGGAGAGATTCGCCACGATATCCGCCGTCTTGACGCGGCCTCGCATGACCAGCTTGCGGCACACGCGGGCGAACACCCCTTCGTAGCAGATCGGGGTGACCACCGTCCATCGTTCATCGTTTCGTACTAATTCAAACCCCGTGGGGTTCGTGCCGGGGTCCAGTTGAGACATCACCGACGGCACGAATCCCCGCAGGAGCTTGTACAACGCCGGCCAGGTTTGCCGGAACGGCACATATTCGCCGAACGGCACCAGGTGCATCTTGGCGTAATATTGGCCGGCCCAAGGCTGCGAGCCGTCAAACCACAGGGCGCCGTTGTACATCAACCAGGCCCCTTCGCCGGGCAGCGGATTGGGATTGCGCCGAACGCAGACCCCCCCCGCCAGGAGAGGACAGCCCAATTGCTTCACCAGCCTCACCACGTTTTGGGTCTGCTGGCGAAGATCCTCGAATATCTGTTGGCCCTGAGGGGTGAGCTGCTGCTCGTCGAGGTTCAAAAATTCCTCATTCATGCCCTCCGGGAGCATGGTTTCCGGCCAGATGACCAGGTCGCACCCGCTGCCCAGGAAGGCCAGGCTCGCGGTCAGATGGGCGTCGAGAATCTCCTGGGAGGAGTTGTCCCGTCCTTCCAGCGTGATCGGGAAGGCCTGCTGGACGATGCCGATGACCGGCCCCGGCCGGGTGGTCTGCTGGCCCAGCCGCCAAGAGCCGTAGGCGAGCATCGCCACGGCCGCGGCCGCCGAAAGCCCCAACCCCCCCAACACGTGTCGCGACAGGCGGGGCGGGCCGCCGCCTTCGGGCCGGATGAACAGCGGAAACGTGACCAGGTCGACGATCGCGCCGTTGACCATCGCCACAAAGAACGACACCCCGTATTGGCCGAGCACGTCGGATATCTGAATCAGCGCGGTGCGGCTGTACTGGCTGTGGGCCAGAAAGAACCAGGGAAAACCGCTGATGACGTGCGCGCGGGCGTATTCCAGGGACGTCCAGACCACCGGCAGCACTAGCCACATCGGCAAACGCTGGCGGAAGGCTCCTTTCAGCAGCAGCGCCGCCACCCACCAGTAGGCCGTCAGATAGATCACCATGCCGGTGTATCCCCACAGGGTGATCCACCACAGCCAGTAAAGATTGCCCGCCCAGAATATCGCCCCCGCCACCGTCGCCCACAACACCCCGCCGGCGTCCCGGCTCCCGCCCACCGCCATGGCCCAGGGAACTAAAGCGACATACGCCAGCGGCCAACAGTTGAAAGGCGCAAAAGACACCGTCAGCAAGACGGTGGTCAGAAGGCAAAACAGCGCCACGCTCCAGGGGCGGCGCAACTCCAGACGCCCTTGGAAGATCGACGGCGGCGGATTGTCCTGGATCCCCAGGATGACACCTCGGGTCTCTGTCGGTCGGCCCATCGTTGCCGGGCCATTGTTACGGCCGCCGGCAGGAACGTCAAGGGCGCCGGATGAGTCTGGGCCGGAAAGGGTTATTCTTTACTTCGCGGTTTTCCGGCGTAGGATGTGTCGCATGTCCCCGTGGGAACGACATCGCCCGCTCATTCTGACGGCGGTCCTGCTGGCCATTCTGGGCGCCAGCGTGCTGGCGGCCTGGTCGCTGGTGTGGCAAAGGCACATCCCTGCCGATCGTGGCGAGGACATCCTCCGCCGGATCCGCGCCAAGACGCTGCCGTCCTATTGGGGCTCCAAGGAATCCATTCGGTGGTACCTCATACAAGACGCGTCCAACCGCCCCGTGGGCTACATGGTGATCGTGCGGAAACCGATCGGCCAAGGGTATTCCGGCGCCACGCTGAGGCGCCTGGGCGGCGAGCAGCAGGGAGAAAGCTGGGCCTTGAACGCCGCGGCCACCAAAGGCTCCTACGCAGCCACGCTCGGCGGCCGGGGCCTGCCTGACACTCAGATTGTCCTCAGTAACGGTCTGGTGACTGTCACGCGGCAAAGGGCGGGAAGCCAGGCACAGGCCACTACGGCGGCGCCAGCGAACTATATCCCCGAAGGACTCAGAGACCTGGTGGCGGCTGAGGTGGCCAAGAGCGGAACCACGGCGAGGTTCTGCTTTACGCTCAATCCCGAGTCCCTCCTGGAAAACCGCGTCCACTTCACCTCCATCACCATGACCCCTCACGGTCCGGACCAGGTCCGTCTGGAGAGCCACTTCATTCAAGGGGAAATAGACGAGACCTGTTATTTCGATGCCAAGGGAGAGGTCTATCGGATCGACGACAACATCAGCCACTCCAGCACGCGCCAGACCGATCTGAGCAGCCTGGCCAAGTGGTTCCCTGAAGTGACGGAAATTCAACGGGACTTGGAAGGGGGAACTCCTGAGCCGCAGGATACCACCGGCACCGAAAAACCCGCGCCGGCATGATAGGGGCAATCTCCCCCGCCGCCCTAACGCTAAGGCTTCACGGGGCGGAGGTTCTCTTGACGCATGTTCTCGGCCTGCTGAATGAGCTTTTCGTCCGCGGGGAGGCTGAGGGAGTGAAGCGTGTAGTCCAGATAGCGACGGTCCCGGTAGGTCCACGGCGCCAGCTCGCTCAGCAGGTCGAAGGGAGGCACTTCGTAGATGGGTGGGTAGATCTTGGCGTGCGTCTTGAGCGTCTCGTAACCGTCCAGGCGAAGGATGATGTCGTAATCGCCGTACCAGGTGAACGGGAGGGTGACGGGCGTCCGGCCGACCTCGACGTCGGAGACGTAAACCAGCGCTCCAGCGGGTTGGGACGTGATGGTCATCTGGCGTTCCAGACAGCCGCCGGCCGCAAGGCACAGGCCCGCCAGAATGAGCACCCTCATGGTCCTCATGCCACTGTCTTGTACCCCCTCCTCCAACCGTTGACAAGACCAAAACTCTCCACGGCCGTGCCCGCGCCGTCCTTGTGGGGCGGACGGCGGTCCTGTAGCATGGGGACCGGCACGTCGGGCGGTACCGTTGTTGGCAGGGCTGACTTAAGTCTCGCGGAGGCTGGGGTGCATGCGTAAGTTTATGTGTGGGTCCATCGCGGCTGCGTGTTTGAGCATGGCGGCCTTGCTGGGGGCGTCCCCGCCGGCCGCACCGCAGGTTGGCAAGGCCGAGCTCTATCGCCGAGCCGACCTCATCGCCAAGGCGCTTATCCGATACTTGGGGGCGGGTTATACCTACCGCATCGATTTTCCGCGCCATCTGGTCTACGTCTACGTGCAAGACAAATCCACGGTACAACTCGTGATAGCCAAGACGCTGGAAACGTACGCCGACGCGGAACAGGCGATGTTGTTTCACTCTCCGCTGCAATGGAACGTGGCCATCCTCATCCCGAAATTGGAAGACTTCCGCCGGATCGCCCCTCAGGCCGACACGACGGCCGGCATTTATTTCCCCGCGGCAAAAGTTTTGCTCACCAGCAGCGTCAGCTCCTCGTTGATTCACGAATTTACGCACGCCCTCCATGACAACGACCAGGCGCTGGCCAACCAGGAACATCCCACATGGCTCGTCGAGGGCCTGGCGGTGCTGTTCCAGCAGTCGCGCCCGGCGCTTCACAGTACCCTCCAGATCGAGGCTGGATACAGGGTGGCCTTGGCTAAGATGATTGTGCAGGAAGGCTGCGCCCTTCCCCTGGCCGAGTTGCTCCGCAAAGACCACGCCCAATTCATGCAGCAGGCGGAAATCTGCTATCCGCAAGCCGGGGCCTTGCTGTACTACCTGTACAGCCTGGGCAAACTTTCCACCTTCTACGACACCTACAAGGCCAATTACGGCAAGGACCGCACCGGCGAGCTGGCCTTGACGACGGTCTTAGGCAAGGACCTCAAGGACATCGAGACCGACTGGCAACAATGGATGACCGACCTGCAAATATCCAAGCCGATGATCGGCGTCGTGGCGTACCTCGGCGCCGGAGTGAAACCGGCGGCTAACGGCGTGCAGGTCACCGGCTTCTCCCGATGGTCCCCGGCTGGGCGCGAAGGCAAGATCTGTGTGGATGACGTTATCCTGTCCCTTGCCGGCCAAGCCACGCCCACGCCGGAGGCGTTTCAGAATGCCCTGCTCAGCTGCCCGTCGAGATCCATCGTCGAGATCCAACTTTCCCGCTACGGCAAAAAAGTGGTAATCCAGCAACTGCTGGGGGCCGCCCCCGTCAAAGAAATAGACCTTTCCCACAATTCAGAAGCGGCGACCGCCCTTCACAAGTTAACGTCGGCGACTCAGCCCGCCGCCGCGCCGTGATGGAAATTGCAGACGGATACGGGGGAGAACAGGGTGCGGCGGTAAAGAATTTCAGCTCGCCAGGGGCGGCACGGCCACCCGGGCGTGCTTGGCCCAGGATTCCAGGCCCTTCTCAGCCAACTGCACGCCCTTGGCGCCTTCCAGCAGCGTCCAGGGGAACGGCTCGCCCCCGGCCACGTGACGAAGGAAAAGCTCCCATTGGGCCTTGAAGGCATTGTCGTAGACTTCCTGGTCGGGCACGGGCGTCCAGCCGGCGAAGAAGTCGATGGGCGAATCCACGTCGGGGTTCCACGTCGGCCGCGGCGTGGCGCCGTAGGGCTGAGCCCAGCATTTCCGCAGCCCGGCCACGGCGGAGCCTTCGGTGCCGTCCACCTGGATCGTCAGCAGATCGTCGCGCCGCACGCGGACGGTCCAGGAGGAGTTGAACTGCGCCACGACGCCGCCTTCCAGCTCAAAGGTGGCGTAGGCGGCGTCGTCGGCGGTGCACTCGTAGGGCTTGCCCGCCTCGTCCCACCGCCGGGGAATGTGCGTGGCGCCCAGGCACGAGACGGCCCGGACCTGCCCGAAAAGCCGGTCCAGCACGTAGCGCCAGTGGCAGAACATGTCGATGATGATGCCGCCGCCGTCGGCTTTGCGATAATTCCAACTCGGACGCTGAGGCGGCACGCGGTCGCCCTCGAACACCCAGTAGCCGAACTCCCCGCGGACCGACAGAATCCGCCCGAAGAACCCCTCCTCCCGCAGCCGCGCCAGCTTTCGCAGCCCCGGCAGCCACAACTTGTCCTGCACCACGCCATGCTTGACGCCGGCCTGGCGGGCGCGGAGGTACAGGTCGTAAGCCTCGGCGGTGGACACGCCGGTGGGCTTCTCGCAATAGATGTGCTTACCGGCGGCGATGGCCTTGGAGACGGCGGCCGCGCGGAGCGGGGTGGTCTGGGCGTCGAAATAAATCACGTTGCGCGGGTCGGCCAGGGCCCCATCCAGGTGGGTCGTGAACTTCTGCACGCCGGAGGTGGCCGACAGGTCCTTTAGCTTGTCGATGTTCCGCCCCACCAGGACCGGATCGGGCATGATGCTCCGGCCATCTGCGGTCTTGACGCCGCCCTGGCGAATAATGGCGACAATCGACCGCATGAGATGCTGATGGGTGCCCATGCGGCCGGTGACACCGTTCATGATGATGCCGATCTTGTGGACGTTAGCCTTCGTCATTGGGATTCCCTAGGCCACAGCCGGCCGATCATTTCTTTTTGGGCGGTTTGGTGTATTGCGGCGCGGCGCCCGCCGGCAGCGGCGGGGCCTGGACGCCGGCCCGGGGCAGCGTGCCGTCCAGTTCCTGACGCCAGTGGGCCACGTCGCCCGCCGGCCCGTAGCAGTAGATCAGGATCAGCGGCTGGCTGCCGACGTTGGTCAACTGATGGTATTGCCCCGGCGGGATGTACGCGGCCTGGCCGGCGTGGAGCTCCTGCCGCTCCGGCCCGATGCAGACCTCGCCGGTCCCCGAGACGATGAAGTACACCTCTTCCTGGTCCTGATTGTGCCAGGGCACCTGGCCACCGCGGGGTTCCAGCGTCACGTAGCCCATGCAGAAGTTGCGGGCCTGGATGGGCGAGGCCCCCCCCACCAGGTTCTGCGTCCGCCTACCGGCCGGGTAGGTCCGCCCTGCGATCGTGTTGAGATCGGCGATAATCATAGCTGCTGCACCTTCTCGTTGAGGTGAGTGATTCTAATTCGCCCCGCGGTCAGGCTCAAGGCGAGAGGTTACGCTGGCCAATCGCCGCTGAAGACTTCCACGGCCGGGCCGGTCAAATAGACGTGATTGTCGTCCTGCCGCCAGGTGACGCTCAGGTCGCCGCCGGGTGCGTGGAGCGTGATTTCCCGCTCATTCTGGCCCGTCAGCACGCCCGCCACGCACACGGCTGCGGCGCCCGTGCCACAGGCCAACGTCGCGCCGCTGCCGCGCTCCCAGGTGCGCACCGTCACCTCGCGGGCCGAGTGCACCTGCACAAAGTGAATATTCGCCCGGCGAGGGAACATCGCGTGACGTTCCAGTTCCGGTCCCAACCGCTCCAGTTCGACAGCCTCGACGTCGTCCACATAGAGCACGGCGTGGGGATTGCCCATCGACACGCAGGTCATGCGGAACTTCATCCCCCCCGCCGAGATCGGCACGTTCACCGCACGATCGGCTTCGACGGCGACCGGTATCTGCCGCGGCTGAAGGATCGGCTCGCCCATGTCCACGGTGGCCGCCGCGACCTTTCCATCCGGCCCGACCGCCAGCTCGATGGCCTTGACGCCCGCGGCGGTCTCCACGCGCAGGGGATTGGCCTTCGCCAGCCCGTGGTCGTAGGCGTATTTCGCCACGCAGCGGACGCCGTTGCCGCACATCTCGGCCTCGCTGCCGTCGGCGTTGAATATCCGCATGCGCACGTCGGCGACGGTCGAGGGCAGAATCAGGATCAGCCCGTCGCTGCCGACGCCGAAGTGGCGGTCGCTGATGGCGCGAGCCAGGTCCGCGGGATCTTCCACGCGCTGGTGGAAGCCGTCAATGTAAACGTAATCGTTGCCGCTGCCCTGCAATTTTACAAATCGCATACCAGGTTCCTTGCAAGACCGGTCATTATACAGGGTTTCCCCGTCATGATAAAAGCGCGGCGAGGTCTTCGCCTCGCCGCGCCATAGATTTAGACAGTCAGGCGATTCACACCGCCGACAGTTCTTTCTTCCGCTTCTCCAACTGGCGGCGCAGCCGCTCCAGGATGGCCGAGTGCATCTGGCTGACGCGGCTTTCGGACAGGTCCAGCGTCTCGCCGATTTCCTTCATGGTCATCTCTTCGAAATAGTACAGGATGATGATGAGCCGCTCGGCCCGGCTGAGGCCGCGGGTGATGAGGTCCTTGATGTCCTTTCGCGTCGCCGTCCGCAGCGGATCGTCGCTCTTTTTGTCCTCCAGCACGTCGATCTCGCGGACATCCTTGTTCGAGTCGGTCTCGAACCACTTGCGGCTGAGGCTGACCAGCCCCACCGCCCGGGCGTCGCGCTGAAGCTTGCGGAACTCGTACATGGGCATCCGCATCTTCTTGGCCAATTCCCCTTCGTCGGGACGGCGGCCGAGCTGCGCCTCCAGCTCGTGCTTGGCCTCGTTGAGCTTGTGGGCCCGGCTGCGCACCAGCCGCGGAACCCAGTCCATCGAGCGCAGCTCGTCCAGCATGGCCCCGCGGATTCGCGGCGCGCAATAGGTCTCGAACTTCACGCCGCGCTTCTCGTCGAAGGCCGCGATGGCGTCCATCAACCCGAAGATGCCGGTGGAAATCAAATCGTCAATGTCTACCTCCTCCGGCAGCTTGGAGTACAACCGCTCGGCGGTGTATTTGACGATCGGAAGGTAGTGTTCCATGAGATGGTTCCGCGACTCCTGATCGCCGTTCTTTCGGAACGCCTTCCACCATTGCTGGACCTGATCCGTTGTGCCGGTATTTACAGTGCTCATCCTCATGGTTGCTGTCACTCCTTGGATGGTCGCCTTGGTTATCTCTAACCAGCCTCGAGTCCTCAGAAGCCAGTCCACTCAGTGATATTTCCCAAACTATCCATATTATGTATATTATCCATTCTATGTATATCAACGTCCATGTCAACTGGAATTCTTAAGATTTTTTCGAGGTTCTCTGGGGAGGATATGGACGTTTTTTGAGGCATCCTTGCCTATAACTCCATATTTTAGAAGTTGTTATGCAAACAAGTTTGCGACGCGGCTGAAGAATCCTTCTTCTTTTTTGCCCACAAGGGCCCCCCCGGCTGCCAATTTTGTGGCCAGGGCAGCCAAGCACCGGCTGGCTGAGCATTTGGGGTAGGCCAGGACCACCGGCTCTCGCTTTCGGACGGCCTCGGAGACCTTCGGATCGGCCAGGACGTAGCCGGCGTCATAAAGGGTCGTTCCCAGGAACTGTCGGGCGACGCCGGAGATCCGCGCGAAGGTCGTGCGGGCCTCGTGGCGGTCGGCGGCGAAATTGACCAGCAGGCTGAGGTGCCCGCTGTAGCCGGAGCGGACCAGGACTTTGGTGATGGCGTAGCTGTCCGTGATGGCTGGGGGTTCCGGCGTGGTCACCACCAGGACGTTGTCGGCGCTGGTGGCCATCTGGATGACGTCGGGGCCGATGCCCGCGGCCGTGTCGATCACGATAATGTCATTGTCGGCCTCCAGGGCGGTCAGGTCCTTCAGCAGTTGGGCCCGCTGGAAGTCCGACAGCCGGGCGAGCTTGGCCAGCCCGCTGGCGCCGGGGACGAGTTGCACGCCGCTGGGTAGGTCCACGACGATCTCTTCCAGTCGCTTGAGTCCCGCGATGACGTGCGAGAGGTTGCTCCGCACGTTGACGTCCACCATCACGTCGATGTTGGCCAGTCCCAGGTCGGCGTCCACCAGGGCCACGCGGTTTCCCGCGGCGGACAAAAGGATGGCCAGGTTCAGCGCCACGTTGCTCTTGCCCACGCCGCCCTTGCCGCTGGTCACGGCGATGGTGCGGGTGCGTCGCGCCTGCTGCATCAGTTGCCTCAGCTTGTCGGCTTGGTCTTCAACCGCCATACGTCCCTTCTCCCACAATTAATTCGGCCAACCGTCGCGGGTTGGCCGGAGCAATGTCGTCCGGAACCTCTTGGCCTGTGGTCACGAAGCTCAACGCCGCCTTGGCCGCCGAGGCGACGTTCAGCACCATGCCGAAGGTGCTGGCTTCGTCCAGCTTTGATACGATCAACCGGTTGGCGCCGAGCGGCATAAAATTCTCAAGGACGCGTGCCGCGCAGCTCGGCCCCACCGTCACCGAGACGACCAGGTGCACCTCATCCGGCTGGGCCGCCTGGAGAAACTCCTGCATCTGTCGTAGCCGCGGAGCGTCGGTGGGGCTTCGGCCGGCGGTGTCGATGAGCACCACGTCCAGTCCCGCCATGGACGTAATCGCCTCGGCCAGCTCCGCCGGCCTCAGGACCGTCCGCAACGGCACCTCGATGATCTGGGCGTAGGTCTTGAGCTGGTCGACGGCCGCGATGCGGTACGTGTCGATGGTCACCAGGCCCACTCGCCGGCCGGCGGACAGTTTGTGCCGGGCGGCCAGCTTGGCGATGGTCGTCGTCTTGCCCACGCCCGTCGGACCGACCAGGACGACCACGCGGGGCCGGCCCGTCGCCGCCGGAATGCTCACGTCCGAAGCGGGGATGCGCGACGCGATCAGGTCCACCAGCCGCTCCCGCACGGCCGAATCCTGCGACATCTCGGCGGGCGTGAGGTCCTGTTGGAGTTGGCTTAACAATTCGGAGACTGTCTCTTCCGCGAGTTCCTGCCGCAGGAGGTGCGCCCGCCAGCTGGCCAACTCCTCAGGCATGGCCACCGGCAGGGGCAAGCTCAATCGGCCGGCGGCCAAGCCGCTGGAGGCTCGCAGCAGCCGGGCCACCATGTTGTGGATCTCGCCCATCCTCTGGCTCAGCACGTCACCCAGCGGTTCGACCGTGCTGGTGGCGTCAAGAGCGACGGCCGCGTCGCCGGCCGGCGTCGACGGCACGGGGACATATCGTCCTGCCGGCACGCGCTGCGGCACGTTTACGTGGGCCGAGGCGGTGACCTCCCACATCGCTCGGCCGCCGAGGCCGAACAGTCCGCCCTTGCGGAACTGCCGGGTGTGCAGAATCACGGCGTCCCGGCCGAGATCCTTCTTCACCTCCGCCAGAGCCAGGGCCATCGAGGGAGCACAGTAGATTTTCGTTTCCATAACTTAGATTCCTAAACTGGCAAGCGATTCCACTTCCACGGAGTCAATTTCGTTGTAACCCAGCACGACCGCCTCGGGCGCGGCGCCGGCGAGCAGCTTGCGGACCACCGGGCGAATCTGCGGCGCACAGACGATGACCGGCCGCCGCCCTTGCCGGCGAAACGACGCCAGCCCGTCGCTCAGCGCCTTGGAGACGGCCTTGCCCACGGCCGGGGGCACGCCCGCGGCGCTGTAGGCCGGCCCTTCGGCCGCGTAGGCGCCCAATTCCTGCTCCAGGGCCGGCGACAAATGGACGCACGGCAGCTTGCCGTCGCGGTCACAGAACTGCTGGCACAGCGACCGGCCCAGGGCGGATCGGACCTGCTCGGTGAGCGCCTCGACCTGGTTGGTCTGGCTGGCGGCGTCGCACAGCGCCTCCAGGATGCCCTCCAGGTTGCGGATGGACACTCGCTCCCGCAGGAGGTTCTGGAGCACCTTGTGAATCTGCGCGGCCGTCAGCTTGGCGGCGACCTCGGCCACCAGGCTGGCGGCGGTCGCCTTGAGGTTGTCCAGCAGGTCCGCCACCTGCTGGCGGCCCAGCAGCTCGGCCGCGTGGCGGCGGACGGTCTCGGCCAGGTGGGTCATCAGCACGTCGGTACTGTCGGCCACCACGTAGCCCATCGCCTCCGCCTGCGGGCGATGGGAGGGGCTGATCCATATCGCCTCGCCGCCGAATGTCGGATCCGTCGCCGGCCGGCCCATCAAGGCGTCGGGCGCCGCGCCAACGTCCCCCGGCGCGCCGGGGATGGCCAGGACCTGCCGCGGATACAGCTTGCCGCCGGCCACCTTGGCCCCGCGGATGCAGAGGACATACCCGCGAGAGTCTATGTCCATGTTATCGCGGATGCGGATGGGCGGCAGGATGATACCCAACTCCGTGGCGAGCTGGCGACGCAGGGCGGCGATACGGTTCAGCAGGCCGCCCGGCTGGGGCGAATCCACCAGGCCGATCAGTGCAAAGCCCAGATCAATCCGCATAGCCTCCACGGCCAGCAGGTCGCGGAGGTTTTGCGCCGCCGGGGCCGCAGGCTGCGGCGCCGGTTCGGCGGCTTCTTTGTGGTCCGGTATTGCTTCGCGTCGCCGACGCAGGAGCAGCGCCAAGCCCAGGCATCCGCCGCTCAGCAGCAGCAGGGGCAATTTCGGCAGCGACGTCAGCGCCATCGCTCCCAGCAGGGCCGCCGTAATCGCCAACGCCAGCGGGCGGGCGGTGAGTTGTGAAATGACTTGCTTGCTCAGATCGGCCTCGACGTTGCTCCGCGAGACGATCAGCGCCGCGGCGATAGCCACGAGGAACGCCGGAACCTGCGTCACCAACCCCTGGCCGATGGTCAGGCGGACGAACAGGTCCGCCGTGGCGGCCAGGTTCCAATGGTATTGCACCATGCCGACGTACAGGCCGCCCAGGACGTTGACCAGCAGGACCAGGACACCCGCGACAGCGTCGCCGCGGAGGAATTTGGACGCCCCGTCCATGGCCCCGTAGAAGTCGGCCTCGCGCGCGACGGTCTGCCGCCGCTGCTGGGCTTGGGCCGGGGTAATCAGCGAGGCGGCCAGGTCGGCGTCGATGGCCATCTGCTTGCCCGGCATCGCGTCCAGCACGAAGCGGGCAGCCACTTCGCTGATGCGGGCGGCGCCCTTGGTCACCACCACGAACTGCACGATCACCAAGATCATGAACAGGACCGCCCCCACCGCCAACGAGCCGGACGTCACGAACTGTCCGAAGGACCACAGCACGCCGCCGGCGGCCCCCTGGGCTTCTTCGAGCGTCTGCCCGTCGGCCCCGCAGGTCAGGATCAGCCGCGTGGCCGCCAGGTTCAGCACCAGCCGCAGCAGCGTGGCCCCCAGCAGCAGGGAGGGGAACACGTTGAACTCCAGCGGGCTGGCTACGAAGATCGTCATCAGCAGCATGACCGCCGCCAAGGCAATATTGCCCAGCAGCAGGACGTTCATCAGCTCCGGCGGCAGCGGCACCAGGATCACCAGCACCATCGCGGCCACCGCGACGGGCAGGATCAGCCCCTGGTATCGGGCCACTGTGCCGGTCTTGAGTGTTGGACTATTCATCGCCATGCGTTCGTGCCTTGGGATTGCCGTCGCCTGGGCCGGCGCAATCGCTCAGTGCTTTCCATCTTTCGCAGGTCTTCCAGGAACTCTCGGCGGGTCATCTTGAGGTCCTGGAGGTACTGCCATCGCTGGTAGAGCAGGTCCACCAACGCTACGGCCAGCAGCGCCGCGGTGATCCACAGGGCCGTGGTCAGGACCTCTCGGGCGGTCCAGGCGGCCCAGTCGGCGGCGGACAGGTTTCCGGCGGAGATCAATCGCGGCATGGCCGCCCGCACTGCCGACCAGGCGATGCCGGCGACCGCGATCACCTTGACGATGCCCAGGGCCGCCCGCACGAGGGAGCGAAGCGACAGCACCCTGCCCACCCCGGCCACCGGCGACAGGCGAGCGAAGTCCGGCTCCGCCACCTCGCCGGCAAACAGCAGGCCGAACTGTGCGATATTGGCCGCCACGGCTGCGGCGACGACAACCAGCAGCATCAGCCCAGCCCGGCCGGCCAGGGCCCAGGCGGCCGAGGCCACGTCGCCGCTCCAGATTTCGGTGAGCGAAGTCGAACCGCCGCCGGAGACGTCGCCCGCTTCGGCCAGCATCGCGGCCACCAGACGCTTGGCGGCCTGGAGCAGCCCGCCGCCCATCGCGATGGCCGCCACTACCGCTGCCAGGCACACAATCGCCGCGACCAGCTCACCGCTCCGCGGCACGCGCCCTTGCCGCCTGGCCTCAGCCAGACGCAGAGGGGTCGGCATCTCGGTCCGCTCGCCAATCTGTTCTCGCAGGTCCGCCATGTGTTCTTTCGTTTACTGCACCGCCGGGAATGCCACGGCCCATTGCCGCGTGAGGACTCCCACGGCCGCTTCCAGCAGCGGGGCCATCGCCGCCAGGCTCACGGCCAATACCGCCAGGCCCAGCATCGCCCGCACCGGCAAGCCGACCGTCAGGATGTTCACCTGCGGCATGGTCTTCTGGAGCAGGCCGTCCGCCACGGTCACCACCAGGATGGCGATCAGCACCGGGGCGGCGATCTTGAGCGCCAGGACAAAGCTCATGGCGAGCATTGTCACCGCCGCCTTCATCGCCGCCGAGCACGACACCGACGCGGCCAGGCCCGCCGGCAGCACGTCAAACGTGCCC
The DNA here is from genome assembly GCA_049510055.1 of Phycisphaerae bacterium. GTDB lineage: Bacteria > Planctomycetota > Phycisphaerae > SM23-33 > SM23-33 > JALHTV01. Next base: position 19,720 of record JBEKZI010000004.1, on the reverse strand, counting down.
AGCAGGGCGGCGATCAGCGTCCGATGCCCGCCGATGGCCAGGAAGACCACCAGCGCCGTGAGCTGAAGCAGGCGGCTGACGGCCTCGGAGCTTTCTTCCTTCAGCGGGTCGAACACCTCGGCCAGCGCCAGGCCCATCTGCTGGCCGACGTGCATGGCCGCCAACTCCACGCCGACGAATATCAGCCGCGCCAGGTAGCCGATGGCTGCCCCGATGGCAAACTCGGTCGCCAGCGCCCCGCCTGCGACCAACCAATGGGCCGGCAGGGTCGCCGCGCCCGCCAACCGTCCCGCGGCGGCCAGGCCCACCACCAGGCTCATGGCCACGCGCAGGCGAACCGGCACGGCCGGGTGGGCGAACACCGGCGCCACCAAAAAGATCCCGCCGCAGCGGGCCATCACCAGCACCGTCGTGTACACCCACACCGAATTGAGCGAACCGATATCCATGTCGATTTACGGCAGCTTGCCGAACATCTCCTTGGCGAATTCCACGACGCGCGACAGCATCCACGGGCCGACCACCAACGCCGCCAGCATCATGGCCGCCATCTTGGGCACGAAGCTGAGCGTCTGCTCCTGCACCTGCGTGGCCGCCTGGAGCACGCCCACCAGCAGCGCCACGATCAGCCCCACCACCAGCACCGGCGCGGCGATCACCAGCGTCAGCATGGCCGCCTGGCGTGCGAGGTCGATGGCTTGACTTGCGTCCACGGTCGACTCCTTGCTCACGTTGTTCACTGGAAACTTTTCATCAGCGTGCCGACCACCAGGTGCCAGCCGTCGGCCAGCACGAACATCAGCAGCTTGAACGGCATGGAGATCAGCACCGGCGGTAGCATCAGCATGCCCATCGAAACCAGCATCGAGGCCACGAGCATGTCGATCACCAGGAACGGCAGATAGATTCGAAAGCCGATCAGGAACGCCACCTTCAACTCGCTGACCGCAAAGGCCGGGATCAGTGACAGCGTCGGCACGTCACTCCAGGTCAGGTTGCTTTGGCCGGCTTGGTCCTTGCCCAGGAACAGGTACACGTCCTGCTCGTTGCCGGCGGAGGAGATCTGGCGGATCATGAAGGCCCGCACGTCTTTCTGGGCGGCCCCCCAGGCGTCCTGCCAGCCCATCTTGCCCGCCAGGTAGGGCGCCACGGCGTCCTGATGCACGGCCATGTAGGTCGGGGCCATCACCACCAGCGTCATCAGCAGCGCCAGGCCGAAGAGAATCTGATTGGGCGGGAGCTGCTGGGTCGCCAGCGCCTGCCGCAGCAGCCCCAGCACGACGATGATCCGCGTGAAGCACGTGACCATCACCGCCACTGCCGGCGCGACGGCCAGGACCGTAATCAGCAGCAGCCACTGCACCAGGCCGCTCATCGTGGAGGGGTTCTGCATGTCCGGCAGGACCTTGGGCAGGCCCGCCGGCGCGGATTGGGGCGCCGCCGCCCCGCCGCTTGCGGCCCAGGCGGCCCCGGCCGACAGCATCGCGACAGCAACGCCGACAGCCAGCAGCCAGGCCGCGCCGGGCCGTCGTGCCGAATCAGGATGACGTGCGTTCCTTCGCATCAACCGCGCAGCCTTTCGTCGTTTGACAGGCGGGCACGGATTCTTTCCGCCGCGTCGCGGATCGCCTCGCCGCTTGCGGCGCCGGCGGGTTTTTTCAACTTCGACTCCAACTCAGCCAGCACGGCGGCGGCCTCCTGTGGATCGCTCATTTCGCCCAGGGCCACCGGGCCGGCAGGACCCAGACCTATCAGCAGCAACCGCTTGCCCCACCGGACCAGGCAAAGCTCGCAGCGGGAGGTCAGCCGCGAGCGAACCAGCACCTGTACGACCTGCCCGCCGATGGCAATCCGGCCACTGCGTCCGAGCCGCTTCAACACCGCCCGCAGCAGGAGGATCACGGCGACCACGACGGCCAAGGCCGCCAGGGGCCGCACCCAACTCCACAGGTCGCCGGCGGCGATGCCGTGATCGCCGCGGGCCAGCGGTTTGCTCTCCAGTGGGTTGCTCGCCGCAGGCTGTGACGCGGTGGCCGAGGCCGGCGGGGCTGTCTGGGCAGAAAGTTCCTGGGCCGCCGACATCGTGGCGGCGCCAAAGATTGCGATTATCATCGCGGCAGCCATCCAACGAGTTATTGGGGGCTCGTTTGCCTTCATCTGATCGACCCTGCATACGGCGAGACGATTTCCTCGATGCGAACAGCCAACTTGCCGCTCACCACGACGGGCTGTCCGCGCGCGACGAGCCGGCCGTCGGCGTACACGTCCACGCGGTCATCGGCCTGGCGGTCCAGCTCCACTACGCCGCCGATGTCCAGCCGCCACGCCTCGGCGGCCGGTATCAGCCGCCGGCCCAGCTCCAGTCGCACGTTGACTTGCTTATTCATGGATGATCTTACGGTTGCGAGGCAGTCTTGGCGGCCTGGCGGGTGGCGTGCAGGTCGTCGGCGGCGCGGGTTTCCTGGCGGTTTTCGTTGGAAGCCGCAGCCGTCGCTTCGCGATGCTGCAATGTCTCGGCTGCCTTGCGCTGGCGCATGGCTTCCTCAAGCTCCACGCGCCGGTGCTCCAGTTCTACTCTCGCCTCAGCCAGAAAACGGTTGGCATCGGCCAGGGCGGCGTTCAGCTCGGCCGCCGACTGGCGGTACCTCGCCATCGCGGCGGGATCGTTCGGCAGGGCCGTGCGAGCGGCGGCTGTGTGGACCTCCAGCAGGTCCCGCAGCCGTCGCACGTGCGTCTCGGCCGCATGCACCCGCGACCGGGCCGATTCGAAAGCCAACCGGCATGTGTCCTCATCCTGGCGACGTATCCTCCAAAGTGCCGAAAGACGGCGATCCTGCTTGTCCGACCTCATGACGTTCTCCGTTCTCCGTAACCGACGGGCCGTGCCGGCTCACCGGAACCGGCGGCGCCGCCCATCGACGTCTTGACGTCCATGATCTGCTTGTGAAGCTCCAGCAGCCGACCGCGAGTGTCCGCGAAGGCCTCCGGCTCATCGATGCCCTGGGCCAGGAAGGACCGGATCCACGGCATGGCCTTGATGGCCAGGTCGAAGTCCGCGCTGGTGCCCGGCCGATAGGCGCCGATGCTGACCATGTCCTCCACCTGGGCGTAGAGGGTCATCAGCCGGTTGAGTTCCTTGGCGGCCAGGCGGTGCGGGGCGTCCACCAGGTCGATCATCACGCGGCTGACGCTGCGGAGGCAGTCGATGGCGGGATACTGGCCGCGGTTGGCCAGCTCGCGCGACAGATGGATGTGCCCGTCGGTCACGGCCCGGACGGCGTCGCTGACGGGCTCGTTGAGATCGTCGCCCTCGGCCAGCACGGCGTAGAAGCCGGTGACCGAGCCGCGTTCCGTCCGGCCGCTGCGCTCCAGCAGTTGCGGCAGGATGTTGAACACGCTGGGGGTGTAGCCCTTGGTCGTGGGCGGCTCGCCAGCCACGAGGCCGATTTGCCGCTGGGCCGTGGCCAGGCGCGTCAAGGAGTCCACCAGCAGCACGACGTCGGCGCCGCGGTCGCGGAAGTATTCCGCCGCCGTGGCCGCGACCGCCCCGGCCTGCACGCGGAGCAGCGGCGGCTCGTCGCCCGTGGAGACGACCACCACCGATTTCTTCAGGCCTTCGGGGCCGAGGTTCTTCTCGATGAAGTCGCGGACTTCGCGGCCGCGCTCGCCGATCAGGCCGATGACGGTCACGTCGGCGGCGGTGAAGCGGCTGATCATGCCCAGCAGGATGCTCTTGCCCACGCCCGAGCCGGAGAAGATGCCCATCCGCTGGCCGCGGCCGACGGTGAGCAGGCCGTCGATCGCGCGGACGCCGGTGCCCAGCGGCTGATCGATCGGCCGCCGCTGCAAGGCCGCCAGCGGCTCGGGCCAAATGGGCATGTGCTCCTTGGCCGCGACCGGCCCGCGCCCGTCGATGGGCCGGCCGGCGCCGTCCAGCACCCGCCCCAGCACGGCCTCGCCCATGGCCACCGTCTGGCGGCAGGAGGTCAGGATCACGCGGGCGCCGCGGCAGATGCCCGTCATGGCGCCCATCGGCATGACCAGCGTCCGCTCGTCGGCGAAGCCCACCACGCGGGCCTCCACCGCCCCGCCCATGCCTTCCACGCGGCAGGCGGCGCCGATGGGGGCGGGGAAGTCCGAGACGCTGACCGTCAGTCCGCGGACGGCGCTCACGCGGCCGCTGACGCCCAGCGGCTGAACGTGCCGCATCGCTCGTGCATGTGTCTCAAAAACACCCATGTTCTTTCGTCTCGCCCGTCGCCGCTTGGCCGTGCGGATCGGCTGCTTCCTCGCGGCTGTGCGACTCGTAGCGTCCCATGTCCGTCGTCGCCGGACCGACCAGGGCCTCAATGATGTAGGCCAGTTGTCCTTCGATGGTCGCGTCGATCTGCCCGCCGCCGGCCAGCAGCTTCACGCCGCCGGGGCTGATGCTCGGATCGCCGACCAACTCGACGCGGCCCTTGATCGCCAAGGCCTCGACGGCCTGGTGGCAGTGTTCACGCATGGCTTGGAGCTGGCGGGGATTGACCTTGATCGTGATGGCCTTGGCGTAGCCGGCCATCTCCAGCACCTTGACCAGATTGGCCTGGGCGGCGGCGACGTCTCTGGCCGCCACGACGCCCACGACCCGCTCCGCCATCGCCACGGCCAGGTCCAGCAACTCCCGTCGGGCCTGCTCCACAAGTCCGTCGCGGGCGGCGGCCAGTTCCTCGGCAATCCGCTGAGCGCAGGACAGTGCCCCGCCGGCCGCCCCGGCTGAGGCCTCCATCCCCTGGCGCGAGCCGGCCTGGCAGCCATCGGTATAGCCGTCGTTGCGGCCGCGGGCGAAACCTTCCTCGTAGCCGCGACGGGCGGCGGCTTGCTCGGCCTGCTCCGCCTTGGCGCGGGCCTCGGCGACGATGCGGGCGGCCTCCTTGCGGGCTTCCAGCACGACGACCCGGGCCTCGGCGACGAAATCCGTCAGCCGCAGCACCGCCCCGTCGGTGGGAGCGTTCGCCTGATTTTCAGCCTTAATGACCCGTGCCATGTCTTATCTCGTTCAGGCCAGCAATTGTTTTTCCTGCCGGGCCGACTCGGAGAGGTACTCGCCGCTGCCGGCTCGCCGCACCGCCTCAGCCACGCGCTGCTGGGCGGCCTCGACCTCGCTGAGCCGGACCGGCCCCATCCGTTCCATCTCTTCCCGCACCTTCCGGCGGGTCTCGGACGACAGGGCGCCAAAGACCTTCGCCTTGACGTCCTCGCCGGCCGTCCGCAGGGCCACCGCAAGCTCCGCGGCATCCACCGGCGCCAGGGCCTGCTGCAAACGGTCCAAAGGCAACTGGGCAATGTCCTCGAAGCTGAACATCCGCCGGTGGATCGCCTCCACCAGCGAAGGCGCCCGCTCGGCCAGGGCCTCCAGCACGGCCTTCTCGGTGGCATAGCCGGCGTGGCGGAGGATTTCGGCCAGGTGGCCTTCCGGCCCGGCCGCCGAAGGCCCGCCGGCGGCCTGACGGGCGGCGCGCTGCGCCAGGGTCCGGGCGACCTCGGCGATCACCACCGGATCCACCTGGTGCAGAACGGCCACGCGCCGGGCGACGGCGGCTTGGGTCTCCTCGCTCAGAGCCGCAAGGACCGCGGCGGCGGCGGCGGGCGCCAACTGCCCCAGGACGATCGCGACGGTCTGGGGATGCTCGTAGGCGACCAGCGAGGCGATTTCTTCAGAGGAAAGGTGCGCCAGGAAATCCCAGGGCCCCTCCTGCGGACTGACGGGGCTACCGCTTTCCGCGGCCTGGGGATTGGCGGAGATATCTTGTTCTTTCGCGCCCCTAGAGGCTCGTCGAAGCGTCACGCGCTTCGCCAGCAGCACCGCCCCGCCGCCGGCGACGGAGGAGACGAGGACGGCCATCAGAAGGCTGCCCCAACCGAACGCTCCGCTCGGTGATAACGCAGCCGCGGCTAGAGCATCGGCCTCGGCGTCGTAATACCAATCCGCCTTCACCTGGCAGGGCCGATCGGCCACGGCGGCTTGGGCCGCCTGGCGAATCTTGTCCAGCACCTTATCGGCGGCGGAGGGGTCCGCGGCGTTGGAGCGGGCGACGGCGACCAGATAACTTCGCGGCACGGCCACCGAAACGGCCAGCGCCGCGGCTGGATCGTCCTTGCCCGTGGCGGTGACGCCGATCACCACCTTGTCGATGTAGCTCAGGGCCGCGTGGACTTTTTCGTGGTAATACGTCTCGATACTGCAGCGGCGTTGGAGTTCCTTCTCGTCGCCGCTCTCGGCGTCGAAGCGGTAGCTGCGCCCGCTGCCGTCGATGACCCGCACGTTGCGGTCGCTCATGTCCGCGATGCTGCCGGCGACCAGGTCCGCGATGGCCAGGGCCATCGAGCGGTTCAGCGTCGCCCCCGGCTTCATCGTGACCCGCACGGCCGCGGTGGGCTCATGGCCAGCCCCGCCCAAGCCGCGCGGGCTGCCCGGCTCGTACAGCACGGTAGCGGAGGCCACGGCGGGGAACTTCTCCACCAGCCGGCTGAGGGCGGCCATCTTGGCGGCCTGCCATCGCTTATCGCTCTGGGCGGTCGTCCGCCAGATGTCGTCCTCTTTCGCCAGCGCCGCCAGCGACTCGGCGGCGTCTTCGGGCCGCTGAGCAAGGGGGGCGATGATCTCCGTGGCGGCGGCCAACTGCTTGGCGCGGACCATCAACCGGCCATCCGTGAGCCGAGACGAAATGCCGCTGTCCGCCAGCATCCGCCGGGCCGTGGCAAGGTCCGCGGCGTTCAGACCGGTGGTGTCCAGCGGAACCCTCTGGTTTCCAAACCCGGCTACGGTCGCCCACAACGCGGCGAACAGCACCGCCCCCGCCGCTATCGCCGCGATCCAGCGGGCCCGGCGACTGAGGCCGGCGAGGCGGGTTCGCACCAGGCCGACGACTTCTTTGACGCTGTCCTTGCCTATCACGTCCGGTCCTCCATGACCGGGGCTTGGTTCGCCGCCCTTGAGGCACCGCCTCACGTTCGGCGGCTGGCGGCCCTGGCGTCGGTCACGCTGACGTCATGTCTTGCGGCTCCTGCCCCGCCGGGCCGTCGCCGGCCGGGGAGGCGTCCATCTTGGCGAAGTGATCGCGAATTTGCTGGAGCGACTTGTTGGCGGCCTTCATCTCCGCGATGCGGTCCAGCCGCTCGAACACCGACTCGTCGAACAACCGGTGGCCGCCGTTCGTCCAGCGGCTCTCGTGGATCAGCCCCATCGTGGCGTAATTGTGGATGGTCTGCCGGCTGACGCCGGAGTAGTCCACGACCTCGCCGATGCGGTACAGCTTGGGGGGCCTCTGGCGCCGCTGCGGACCGGCTGCCAGGCCGCCGGCGGCTCCCAGGCGATTGGCGGTCACAGGAGAAAATCTTTTTTCGCGTTCGCGTTCTTCAGCGGCGCCGCTCACCGGGCCGGTCTGATCTGCTGGATATTGGCTTAGATGTGATTCGCTCGTCATATTCTCAGGAATTACGCTTGTTCTAAGGAGTTGTGCTTGTCGAACGTTCTATTCATGTTTTACGTTTTACAAAATGTATAAATACTGGCATGGACCGTCAAGCAAGAAAATTTAAAATTGATTAAAAATTTTTCACCCACTCCCCTGGCTCATTGCCTCACGTCGAGAGATGGCCGCAGGAGGCCTTTTGCGGTATGCTTGGTGGGAATCGAGCGGCAAAATAATTTTTGCCAGGAGTGAAACCGAATGAGTGCCTTTGCCTCACAAAAGTTCTTACTGGACGAAAAGGACATGCCGCGGCGTTGGTACAACCTGGCCGCGGACCTGCCCCACCCTCCCCTGCCGCCTTTAGGACCGGACGGCAAGCCCATCACGCCCCAGATGTTGGCGCCGGTCTTTCCCATGAACATCATCGAGCAGGAGGTTTCCACCCAGCGGTGGATCGACATCCCCACCGAGGTCCTGGGGCTGCTGCGGATATGGCGGCCGTCGCCGCTGCGCCGCGCCCTGCGGCTGGAGGAGGCCTTGGGCACGCCGGCGAAAATCTACTACAAGGACGAAGGCGTCTCCCCTCCCGGCAGCCACAAGCCCAACACCGCCGTCGCCCAGGCCTGGTACAACAAACAGTTCGGCATTCAGCGGCTGACGACCGAGACCGGCGCCGGCCAATGGGGCAGCGCGCTGGCCTTCGCGTGCTCCCTGATCGGCCTGGAGTGCAAGGTGTTCATGGTGCGGGTCAGCTTCGACCAGAAGCCTTTCCGTAAGATGATGATGCAGGTCTGGGGCGCCCAGTGCGTGGCCAGCCCTTCAAATGAAACCCAAGCCGGGCGCGACATCCTGGCCAAGATGCCCGACACGCCAGGCTCCCTGGGCATCGCCATCAGCGAGGCCATCGAGGCCGCCGTCGCCGACTCAACCGGCAAGACGCGCTACAGCCTGGGCAGCGTGCTCAACCACGTCCTGCTGCACCAGACCGTCATCGGCCTGGAGGCCAAGAAGCAACTGGCCAAGGCGGGCGAGAAGCACGTGGACGTGATCATCGGCTGCTGCGGCGGCGGGTCGAACTTCGCGGGGCTGAGCTTCCCGTTCGTCTGCGACAAGATCCACGGGGAAACGATCGACATCGTCGGCGTCGAGCCGGAATCTTGCCCAACGCTCACCCGCGGCCCGTTCGCCTACGATCACGGCGACGTCGCCAAGATGACCCCCCTGCTGGCCATGCACTCGCTGGGGCACGGTTTCGTGCCTCCGGCGACCCACGCCGGCGGGCTGCGGTATCACGGCATGGCGCCGCTGGTCAGCCAGGCGATGGTCGAGGGGCTCATCCTCGCCGAATCCTATCCGCAATCTAAGTGCTTCGAGGCCGCCATCACCTGGGCCAGGACCGAAGGCTTCATCCCCGCCCCGGAAACCTCGCACGCCATCGCCGCCGTCATCGACCAGGCCCGCCAGGCCAAAGACGAAGGCAAGGAAAAGGTCATCCTATTCAACTGGTCAGGCCACGGATTGATGGACCTGGCCGGCTACGACGCCTACCTCCAGGGCAAGTTGCGCGATTATCCCCTGTCGGACGACGAGCTGGCCAAGGGTCTGGCGGACTTGAAGGGTCACCCCACGCCGGTCCTGCGCAAGGCGGGCAAGAAATAATGCGGCAAGCTGACCCCTAGCAGCGGTAATTCAGCACGGCCTCGCGCATGGCGAGGAAATTGGCCAGCGGGACGGAGTTTTGCACCTCGGAGGTCGAGCCGATCATGATCCGTCCCTCGGCGACCTCGATGGTGCGGCGGACGGCCTCGGCCACCTGCTGCGGCGTGCCGTGGCTGAGGAGCTGCGACAGGTCGATCCCCCCCGCCATCCACAGCGTCGGGAACCGGCGGTGGATGGCTCCTGCGTCCATGCCGGCGCCCACCTCGATGGGGTTCAGCCCGTCGATGCCGCAGGCCACCAGCCAGTCCATCACGGCCATCAGATTGCCATCAGAATGGAACAGGACCTTGGCGCCCCGGCCGTGCCAGGCGGCGACGACGCGGGCCAGCCGCGAAAAGTAGTGCTCCCCGAGCCAGGCGGGGCTCATGAGCGTGCCGGTCTTGAAGGCAATGTCGTCCGCCAGGAAGACCGCCTCGATGCCGCTAGCTTCCGGCAGATGGCCGATCCAGGCCTCGGCGGCCAGCGTGTGGGTCTCCAGCAGTTCGTCGATGACGTCCGGGCAATCGGCCAGGAAGTAGCTGAACTGCTCCAGCCCCACCTCGCTGTACGCGGCGGTCAGGTTCACCGATCGGCTGGAAGGAAAATAGAACACCTCGCCCAGGCACCGGCGGCAATCGGCCACGGCCGCGAGCCAGTCGTCCACCGACTTTTGTTTCCGGGGCGTCCAGGCCGGGTCGAAGGCGTCCAGCACTTTTCGCTTGGCCGTGACGTAGTCCTTGGTGTCGGCGTATCGCAGGGGCGCGGTCCAGGTCGTCCAGCGATAGTCCCGCTGCTGGCGGCCGTCGGGGAGCCGGCCCGTGTCCTCTTGCTTGGGCAGGCGGACCGTGGCCCGCGTGGCGTCCAGGGCCGGGGCGTAGGCGGCAAAGACCACTTCGGCGGCGTTTTCCACCGTCAGCGCCTGGCCGGAAAAATGGTTGATGACGGCGTCATTGCGGAGAATGTCGAACAACGGCGGCCGGTCTGGGCGCCGGCCGGCCATCACGTCACGAACGCGCTGGAGGGAACCTTGCATTGCCGGGTGCCGCCTGTAGGAACAAGATCCGCGCACGGACCTGGCGACCCGGCCCATGATAACGGCGGTCCGCAAAAATGCCACCGCACAGGCACGGCCGCCGGCCATGGACACCGGCGGATTGCATCCGGCACAACCTCTCTAAACCGCAGCATCACGCCCCAAGAAAGGCCGGCCTAACGCCTGGACACCTCCAGGGGAACGTGACCGATGCAAGGCTTCTTGTTTAGCGCCGTCTATCGCGCCGTCGCCGCAGCATCGTCAATCCGCCGAGAAGCAGAAGCGACAGCGTGGCAGGCTCGGGAACGATTTGATCAGCCGTTACACTGAAATTATAGAAATCAACCGACGTGGCATCCGTCGTTCCGTTGTTCTGGAGCATAAACGCGACGGTTGCCGATTCTGCGTTGTAGGACGCGGAATACAGTTGGATTCCGTCGTAATAACCGGTAACGACGGAGCCGACGCGAGTGATTCTCATGGTTCCAAAGTTATCCGTGGTACTGGTTATTCCTCGCAGCGTCCCCGCATGCTCCGTCTGGCCCTCGTAGGCGTGATAGTTGTCTCCTATGTTCGCTCCGCTCCATAACCATTCGTCGCTGCGAACGACGTACATGTAGGAGCCCCCGAACCAGGCGCCGAGCTGTACCTGGTTCCCCGGGCGCCCGTCCACCCGGTCTATGAGGGCATTTTTGAATTGAATGGAGACATCGAAGTTGCCGTGAAGTTCCTGCGTGAAGTCGATCATGAGGTACTGGAAACCATAGTTTCCGCCCTGCGGTTTGCTCAATCGAACAGCCGCGTCACCCGTACCGATCGTGTACAGAGGCTGATTGCTTTCGGCCACCCAGTAGTTCGAGTCGAGGCCCGAAGAAAGGGGATCCGTAAACACAGCCGCTGCCGCCGGACGCGCGAAACATACCACTGCGACCATCACGAGGAACAACGTGAATACAAATTTTCTGGAAGCACGCATTTTACTCCTCCTTATTAGAGATAGAGATACTGCGGTACCACGAGTAGAAGTTGGTGAAGAAAGCCGGCCTACCGGTCCTCGGGAAGGTCTGAGTAAGCGCTATTCAGTCCTTCTCCGGCAAGCAAGACAAACACCCACTTCTCCTCCTAACGACACGAGATTTTCCTCCGAAACGGCATAAATTATATGTTCATATTGGATTATGTCAATTACAAAATCGACAAATACCCTCAAAAACTGCGATTGCGGGACTGTCGGATCCGCTGTTTTCCACCCCAGCCGGGGGGTAAAGCACGTAATGCGGGGCATACAATTCTTTGTAAGGGTTAGTTTCAACCAAGGAGACAACCATGAGCGGAATAGTGATGACCTCAATGATTGCGGCCGCGGCGATGGCGGCTGCGTCGGCCTCGGCGGCGATCAAGACCGAGGCGGTGGAATACAAGGATGGCGACACGGCCCTGGAAGGCTACTTGGCCTACGACGATTCAGCCAAGGCCCCGCAGCCGCTGGTGCTGGTCGTGCACGAGTGGTGGGGATTGAACGATTACGCCAAAGGCCGCGCCCGCCAATTGGCGGAGATGGGGTACGTGGCCTTCGCCGTCGACATGTACGGCAAGGGCGTCCTGGCCACCGACGCCAAGCAGGCGGGCGAACTGGCCGGCAAGTTGAGGTCGGATCGTAAACTTATGCGCCAGCGAATCACGGCGGCCCTGGAGGCGGCCAAGGCCAATCCGCGCGTGGACGCCAAGCGCATCACGGCCATCGGCTACTGCTTCGGCGGCACGGTGGTGCTGGAACTGGCCCGCAGCGGGGCCGATATCGCCGGTGTGATCAGCTTCCACGGCGGGCTGGATACCCCCACCCCGGCCGACGGCAAGAACATCAAATGCAAGGTGCTGGTGCTCAGCGGCGCCGACGACCGCAGCGTGCCGCTGTCGCAGATCGCCGCCTTCGAGGATGAGATGCGCGCCGGCAAGGTGGACTACCAGATCGTTCTGTACGGCGGCGCCGTCCACGGCTTCACCAACTCCGCCAATGGCAACGACCCCTCCAAGAACGTCGCCTACAACGCCGAGGCCGACCGGCGGTCCTGGCAGGCCATGAAGGATTTCTTCGCAGAAATTCTTAAGCAACCGAGTGGATAGACTATTCGACTGTTCGACTATTTGACTGTTTGGCCAATTGCCGTTTCTCCTGCTCACCTGCTCTATGAAAAATGCTCCCGTAGGGGGAGCATTTTTCATGGCCCGGGCGGGATTTGAACCCACACGTCCGTTTCCGGACAAGGGATTTTAAATCCCTTGCGTCTGCCAGTTCCGCCACCGGGCCATAATTGCAGCAAAACCGAAGGTTCAAGCTACAATCAAAAGCACGAAACGACAAATCCGAAGCACGAAACAAACAGCAATTTTCAAATACAACAAAAAGCCAAGCCGTCAACCTTTCTGCTGAGATGTTTGGGTCATTGCAGCTTTGTCTTTTTAAGATTGTTTCGAATTTCGTGCTTGGTGTTTCGGATTTTTGATTTCCGAGCGGCTTTCTATTTTCTCAGACTGCCTTGGAGTTCATCGACCACGACCTGCCGCCCGCACCAGGAATCAGGACCAGATTTCCTCCGGCCAGGCGTAGCTGCCCGGTTTTATTGTAACCGCCGGGCCGCCGCCGATCACTTGCAGCGACGCCACGCCGGGCGCCAATTCGCGCCGCACGTTGAACCGCCGCCATCCCAGCCGCCGCACCAACGTCCAAGCCGTCGCGCCGCCTTCCATGCACACGTGGCCGACGCGCATCCGTCCCAGCACGGCCGCGACCACGTCAGCCAGACGGTCCAGCATCGTCTGCGGGCAGCCGCCGCGGTCGGCGCCCTCCCCTATCGACACGACCGCCGAGCCGCGCCGCGTCAGCACCTCGACAACCTCGTCAGCCCACCGCTGCCTGATCGTCGTCCCGTCGGCCTCGGCAGCCTTCTCAGCCAAGAGTTCCGCCGGCATGGGCAGGACGGCCACGCCGTGAGCACGGGCCTGCCGCACTGTCTCGGCCGCGTGAGGCGGGGAGCTTCCGCAGACCAGCAGCATCGGACGGCGGTTTTCAAGCGGCGGCTGGGCGGGCCGAGGCACGCGCGTGTGCCCCTTGGCTTCCAGAACGGCGGCCAAGAACTCCGCCCCGCCCACCGGCAGCGTCGTCGCATCGACTTTTGCGGCCCAGGCGGCCAGGTCGGCGGTGCTGGCGGCCCGGCCGACAAAAATGCCCCGCGCCGGCAGCGCCTGGCCGGGCCCCAGCAGCGTGACCGGACCTTTCTTGCCGCAGTCCAGGAGGGCCAGCACGTCGCTGGTCCTGGCGGGGAATTCGGGATCTGCGGCAAAGCCGGTCTGATGCAGCGGCACGCCGCCGATGAAGTATTGCCCGTCGCGGATAGTTCGGCCGAGCAACGGATTGGCCGGCACCAGCAGCGCCCGGGCCAACCCAAGGGCAGAAAGTGCCGCCTGAGCCTCGGCCACCACCGGCCCGCGAAGGACCGAATCGATTTTCTTATAGACCCACTTGGCCTGCCGACGCAGCGGCCAGGCTGTTTCGGTCACGACGGCGGCGGCTTCTCGCGGCGGCAGCGAGCGGCTGTGTGTGTTGAGGACCAAGACGCCGACTTTACTGCGCTCGCCGAGATCGGTGGCCACGTCGCCTTCGAACCGGTCCTGCACCTGGGCCGAAAGGCCGTACCGCAGCGCCACGGCCCCCACCTCCGCCGCGCCGGTGAAATCGTCGGCCAGGATCGTGATCATTTTTTCCCACCCGGCCCGCCCCGTCTGCCCCGCCTGCTTCGCTTGGCCAGCGCGACGGCCCAGTGCACGGCGGCGATCAGGCTCGTGGCCTTGGCCCGCCCCCGCCAGGCGATGTCGAAGGCCGTCCCGTGGTCCACCGACGTTCGGACGATCGGCAGACCCAGCGTGACGTTCACGCCGGACTGGAAGGCGAGCATCTTGAACGGAATGTGCCCCTGGTCATGATACATGCACACGACGGCGTCGCAATTTTTCAGGCGATCCGGCAGGAAGACGGTATCCGGCGGCAGCGGGCCGATGACGTCGATGCCTTTGGCCCGGGCGGCCCGGATGGCGGGCTCGATTAGCCGCTGCTCCTCGCGGCGGCCGAACAGGCCGTGCTCGCCGGCGTGAGGGTTCAGCCCGCAGACCAACAGCCGCACCCGCCGCTTGCGGATGGCGCGAACGGCGCCGGCGGTCAGCTCGATGACGTCCAGAATCCGCCGGCGCGACAGGCGGTTGGGAACGTCGGTGAATCCCACGTGGGTCGTGACGAAGCCGACGGCCAGCTTGCCGCCAACCAGCATCATGCAGACTTTTTTCGCACCGGTGAGGGACTTGAAGATTTCCGTGTGCCCGGGAAAGTTCACGCCTGCGCGGTTGAGGGATTCCTTGTGGATGGGGTTGGTGACGACGGCCGCGACGTGCCCGGCCAGGGCGGCGGCGATGGAGGCTCGGATGTACGCGTAGGCCGCCCGCCCGCAGGCGGCGCTGACCCGGCCGGGTTGGACCTCCCGGCAGGCCAGGGCGCGGCAGTCCACGACCACCGGCCGGTGCGTTTGCGGCGACTTCCGCCACTGCGCCAAGGCCATTACGTTCCGGGGCGCGGGCAGCCGGCATCGCCGGGCCACGCGCCGCAGGACGTCGGCATCGCCGAAGACAATCGGCACGCACTCGGCCCGCACGGCCGGTGAGACCAGCACCCGCAGGCTGAGCTCCGGCCCCACGCCGGCCGGATCGCCCATCGTGATCGCCACCGCCGGTTTGCCGCCTGCCGATGGTTTGTCCGGTGTGCTGCCCATGCCGTGCCTGCTTCCCGTTACCTGGCCAGGGCGGTCAGCGTCAGATTCTCGGCCTTGAGGCCTTCCAGCAGTTGCTTGCGTTGCGCCGGATCCAGCGTCCGCAAGGGCGGCAGGACCGCCGGCCCGCACAGCTTCGCCTCGCTCATCAACGCCTTCAGTGCCGCGATGGACTGGCCCACGCTTCGGTTGCCCTGATAGAGCCGGCCGACGGTGTTGAGAGCGGCCTGATGCTTGGCGGCGCGGTCCACTTCTCCCGCCCGGGCCGCCTCATAGAGGTGACGGCAGAGGGTCGGGGCGAGGTTGCCCGTGCTGGGCACATAGCCGGCGGCCCCCTGCGCCAGCCCCTGGGCCGCGAAGGCCGTGTGGCCCATGAAAATCGGGAACTTCTCCCGCTTGCCCATGCGCATGAGCAGCTCCGCCGTCCGGGCGACGTCGGGAGAGGAGTCCTTCAAGCCCGCGGCATTGGGATGCTCCGACAGCCGCTCCACCACGTCCAGCGGGATGGTCATGTTCGTGGTCTGCGGGATGTTGTAGAGAATCAGCGGACCGGAGGCGCCGTCCAGCAGCGCCTTGAAGTAGCGGTATTGTTCTTCGTCGTTGAGGGGAAAGTACGTCGGCAGATGGGCCACGAGGGCCTCGGCGCCCCGCGCCAGGTATTCCTTGGCCGCGGCCAGCGACTCCGCCAGGCAATTGCCGGAAATTCCCGCGTAGACGGGGATTCTGCCGCCGACGTGCTCGACAGTCCCCGCCACGAGGCGCGACCGCATGTCCGCCGAAAGGGAAGCCGCCTCGCCGGTGGTCCCCAGGACAAAAATCACGTCCACCCCGCCGGCCAGCAAGTGGTCCACCACTCGCGAGAGGGATTTCTCATCCAGTTTGCCCGCGTCGGTGAGCGGCGTGATCATCGGCACGATCACTCCGCCCCGCGGCTTTGCTGTTTTCGCGCTCACCAAAATCCTCCACGTGCCTTTTTTCTAAAGAACTCTAAAGAACGGCGGTCTCGGCGCAGTTCGGCGGATCGGTTTATTGAGCTTTTCTGCCGCAAATATCGGATTTGCGCGAGACTGTCAAGGCAAGGAACGTTATCATAGCTACAATTATCCCCGTTGCCGCGTTCCACGAAGACGACTCTGGAAGCCAAGGAGACCGACCCGATGCCCCGAGCCACCCGAGGCGGCGCCAAAGACAAGGACAAAAACAAAAAGTCCTCGGCCACTGGCCCCTATCTGGCTGCCGTTCGCACACACGCCGACAACCTCATCCAGCATGGCCGAGATGTCTATGGTCCCAAACACACGCCTCTGTTCGTGAACGAACTGGCATTGCCTGACGCCGTCGCCAAGCCGGCGCCGTGGCGATTCAACCGTCGCACGCAAAATGACGTGATCCTGTGCAATCTCGCGCGGCATCATCCGCTGCTCCGCGTGCTGGATGGCTTGACCGTCGTCACCGGCAGCACCGCCTACCGCGACGCCGCCGCCGAGACGTTGCGATTTGCCTTCGCGAACCTGACCGACTCCGTCGGCCTGCTGTATTGGGGCGGCCATTGCTCCTACGACGCCTTGTCGAAGGATTGGGTCGGCTACGTGCCCGCCACGCACGAGCTGAAGTCCGTTTACCCCCACTACATGCTGATGCACCAGGTGGACGCCCAGGCCACCGAGCGGTTCCTCCAGGCCTTCTGGAACGCCCACGTGCTGGACTGGACCGTGCTGGACTTCAACCGCCACGGCGGCTACGACAAGCCCATCGGGGATCTGTGGGACCATCCCTACATCGGCCGGGGCGTGTGGCTCACCACCCGTGGCCTGACGTTCACCAACACCGGCAGCGACCTGTACTACGCCGCCGCCATGCTTCACCACTTCACCGGCCAGTCCAAACCGCTGGATTGGGCCAAGCGGCTGCACCACCGCTACCGCGAGACGTGCGACCCCGTCACCGGCATGGCCGGCTACCAGTACAGCATCCGCTACCTGCCCAGCTCCGACCACTGGACCGACCGGGCGATCCATCAGTTCAGCGGCACGCTCTGCGGCCACGTGGTCCGCGAAGGGACGATCTCCCGGCCGAGGCACATCCGGATCATCTGCTTCTACGCCGCCATGACCCGCATGGCGATGTACGAAATGCTGGGGAAGGCAGGCGAGGAGTTCGTCCGCTCGGCCATCGAGGACCTGATCACCTACGGCCGCTGGGCCTACCGCCCCGACGAGAACATCTTCCACACCATCCACACCGACGGCACGATCCTCACCGGCATCGTCTTCGAGAAGGATGGCTACTACGGCCCGGCCGGGGACGCCTTCCGCTCGTTCCCCGCCGACGGCCAGTTCTTCCTGGCCTACGCGAAGGGCTACCGGCTGTCGAGCGACGCGTTCCTGTGGCAGATGGTCCGCGACATCGGCCGCGGCATCGGCCTTGGGGATTTAGGCCAGCCCGGCCAGGAGCCCACCGGCGTGGACCTGAAGACCGCCTGCGTCGATCCTTACACCATCCTCGGCCTGATCGAGCTTCACCGGACCACGTCGCAAAAGAAGTACTTGGACCTCGCCTGCCGCGTGGCCGACAATGTCCTCGCCCAGCGATTCAAAGACGGTTACTTCGTCTCGGGCTGGCGGGGCCCGGCGGCGCGGCCGGACGACGAAACCCCCCTGGCTCTGCTGTACTTATCAGCCGAGCTCGCCGGCAAGGGCCAACAAATGCCCGCCTTGGTTCCAGGACCGCTGCCATAGACAACCTCCCTGTGACATTGAGAACAAAAAACGGATGTAGTATAATACTGACTGGTCAGTATCAAGGTTCCCGCAACGTAAGTCACAGCAATGACTAATAGCGACAAGCGTCAACAAATCATGCAGGCGGCCGAACGGCTGTTTCTCGGCAAACGATTCCACGAGGTTACCACCGACGAGGTCGCCCGCGAGGCTCACGTCGGCAAGGGCACGATTTACCGCCATTTCAAGACCAAGGACGAGCTGTTCTTCGAGACGGCCCACAACGGATTCGACGAGCTGTGCGACCTGATCCGCCGCCGCGTGCCCCCCACCGCCCCCTTTGCCCAGCAGGTCCTGAGCACCTGCGTGGCCATCAGCGGATTCTTCCAAAAACGCCGCAAGCTGTTCGGCATGATGCAGGCGCAGGACAACCGCATGGCGGGGTTGAAAGGGCGCCTCCGCGAAAAATGGCTCCAAAAGCGGCAAACGCTCATCCAGGCCGTCGCCGAAATCCTCAGCCGCGGGGCGTGCCAGGGACACATCCGAACCGACGTCCCCCCCGAAGTCCTGGCCAGCTTCCTGCTGGGGGCGCTGCGGACGCGCGAAATTGATTTGCGGCAGGCGCCGCAGGAATCACGCCGCTACGAATTGGTGGTGGAACTGTTCCTGCGAGGCGCCTCAGCCAATGGAGGCGCGCTGCTGCCGACGAATCTTTCAACCCTTTCGACCGCCTCAGAAACTCCCCAGACCGTAGAATCCTCATGACCGTCGCCACGGACCATCCTAAACACGCCTCGCACCCCGCCAAGTCTCCTATGGGTCTGGCCTCGCTGGCGCGCGCCTTGCGGCACCGAAACTACCGGCTGTTTTTCTTCGGCCAGGGCACGTCGATGATCGGCACCTGGATGCAGCAGACCGCGCTGGGCTGGCTGGTGTACCGCCTGACAGGCAGCACGGTGCTGCTGGGCGTGGTAGCCTTCTGCGCGCAGATCCCCGTCTTTTGCCTGGCGCCGCTGGCAGGGGTTCTGGCCGACCGCACCGACCGCCGCCGGTTGCTTGTGGCCACGCAGACGACGGCCATGCTCCAGGCGACCCTATTGGGCATCCTGACCCTCACAGGGGTCATCGCGGTGTGGCACATCATCGTCCTGAGCCTGGTGCTGGGCCTCGTAAACGCCTTTGACATCCCGATCCGGCAGTCGTTCGTCGTGGAGATGCTGGAATCGCCCAAGGACCTGCCCAACGCCCTGGCGCTGAACTCCCTGACCGTGAACGCCCCGCGGTTGCTGGGCCCGGTCATTGCGGGCGAGCTTATCTACCGCCTGGGCGAGGGCATGTGCTTCGTTCTGAACGCCGCCAGCTACCTGGCCGTGATCGGGGCACTGCTGGCCATGACCGTCCACCACCACCGCCGCCCCGCGGCCGAGAAAAGCATTTTGGCCAACCTCAAGGAGGGCGCCCGGTATGCCATCGGCTTTACCCCCATCCGCTCGCTGCTGATGCTGGTGGCGGCTATCAGTTTGCTGGGCATGCCCTACACCGTCCTGTTGCCGGTGTTCGCCAAGAACATCCTGCACGGCACGTCCAGGACGCAGGGAATGCTGATGGCCTCCATCGGCGCCGGGGCCATCGTGGGTGTGTTCTACATGGCCAGCCGCCACTCCGTTCGAGGCTTGGGCAAGATCCTAGTCATGGCCTGCTGCCTGTTCGGCGGGGCGTTGATTGCTTTCGGGATGTCGCGTCTTCAACTACTGTCAATGGCGCTACTTGTGGCGGCCGGGTTCGGCACCATGGTTCAGATGGTGGGGACCAACTCGCTGATCCAGACCCTGGTGGATGACGATAAGCGCGGGAGGGTCATGAGTTTCTATACCCTTTGTTTCGGGGGCATGGGGCCGTTCGGCAACCTTTTGGCCGGCGGATTGGCTGGGGCGTTCGGCGCGCCGGTGGCGGTGATGGTCGGCGGGACCGGATGCATTTTGGCGGCGTCGGCCTTCGCGT
>JBEKZI010000039.1:0-17404 GCA_049510055.1 Phycisphaerae bacterium | reverse complement strand
CAGACGCCCGGCCATGGCACGGTGGTCCCAGAGCCGCCTGTCGGACCAGATGTTCAGGCCCAGAAAGTGAAGATTCCCAAGCCGCCCATCGCGGTCCGCGAACCGGTGAGCGATAAGGAACTGACACCGCCGCCCAGACCAAAGCAACCGGAGCCCGATCTGAACGCCCGACCCAAGCAGACGAAGGATGCACCCGATCGTTCCAAGGATAACGATAGCTCGGATAAAGACAAACCAGACTCGACGAGAAAATAGTACGAGTTCTCTTATTCGCGACAAGTGCAGTGCGTTGAGGTGGCCGGGAAGCCGCTTCCAACTACCCCTGCCACGGATGGCACTTCCGATGGAGTGACGACGGAGGTTGCTGTCCGCTGTTGCCTAGTTCTGACAGCAACGAAGGCAGGACGGATAATGAATCAATGCGTTTTTATGACCGGAGCACGAGGGTTTCTAGGCCGGAACCTGTTGCAGGCAGCGGCGAGGCGTTTCCCACGGGCCGCTTTTATCCTTCTGGCCAGATCGGAGCATGCCAGGGAGGATCTCAGCAGCAGGTTTAACTGGCTGGGTCCGGACAGGCTCAAGATCATCCAGGGTGATATCCTTCAACCGGGCCTTGGCCTGGCCCCCAGCGATGCTTCGATACTGACGTCTGTGAACGAGGTATGGCACTTGGCGGCGTCGACCAGCTTCGACGACCGGGAACAAGAGGCCATCTACCAGTCCAATGTGGTTGGCACACAGAACGTGCTGGCGGTCGCTTGCGGCCTGGCGAAGCTCGACCGGTTTGTGTACGTCAGCACGGCCTATGTCGCTGGAACCAACCCGGGCCCCATTGCTGAGGACGAACTGCCTGCCCGCGCCGGTTTCAGGAACGCCTACGAGGCCACGAAATGGGAAGCGGAGCGAATCGTTCGGGAATCCCCCCTGCCCTTCACGATTTTTCGGCCGAGCATCATCATGGGAGATTCGCGAACCTTCGATTCGCAAGGCGAGAGGCGAATGATTTATGGATACCTGCTGGGCATTTATTACTCCGTGCTTCGTGAGTGCAAAAGGCGGCGGATCGACTTCGCCCAAACGTGGCGCAGCGGCCAGAACGTCGAACTGGATGTGCGGCTGCTCGGAAACCCAAGGGCGACCAAGAATTTCGTCTGCATCGATGATGTGATTACAGGCATGCTGCATATCCTCGACACGTCGCACGTCACGAAGTCGTACCACTTGACCAGTGCCCGGCCGATGGACGGGATGACCCTGTGGCGGTGCATCGGAAAGGCCCTAAGGATCGAGGGAGTCCGCTATGTGGGTGAGAGCATCGAAAAGCCCACCTCACTCGAACAACACATCATGAACTATACGGCTCCGTTCCTGCCCTATACCGTCAATCCTGATCCTGTCTGGCTGCTGACCAACACGGACAAGGCCCTGGGCTGGCAACACGCCCGCACGCCGATGAACGAGACGATTCTAACCGGCTTGCTGGAACGCTTCTTGGCGGAGGAAGTGTCCACTCGGCAGGCGCCGGTTGAGGTCCCCGCAGCCGCGATCATGCGGGCCAGTGCCTGAACGATTGCGAAGGCCCGCCAGGGGCATGGCCCCCGCCCAGGTTTCGATCGGCTTCCGGTTGAGGCCGTCCGTCCTGGCGCGGCAGTCGGCGCCGGGGCGTTGGGAGCGCGGGGCCTTCATGGCCCATGTTTCCGGCGAAGGGAGAAAAGTGGAAAAATCTCGGCTAGTGCTGTAAGGTACTGGAGGCACTAGAGAGAGCAGGGATGACCACCGGTACCGAGATCATGAATCGGCCCGGGGCAGTACGCATGGCCGGGCTCCTCGCGGGCAGGTTCCTGCCGGCGCTGCTGGCGGTTTGCAGTGCTGCGCTCGTTTGCGGTGGGTGCGCCTTGCCGACGGTCGCCCCAGTCCCAGCCAAGGAAGCACCGCGCCAGGTCGGCACGACGGACGGCGGCAAGCCGATGCCGATCATGTCGGCGGAGCTCGACGAACTGACCCGGGCCTTCGCCGACCGCTACGTCGGCCTGCTCTCTTCCGCCTGCGATGCCCTCAAGAAGGATAACCCCGATCTGGTGCAGCGCCGCGAAGTGCAGGAGCTGATGCTGGACTGCGCCACGAACGTCTATGACATCGCCAGCAACCCCGACGCGTTCACCCGCATGCTCGACCTGGTTGTCGTCACCACGCTCGTCAGTCAAGTGTGGATCGACGACGACAGGGCCTGGGAGGTGTTTGGAGATCGCGGAGAGGTACTGGTCCGGGCCCTGCACCACGGCCGAGTGGAGGCGTGGGCGCTGGCTGCCCAGGTGCTGCGGCCTGAACAGTTGGACCTGATGGACTACCTGCTGTGGGACTGGCGGCGGCACAACCCCGACATGGTGCGCGTGTCGTTTGTCCGCCTCTCCACCTTTGCCATCGGCCGCGGCAGGTCCGCCAACGCCGAGGTGCTCGCGGCCAGCGGGCTCTACGCCAACGTCGGACAGCAGGGCCAGGCCGTCGCGGAGGCCCGCCTCCTGGGAGAGCGGGTGTTCTACATGTTCAAACGGGAGCCCACGCTGCTGCGCTGGCAGGTGGTGGCGCTGCAAGATGAGATGCTCGCCACCCTCAACGACCGCAAGCTGGGGTTGGACGGGACCCTCACCAATGTGAGGGGCGTCTTAACCGATGCGAACGCCCTCGTGACCTCCCTGGACCAGACGAGCCACTCGCTCAACGAGATGTTCAAGACGACCGACGCCCTGCTTGTCCGGTATGACGCCATCCATTCGTCTCGCCCGTTCGATATCCGCGAGTACATGGAGACGGTGAAGGAAGTGGCGGTGGCCGCGGAGAAGATGAACGATCTGCTCCAGTCGTCCAACCAATTGCTCGGATCATCGGAATGGGACCGTCGGATTCAGCAGGTGAACCAGTCGGCCGACGAGCGGATAAAGATAGCGGCCGAGCAGAGCCAACGGGTGGTGAACGACCTCTTCTGGCGGGTCTACGTGGCGCTGGGCGTGCTGTTCGCGATGCTCATCCTCCTCTGCCTGGTGGCGGTGTTCCTGGTCATTCGGCGGCCCAGGATCGTCGCGGGAAACGCGCGTGATGCGGGCAGAAAGGAGACGTCCGAATGACCCGGCTGCACGTAATGCTGGTCATGGCCTGCGTTTGCGCCGTCGTGAGGGGCTGCTCCTCGCCGCCGGTGAGCGGTGATCGCGGCGCACGCGGCCAGGTTGCCGACGACAAGGTCGTCATGGCGCCCCCGACCGCCAAGGGTAACGCGGTGACCACGCGAGTCTCGTCCGACGTGCTGCCGCCCTATGAGCCTGTGGCCGGCCTTTGGGGGACGATCACCAGTATCGGGGAATCCACGGCCACCAATCTCGTGGCGCGCGCCGCGGCTGAATTCAGGCGGATGCACCCGGACGTGACGCTGCAAATCACTGCGAGCCTGACGAGCATCGGCCCCTCGGCGCTCTTGGACGGCCGGGCCGACATCGTGCCGATGGGCCGACCGCTCACGCCCGAGGAAGTTCAGGGTTTTGCGACGAAGTACGGCTACCCGCCCACCGAGATCAAAGTGGCCGCCGATGCCTTGGCGATCTTCGTCGAGAAGAGGAATCCGGTGCCCAGGCTGACGCTTGAGCAGTTGGATGGGATCTTTTCCCGGACGCAGCGCCGGGGCGGGACTTCGATCGAGACGTGGGGCCAACTCGGACTGAGGGGGGAGTGGACCAATCGTCCGATCACTCTGTACGGGTACGGCCCCGAGGATGGCGCCCACCAGATCTTTCAACAGCAGGTGCTGAAGGGCGGCGCATTTCGGCTGTCACTGCGGGTGGAGGGGGGAGGATCCTCGATTGTGCAAGGCGTTGCCGCGGATCCGGAAGCGATCGGATGCGCCAGCATCTTCTTCGCGGCCAAGAGGGTGCGGGCGGTCCCGCTGGCCGGGGCCGATGGGCAATTCTATGCCCCGACCGAAGAGAACGTCCGCAGCCATAAGTACCCGCTGATCCGGTTCCTCTACATCTATGTGAACAAGCCTCCGCGTCAATCGCTTAGTGGCCCGGTGGCGGAGTTCCTGCGATTTCTGCTCTCGCGAGAGGGCCAGCAAGTCGTTGTCGACGGCGGCAACATTCCTCTCAATGCGGCGACTGTGGCCGAAGGCCGGCGTGCGCTGGCGGAGTGATCAGTCGAGTTTTGCTCAGGGGTGATCTTTTCCGACGGTAGGGTCACTGGAGCAAGTGTTCCTGGGGTCGAAGTGGCCGCTCAGTCGTTTTCCTGCCTCAGGGCCTTCTTGGTGCGGTCGCGGTCCTTCTTCAGGTCATCCCGCTGCCGCTGGAGGTCGTGGATCCTATCCTTCTGCCGATCGATGGCGGACTGCCAGCCCGCGTGCTGCTTCTCCAATTCGGCAAGCCTCCCCCGGAGCTGCGCATTCTCCCGTTGCAGATCGCTGATGCTTCGTGGGTCGGAGGCCTGGTCTGGGGGCGGCGCAGACGTGTATCTTGTCCCGTCGCCTTTGCCGAAGCCGCTGGCGTCGGCCTTGACATTAACGCACCCGGCCAGGAGGGACCCGGCAGCCAACAGACACAGCAATGCCATCATGTTCCGCATGGACCCTCTCCTTGCCGCTTAGTGGTCCGCGGCGCGCCTGTAGCGGTCGCGCTCGGCCGCGATTTTGTCCATCTCGGCCTGGATGTCCCGCTGCTCGTCCTCGAGCTCCTTCAGCTTCTTGGCCGACTTGCGGTTCTGCTCTTCCAGCCAGGTGACCCGCTCGCGAAGCTGCTGGTTCTCGCGGAGGAGGTCGCTCTTGCTGTTCGGATCGGCCCTGGGAATCGACGCCGGAGGAGGCGGCGAGCCCCACGAGATGTTCTCGGGCGCCTTGGCGTCCACGTTCACGCAGCCCGTGGGCAGGCCCATCCAGATCAGGAATAGGCTCGCACAAAGCAAGTATCTTGCCATCGCTGTGCTCCCTGAGTGGTCTGTGTCGCACGACAGGAAAGCCGTCGCCAACCGACGTGTACTATCATAAGTATCGGGGCAGGCCATCGCACGGCAAATCCACCCGGACTGCACGTCCTCGCCTGGCCAACTCCCAGCCTTGCCGGATGCCCATCGGCCCGGTACGATTCTCGGTCTTGTGACCTGGAACCCCTGGGCCTTCTTGGTGGCGGCCGTGGCCGGTTGGATGAACCGTCCACCACAGGATGTCATGGCCTATCTCGCGGAGGAAAACAGCCTTCTGTGGGATCGGCCTGGCCACAAACGCATTAGCCGCAGCGTCGCCCAGAAGCGCCGTCTGAGGGTCGCCGGGAACGAGGCAGACCGGGATTTGCTACAATAGCATCACGGTACCCTGAGTGGGTAATTGACTTCTTGGCTGTCACCAGGAGCGAAGAGGTTATGGAGCTGCCTATACGTGCTTCCGGAGATCAGTTGCTTGTCGGCGGCGAACTCGTTGACATTCGCCGCAGGCTCAAGTCCGTCGCGGCCAGGCACGATCTGACGATCGTCATCGCCTGCGCGTTCGACCATCGGACGCGGATGCTCCCGTTCTTCTACGCCGATGTGCGTATGGCGCCGGCCGGGGCGAGGGCGATCGGATCGGCCTTGGTCGACTCGGGTTTCGAGAAGACCCGTATCGTCCTGCAACAGTGGAACCGGAGCTTCCGGCCGTCCCAGATGCGGTTGGATGGCCGACTGCCGGACCTCTTCCTCATCTCCAGCATGAGCCTTCATACGGCCGCGTGCAGAGCGATGATCCGTGACGTCTGCCGCATCGACCCGCAGCATCGGCCGCTGGTCATTGCCGGCGGATCTGTGTGCCTGTATGAACCGTGGGAAGTCTTCTACACGGATGCGCCCGACCGTGACCACGCCGCACCCCACGCCGCCGCGGACGTGGCGGTCACCGGCGAAGAGTACGTCCTGCTGAACCTGCTGGAAGTGCTGCTGTCGGGTCGGGCAGGTGGTGAGCCCCTGCGCCAGACGTTTCTGCGCGCCCGCGACCGTGGCGCTCTGGACGCCATCCCGGGCCTGGTGTACCCGCGGACGGATCCCGATGGCCGGGTGTTGGAACTGGTGGACACCGGCATCCAGCGGCTGGTGGGGGACCTGGACGAATTGCCGTTCCCGGACGCCGGCTATAGTATCCTCGAACCGCCCAGCCGTCGGGCGACCCTGGCCTCCAGGCCTCTGCCAGCGGACCAGGTGCGAAAGTATAGCCGCATCGGCTCCCTGGTCATGACCTTCGGATGCAGGTTCGCGTGCGACTACTGCCCGATTCCCGCATACAATCAGCACCAGTACCGGGGCAAGTCCGGCCGGCGCCTGGCCGAAGAGATGTACCGCCTCTACAGCCGGTACGGCATGCAGTACTTCTTCGGCTGCGACGATAATTTCTTCAACGATACACAGCGTGCGCTGAGCATCGTCGAGGCCCTTGCCTCCGCCGAGTACGGCGGCCTGTGGCTGCACAGGAAGATCCGTTGGGGCACCGAGGTGACCGTGCACGACACCCTGCGGATGCGGGAGCACATGTGGCTGGTGGGTCGCTCCGGCGTGCGGGCCCTATGGCTGGGCGTGGAGGACATGACCGGCGCGCTGGTCCGCAAGGGCCAGAGCCCTGACAAGACCGTGCAGGCCTTCCAACTGCTGTGCCGGCATAACATCTGCCCCATGCCTATGATGATGCATCACGACTCCCAGCCGCTCGTCAGCCGGGGCCATGCGCGGGGGTTGCTGAATCAGGTCAGCCTGCTTCGCAAGGCCGGAGCCGTCAGCTTGCAGGTGCTGATGCTCACGCCATCGGCGGGGTCCAAGGGCTTCGAGCGGATGTTTGAATCGGGACTGGTTTACCGCAGCGTGGCCGGCCGGCTGGTCGAACCGCATATGTACGACGGGAACTACATCATCGCTTCCAACCACAGCCAACCTTGGCGGAAACAACTCAACATCCTTGCGGCATACCTCTTCTTCTATAACCCGCTCCAGCTCCTTGCCTCTGTGTGGAACTACAGACGCAAGCTGAGCCTCAAGGCTGCCGGCATGCAGATCATCGGCATGTGGGGGCTGGCCCACACGATCCGGCGCACCTTGGGATGGGCGGTGCGGCTGATGCTGGGCAGGATCATACGCATGACCGACCTGCCGAACAGTCCTTTCCGGATGTGCTCCCCGGACGGCGGGCCCGCCAGCCACGCACGGGGGGCAGATGTTCCCGTCCCACGCCTTCGCACGGACCCTGCGCCGCTTCTGCCGCGTAGCGAGTGCGTCCGGCCTGGACCCAACCGTCGCCCGTAACTTCTCGCGGAGAGATGCACAGAAAGCCAAACGCCGAGACTTGTGGTCCTCGGCGTGGCCTCATCCGCTTACCTAATAGCCCCAACGCGGCGGTCCATTTCCTCAAGAGCAACCAGCCGCCGCTTTGTTCACTCTCCACCGTCCACTATTTCGCCGTCATCTTCTGGCGGATGATCAAAGCCCGGACCCCCTTGAGCCGCGCTTGGGTTTCGTCGTCCTTGGGCTTTTCGAGGTCCAGTGCCTGGCGGTAATGCGTCTCGGCCTGGTCATAACGGCCCAGCAGTTCCTCGACGACGGCCAGGTCGAACCACAGCGCCGCGTCCTTAGGATGCTTCTGGGTCTGTTGCTCCAGCACCTGGGCCGCCTGGGCAAGCCGGGTCTTCCGCACCAGCGACAATCCATCGGCCGCCGCCCACGTCGGTCGCAGTCTGACCGTCTCGCAGGACTCCAACGGCGACGTCATGGCTACCAGCTGCTTCACGCAGTCATCCAGCAGCTCCCGCACAATCTGCTGGGGCGGATACATGGCCTGCGGGTCGTCGCTGCGCTGCAGCCCGTCGGGCGCCCGGACACGCGGGTCCTCG
The DNA here is from genome assembly GCA_049510055.1 of Phycisphaerae bacterium. Classification (GTDB taxonomy): domain Bacteria; phylum Planctomycetota; class Phycisphaerae; order SM23-33; family SM23-33; genus JALHTV01. The sequence goes on along the minus strand of JBEKZI010000039.1, from coordinate 9,530 downwards.
TAGCTGTCATACGTGGCCGATGTGGCCAGCAGCACCGGCCGGGCCAGGCCCGGACACTGAAGCACAAAGGCACAGTCGACCTTGGCCGTCCGCTGCAGCGTCGGCAACGTTTGCGTTTCAAAGCGCGCCGGCTTGCCCGGCCGCAACAGACGCACCTGTCGCTGCCCTTCCTGCTGGCCGGTTTCGATCGTCGCCCGGGCGCCGATCACCGCGACCGGGGAACCGCCCGTCGCCTGGCCATGTGCCAGCTTCTGCGAAAGCTGCTCGCCCAGGTAGCCGCGTGCAAAGTCGCTCTCCGCGCCGGTCACCTCCACCGTGCCCACCGATACCGCCGCCGGGATCGGCACGTCGGCCGGGGCATGGTGATGGATCTCCACGACAGACGCCTGGCAGCCGGCCAGCATCGCCGTCATCGCCAGCGCCGCAACGATCCCTCTGAAGGCGGCCGCGGTTCGCATGCGTCTCCCTTTCCAGACAGGTTGAAACATTCTACCCGCCTCAACCGTCGCGGACAGCCCCCTTCGCGGCTACAATTTGCCACGTGCGCCCCCTGGCGATGTCGACAGCGCCAGAGGGCCTATCGGAGAATACTATGCGTCGGACCCTCGCCGTCTTGTCATTGGCTGGGCTGCTGCTCGGTGGCTGCGGCACGCAACACGTGCTGCTGGGCACCGAGGGCACCTACTTCTTTGTGGGCTACGACCAGCTCACCACGCCCGGGGAGGCCGTGGTGCTGCAAACCAGGCTCCAGGCGGGTGACCTGCTCACCAACCAGCCTGGCTACACCATCAAGTATTTCCTGGGCCCCGATCTCTATGCCGCCGCCCTGACCGATCAGGACGGCTACGCTCGGGCTTCCTTCACGGCCGAGAGGCCGGGCGATTACATCTTCAAGGCCCAGCCGGCGCCGACCGGCTTTTCGCAGGCGCCGCCGGAACCGATGGACATCTTCATTGCCAGCCGCCCCGCCGACACGCCGCTGCTGATCGTGGATCTCGACCAGACCGTCGTCGAGTCGGGCTTCAAGCAGGTGCTTTTTGGTCAGCCTAAGCCGATGGCGAATTCCGCCCGCGTCATGCAGCGGTTGGCGAAGGACTACACCGTTGTCTACCTGACGAACCGGTCGGAGTACTTCGGCCCCAAGAGCAAGCAGTGGCTGGCCGACAACGGCTACCCGCGGGCGCCGATGCTGCTGTCGAGTTTGAAGGACTTCGCCGGCGGCAGCAAGCAGTTCAAGTCGACGCGGCTGGCGGAGATTCACAAGCAATTCACCCACATCCGCATCGGTGTGGGCGACAAGATCTCCGACACCCAGGCCTACCAGGCCAACGGGGCCCAGGCCTACCTGATCGTCCAGACGCAGACGTTGAAGACTCCGCAGGAGATGCTCGACCTGGCCGCCGACATCCGTACGCTGCCCGCGACCGTGCAAGTGGTCAGCAGTTGGGACCAGATCGAGCGCGGCATTTTTGACGGGCAGAAGTTCCCGCCCTCAGCCATGGTCTCTCTGCTGCAGGATCAGGCCCGCAAGGCCGGGGCCTCGACGACAGCCCCGGCGCAGGCCGATGCGGCCGCCACCCCCGACACCCGGATCCAGCCCACAGACACCGGAGGGAACCCGCCATGACGACCTGCCCTCGATTCGTCCTGCCGGCCGCCGCGACGGCCATCCTGCTCACGCTGACCCTCGTCAGCGGATGCATCCCCAGCAAGCCCGTCGGCAACCCGCAGGCCGACCAGTACTGGCAGCTCCAGCCGGACATCTGGCCACAAGCCGAGCCGACCATGATTTCATTGGGTAACCGCAAGCTCCCCGGCCGCTGGGTCTTCCACCAGGAGCCCAACGCTATCGTGGCGACGGGGAGCACCGCCGAGGCGATGCAGAAGCTTCGCGAAGGCCCGGCCCAGCCACGCATCGACATTTCCGTCAGCCCGGCCCATTCGGAAAGGATCGCCGACTCGCTGGCGAACGCGCGACAGGTCATCCTGCGGTTGCGGGAGAGTGCCGAGGCCGGTCGGTTGGGCAGCCCCACCCGCTGGGCCGAGGCCCTGGCCGGTGCACTGGTGGACGCGGAGAAATTCACGCGTCTCGAAAGCCGCTTGGGTCCTGAGGACAAGCCGACCGACTGGGCGGCAGGTCCCGCCATCACCATGCTGACCGGGCTGCTCCACGAGTGGAGCGGCAGCGCGCTGCTGGCCGGCATGTCGCCGGCGGAACAGAGGAACCTGCGACTGGTCGTGACTCAGGCGATCCTGCGCGTGGGGTTCAGTGCCGTCAACAAGGCCGTGCCCATGGGCCTGGCCCAGCAGGTCGTGACCGTCATGCAGCAGGCCCGCAACCCGGGGGACCTCCAAAAGAACCTCCAGCAGATGCTCGCCGGCGCGCTGCCCCAGGCCCCCGAGACCCCCGGCGACGACCCGGCCGAGCAGCTCGTCCGCAGTTCGCTCAAGGGTCTGCCCGCCGTGCTGCGCGTGTTTGAGGTGCTGCTGCGCCAGTGGGGCCGCATGGACTATGTGGAGATCGAATACCGCCGCTTCGACGGCCACGCGGTCGTCTCGATGACCTTCAAGACCAAGCCGGGCAAGAAGCTGGAACTGAAGGATCTCTACTTCATGCAGCCGGACATGAGTCTTCGGGGCACGGTGCGAATGACGGTAATGCCCGACCGCCCGCCGGCCCAGAGCGTCAGCGTTCTGTTCGAGCCGCTGGAGAAGGGCAGCGCCGCCCGCATGGAGTTACCCGGCCTGGGCTGGGGATTGGTGCGGCTACTGGCCATCCCCATCGCCGACGGCGACCTGCGGCAGATCAGCGTCTGGAGCGGCGGCAACCCCACCTACAACGGGATCAACGTCGCGCTGCTGATGACGGTCCCCGGCAGCAAGGACCCGCGCCGCCTGCTGGCCTTCAGTAACCTCAAGCAGCAGGAACTCAGCCGGACGATTGCCGAGGTCGGCTACAAGGTCCTGCGGCGCGAGATCGACGTCACCTACATGACGCCCGAACGGATCTACGTGTATCGCAACGTGAAGCCCCAGCCGTGAATGCGCGCTCCCTGGGGCTCGGCTTCCGCATGCACGCCTCGGTTATCCTCTTGGACTGTGGAACGGCGCGGGAACACGCCATTCCCGGCCGCGGCCTTCGGGGGACGACTTCAGCGGATCGCCGGGGTGGAATGAAGCGGAACAGCCGTCAGTCCTCTTCGAGAAACCGGCGGCAGACATTCGCGATGTTCAGGGCCGCCGAGCCGTTCTGGATCGGCGTCAGCCGACGCATGTCGTCCATGTTGACGTCCGAGTAGGTCTCCTTGCCGAGCGCCAGGCCGACGAAGGCGGTCGACGAGAATCGGGTGATCAGGACATCGCAGTTCGCGATCATTTCTTCCGCGCTCCCGGTCGCGAACACCAGGGCTCCAGGCGCGTGCCGGTGGATTTCCCGGGTCGCGCGCTCTATGTTTTCGTTCGGGTGAAATTTGAAGATGAGGGGCCGCCCGCCGGCGATCTGGACCGCTCTTCGGATGAAGGCCTTGCGGTCTTCGCCCCGGAAGATCTCCCTCAGCGGCGACGTGCAGACCAGCACGTAGTGCCTGTAGGGAAAGTTGTTGTTACAGTATCGCCGACAGTTATCGAAATTGGGTATTCCCGTCACGACGATCTTTTCGGGGCGCACGCCTTTTCGGACGAAGAAATCGCGATAGCCCTCGCTGGCGACGCAGAAAGCCCGGTAGGCGTCGCTGAGACCTGTCGCCGACGTGCCCGCCAGCCAGCGAGGAAGGAACCGGAGACGCTTGACGAGATGGAACACCATGGATTCCGGGTCCGTAATCCCCTCCTGAACCAGCACGATCTTGTGGTCCCGAATGTTCTTCTGAAGGTACACGTCTGAGCAGGTCACCACCAGGTCGTAGGGCTGATTCCTTCCCTGGTAGTCGATGGGGAGGCCATGATCCTGAAGATACCTCCGGCAGCGTCCCGCCAGCTTGTGGCCTATGATCGTGAACTCCATCAACCCGAGTCTTCGAAGAAGCTCGTCAAAGCCGTGGCAGTAGTAGGGCGAGAAAGAGTGCTCGTACTCGCGAAGGTGCTCGGAGACCTGGTGCAACTGGGTCGTCTGATTCATCGAACCGCATATAAAGAATATCCTTTTTCTCATCGCGCATCTCCCGCCGACCTGCCCCCATTTTCCGGTCCACCTTGAATGCCAGTCAGGACCGTATGTCCCCCGTGTGCTGCGGGTGAGCCCGCAAGGGCGAACTCGCAGCGGCATAGGGTCGCCGGCGTCTGTCCACCCATGGGACGCTGACGATATTCGATAGGGACCGCGATTTCCAGATTCTGCTTGTTTTCCCGCCCCGGCGTCCTACAATGTAACTTGACTGGAGCACGAAGGTAGTACAAATCGGCTCCGGTGTCGGATGACTAGATAAAGGGCAGCCCTGGCCGTACGGGGAGGCCCGTTGACGAGTAAGCCGACGTGGTTCAGCACCTTTGGGCGCGGAGCCACGTCGGCTTTTTTTGGGCGCCCGCGGCGACGCGGGATAGCCGCCACGTTCAGGGATGAAATTTATGTCCGAGATTAAGCCAACCATGGCGCCGCAGGCGGCGCGGTGCCGGCCGCCTGCAGGATTCTTGGAACCGTCGAAAGGAGACTCAAATGGGACTGATCCTGCTCATCATCGTAATCTTATTGCTCGTGGGCGTTTTACCTCATTGGCCCTACAGCCGCAGTTGGGGCTACTTCCCCAGCGGAGGCCTAGGGTTGGTGCTGCTGATCCTGTTGGTGCTGCTGCTGATGGGGTACCTGCCCCGCGGTTTCTGAGCAACGGATTCCTCGACTCAAACTCTAACCTGACTCATTAAAAAGAAAGAGGTACTGATGAAAACCGCGCTAATTATTCTCGCTCTGATCGTGGCCATTGCTGTGGGCCTGGGCTTTTACCGGGGTTGGTTCAACTTTTCGTCGCACAACGACGCAGGCAAGTCCAACGTCACCTTGTCGGTAGACAAGGATAAGATGACAGCGGACAAGGACAAGGCCGAGGCGGACAAGGACAAAGTGGTGAACAAGGCGAACGACCTGGGACACAAGGCGGTGGACACGATCGCGCCGACGACCCAAACGACCCAAAAGGCTCAGAAATGAATGGCCCGGGAGCCCCGACGGCTCCCGAACGCCTAGTCGCCCGGCGGTCATTCTCCCGGGGCGGATGGTACGATACTGTCTTCCCGCAATCCGTGCATGCGCCTAGCGCCTGCGTACCCAATCGCAGCAAAGACAGGTCGGAAACCCGCTATAGTCCAACTTCCCGAAGTTCCTTCTGATCGCGGACAACACGGGCCCATTCCAGATTTCCACGACACTCTGGAAGTTCAGATCGCCTACGCCCTGAACGCCATTGTAATCCACGCAACAGGTCACAGCCCTGCCGTCGCAGAGCACCGACAGGGCCGTCCAGGGGTAAAAACAGACAGACACGATCCTTTCTCCCACACGGTTGTACGTCCTTCCGCCTCCATAGTTGTGCAAAGAGCTGCGATTCAGGCGGTCGCCGGCCTTCTTGTCCAAGAGAGAGCGCCACAGAGATTGAAACTCCTCCGTCTTGGCCTCATGGGCTTCCTGAGGCAGGTATTGAAGGATCAACTTCGGAGTCCTCTTCTTCAGTTCCTTCCTTATCCTCAGAAACTCCCTGATGTTGTGAAGCGCCACCTTGAAATCCAGCCGTCTCATGGTGGCGTGATACGATTCTTCGTCGGTGCCGTAAAAACTGATCTTCATCGTGTCCAATCCCGCATGAATGATCTTTCTCGATGTTTCGGGGAACAGTAACGACGCATTGGTCACGAGATAGGTATGCTTGATCCCGCAGGTTTTTGCGAGCAGGATCCTTTCCGGCAATGACTCATCCAACAGCGGCTCTCCGAACCCGTGCAAATGCACGACGGGTGTTCGGCTCGCGCGGGACACTTCTCGTATGATCTTCTCGAATAATCCAAACTCCATGAAGCCGCGTTTTCGGGTGAGCGTCTCGCGAGGGCACATGACACACTGCGCGTTGCAGCAGTTTGTGTTCTCGATCAGGATCACGGAGGGCCATGGAAGATGGTATCGGTAGTACGGATAAAAGAGCAGGGGGGTCTTGGCCAAGGACAACAGGCACCGGGTGATCTTGTCCCGTGCATTGAGAATCATGTGACGTCTTCGCTCAAGGTGGTGGTCATGATGCCCAGAACGAAGACTACGATGGCGAAAACCCCTATGACCGCGGCGTATCTCAGCGCGGCCATGGGGTCTACGGAGACCATGGAGGCCCGGAGCCCCTCGTTCACATAGTAGAGAGGCAGTATTCTGGCGAACTTCTGCAGGAACCCCGGCATCATCTCGACGGGGAAGAAGGTTCCCGAGAGGAACATCATCGGGAACATGAAGGCGTTTGCCGCCGCGGCGGCGCTCTCCGCGTCCTTCGCGACGCGGGTGAGTATCATCCCGAGCCCGACGAAGGCGAAGACGTCCAGCACCACGAATACAGGGAGCCAGGCATTCATCTGGAGGCTGACGTGGAACACGGCGTAGCTCACCAGCAGTATCACAATCGTGGACAGGACCGCGAGGACGAACTGGTAGAGGATGTTCGATAGGATCCAGTCGGTACGGGTGATGGGGGTGGTGGATAGCTTCCGGATGACGCCCTTCTGCCGGAGCTCCGCATTCACGTTCACCGCACCGAACAGGCTCGACGTCATCACCGTCATCGCGATGATGCCGGGGACGAAGAACTCGATGAACCGGTACTTCCTTGCGAGTATCGATATCTTGGCCGACCTGATGAACGGCGGCTTTCCGGACATCTCCTGGTTGATCCCGGCAAGCACCGAGTCTAGGGCCTGCATCTTCGTGGACGCCGCAGGGGCGCCGGGGTCGTAGACGACCGTGAACGTGACGGATGCGTCAGGGTCGCCGAGCGCCATCCTCTGCATCAAGGACGTTTCATAGCCTTCGGGAATACTGAGGACCAGGTTCCTCTTGTGGTCCTTGGCGTACTGGGGGACGTTGAGGGCAGGGGCGATCATGGTGATCTTGAATTTCCCGCTGAGCTCGAGGGTCTTGACGAGTTGTGCGGACGCCTTCGTCTGGTCGAGATCCTGCACGTACAGATCGAAGCTCCTGGTGTCCTGGTCCATGAAAATGGTGCCGAACACGAGGATCAGAAGTACCGGGAAGGCAATCCTGAAGAACACGGCCGGCTTCTCGCGATAGAAGCTCTTGATGCTCACGACGAGATTGGCGCCGACCACGCGCAGGTTCATTCTGCCCCCCTTTCCCTGGCGGGGTCTTCGTGGAGGGCCTCGCCGGTGAGCCTCAGGAAGACCTCTTCCAGGTTGGGCTTGCGAACGTCCAAGCCAAGGAACGTCGCCCCGCCCGCCTGGATGGCGTTCAGGATCTTCTGGACGTCGTCGGCGCGCTCCAACCGGACCTTGATGTTCCAGTGGTTGTCATGGACTGGCTCGAAGCCGATCTTCCGGATGATTTCAGAGACGCTTTCATCGACGGCTCGTAGCGTGAGGACCATGTAATTCGCGTGGCTTTCTGTGAGATGGCCGGGAGAGTCCATCGCGACGATCTTCCCCTTCGAGATGATGGCGACCCTGTCTGCAAGAAACTCCGCTTCCTCCATGTAGTGCGTGGTGAGGAAGATCGTCTTCCCCTTGTTCTTCAGACCCAGCAGGACGTTCCACACCTTGCGCCTTGCGCGGGGGTCGAGCCCCGTCGTCGGCTCGTCGAGGAACACGACCTCGGGGTCGTTCACGAGCGCCACGGCGATTCCGAGGCGCTGCTTCAGGCCCCCCGAGAGGTTCTTGAACTGCTCCTGGGTCTTGTCCTTGAGGTCCGCCAGAGCGATCAGCCCATCGACATCGGTGTGCTTGCAGCCAAAGAGCCGCGAATAGTACTGGAGGGTCTCCCGGACCGTGATCCGGTCGAACGAGCTGAACCCCTGCGGCAGGACGCCGATGCGATGGACCAGATCGCGTTTCTTCTTCGTGACGTCCATCCCGAGAAGGTGCACCTTTCCCGACGTGGGCGTGCGGATGGTCTCGATGATCTCGACGGTCGTGGTCTTGCCGGCGCCGTTCGCGCCCAGGAACGCGAACACTTCGCCTTTCCTGACCGTGAACGATATGTCGTCGACCGCCAGCAACGCCCCGTAACGTTTCGTCAGGTTCTCGACTTCGATAACGTGTTCAGCTTCTCGTGTCATGAATCCACATTTCGTTTCTATGAAGCACTGGAATGACGACACCGCCGCCCATCGCCTCAGCGGCGTTGCCCATTCAGGAAGGCGATGGACAGCCACATCGTCGCCCACGGAAGCGAGTGTACCCATACGGATCGGCCGGCGCCCATGGGTAATCGCTCCAGGGCCTTCCTGGATAGGCACACCGGAAAGGTGTACTCGCCGTCTCCCTCCACGGAGGGATGGACGTCGATGTCCCGCGGCTCCACAAGATGGAACCCGCATCCCAGGGCCTTGACGACGGCTTCCTTGATGGACCAGAGCAGGGCGGACGCCTTCTCCACGTCTCCCCCCGCCAACCTCACGACATGTTGAAGCTCCTGCGCATTGAAGACTCGGCCCAAGGGGTAGTCGCCCTGAAATTCGTCGGCCTCGGCCACGTCGATGCCGATAGCAGACTCATCCCCACAGAGGGCGGCCCAGACTGCCCCTCCGCCTTCGCTGAAGGAGATGGCCGGCCCCCGATATTCTCCCAACACCAGATGGGGCTTGCCCAGCGGGTCGCGGACCACCTGAATCGGGAAAGCCGCTCTGTGGGACGAAAGGCGGCATGTCCACAGAGGACTGTCCATCGTCACAAGGTGCTCCCACAGGATGGAGACCAGGCGGTGCCGGGCTCCTCCTCCGTTCGTCCCATGTCCCTGGGGGGTTTCGGTGTCACGCGGCAGGGATGCATAGAAGACTGGTCCCATTCGATGAACGGGACTCAGGGTATGGACGGTTATTCCGTGGTGATCCTGTGCCACATCCACTCCTATCGGCCCGGACTGCGGTTCAATCCGAAACCCACTGCATACGCATCGTACGAACCTGCATTATCGTGCGCCCCAGATCGTCGAGTCCTCGGGCGTCCCAGACGAGGGAGGCCTTGTCCCGCGCCCGCAGGCGAGCCTCCAGAATGATCCGTTCCCCCGGCCGGCATTGGCGCAGAAACCGCATCTCCCCGATCTCTATGGGAATCGCAGGGCGCCGCTCCGAGGGGTCAGTCGTCACCATGTAGAAGCCCACCAACTGCATGAGGGCCTCGAAAAGATAGGGAGAATATTGGTACCGCGCGCTGGGAAGATGTGCGAAATCACTGGTCTCCCGGTAGGTGGTGCGGCCCCGGGCCATCCCTGGACCCGTGCCGTCAATGACCTCCAGCACACGATACCTGCCGTCGAGTCCTGTGCGGTTCTTGTACCATTTAAGCACCTTCTTGTGATCCATGGACCGCGTCCGTAGTTCGTCCGGCCGGACAGG
>JBEKZI010000038.1:0-17441 GCA_049510055.1 Phycisphaerae bacterium | reverse complement strand
TAGTAGCTGACGAAGTACTCCACCTTGTTGCGGGGGAACAGCTCCTTGAACTCCTCGTAGAGCTGGGCGGCCAGGGTCTTGTTGTGGCTGATGACCAGCGCGGGCTTGCGGAGCTGCTCAATGACGTGGGCCATGGTGAACGTCTTGCCGCTGCCGGTGACGCCCAGCAGGACGCCGTGCTTGGAGCCGGCGCGGAAGTTGGCCACCAGCTTCTCGATGGCCGCGGGCTGATCGCCTCGCGGCTGCATGTCCGAGATGACTTGAAAGTCGCTCATGGATGAGGGAAGTTGGCCTTCTAAATTAACAAAATGTTTAGACTGTTTGCTGGCTTACACGCCGGTATCTTTCTCGAACTCTCTTCGATAGCCCTCAATGTCCCAGTTAGCCCACTGCTCGGTTTTGTCCTCATATTCCTTCCAAATCTGTCCAAGCGTCTCGATCCCTTCCTTCGTGAACAGGGGCGTATCAATGTGTGCGAACTGATTATACTGGGGTAGTGGTAGGGAAATTCCCCCACTCTCTCCCAATAGGTAGATGTCAACAAAGTTAGCGACTTCGCAGATTGCTTTGTGGGCCTCATCCAATCCTGCCAAGGTGGGCCTGATATCGTCCGCATCGTCGGCAGCCCGACGCCACGGGGGGGCAGCATGAGCTAGGAAGTCGTTGGCATAAGTCTTTAGGTCCTTACACGCGGTCTGTACCTTCTTTTTCAGATTCGAGAGAATCCTTGATCTCACTCTATCTTCTAGTAATCCCTTGCCCGAGTTCACTCCTGCAAGGAAATCGATCTGTGCGCGGCGAATTTTGAGGGCCCGCCAGTTGAATTTTTCGGGAATCTTGACGAACCCCTTGTTCTGAAGCAAGTATTCGTCGCACTTTGCCGTCGTCGCGTCGATGTCGCACTCCAACCCTTCAGCCCTGAAGAGGTTCTCCCGTGTCATTAGGTTCACATGCTTGTGTATGTCCTCCAAGAGCGACGTAAGCGAGTACATGCCCTGACGTCGGTCCGTCAACCGTCGTGTGGCCATTACCTGGCTCTCTGCAAAACACTCATCGACAAAGATATGTACCATCTGATTCAGTTTCACATCTCCCTTGACAGCCATCCTTCGTGCCTCATTGACCAGCTGGAAAACTGCCCTCTTCCACAACATATGGGATATCTGAGAGCGGATCGAATGCTCGTCCTCCACACTACTCAGGCACTTTATCCATCGAAGTCTGTGGGTCTTGAATTCTTCTAAGGTGTCGGTACCCATCGGTGCACCACCACTTTCTACGCACTCCGCCGCACTCAGAGCGGCGGTCCGAGGGATTCGATCAATTGGCCCAGGCGGGCGAGCTTGGCGAGGTTCACTTTCATGCCCAGGCCGGTACCGCGGAGGGTTTTGAGCCGGCCGGCGTAGCCGAATCGCAAGGAGGGGCGCGTCAGGTCGTCGCGGAGCAGGAATCGCCCGTAGTTGCCCTCCAGGAATCGCGGCCGAGGGGCGATCTCCAGCAGGCGTCGCTGTGCGGCGGAGAGGATTCCGCTTTCGCCCACCATGCAGCCGACGACGAACGGGATGCCGCGCTCGGCGGCCAGGCGAGCCAGGGCCAGGCTGCGGGCCAGGCCGCCGTTTTTGGAGATGCGGATGTTCCACCACACGCGAGGCCCGGCCGCCAGCAGCGCCTTGGCGTCGGCCATCGTCAGCAGCGACTCATCGGCGATCAGCGGCAGCTCGCACCGCCCGGCCAATGCCGCCAGTTCCGCCGCCGAGCAGAACGCCGGCTGCTCCACCGCACAGACGCCCGCGGCCTTGAGCTCGACCACCCGCTGCGGCGTCTGCTCATCCGTCCAGGCGCCGTTGACGTCCACGCGCAACGTGCACTTTCCGGCGGCGACGGCCTTGCCGATTTTCCGGCAGACGGCCGAGAGATTGGCGCGGTCCACGTCATTGGCAAAGCCCAGCTTGAGCTTGAAGTCCCGCAGGCCGAACAGTCGCATTTTCAGAAGTTGCCGGGCCGTCCTGGCCGGGTCGGCCGAGCCCAACACGCCGCTGACGCGGACCGGAAGGCGCGTAGCTGCGTTTGGAAGCATCCCCCGCCTCACGGCGGGGGCTTCCTGGACAGGTCGCCCTCCCGTAAAGCCCCCTGCGTCAGCAGGGGGATAATTTGCCGATTGCTCTTTCGCGCCTTGGCGCAACTTGGCCCAGTCCGCCTCGTCCAACAACGCATCCGCCGCGGCCAATTCCACCGCGCAGGCAGCCGCGTTGAGGCATCGGCCGGAGGCGTTGCGGTTGAGTACGGTGGGCAGCCTGCCTACCGGACCGGCAGACTCGCCCGGCCGCAAGTCCCGCCCCGCAATCGCCGGCCAGACGATGTTCCGCAGGTCGGCGACGACGCCGTCGAGCGTTTCGCCCGTGACGTAGGCCCGCGGGTGTGTCTCGCCCCAGCCCTGTCGTCCATCGGCAAGCTCTAGGCGGACGACGACGGCCTCGGCCAGTTCCCGCTTGGCGGCGGCGTGCTGGAAGCCGCGCATCGGAATGGCTGTGCGATACACGTCCAGTTTGACGGCCCTGACGCTCATGGCGGCACCGGAATGCTAGAGGAACCGGTGAGTCTATGCGATGCACCCCTGCAATCAAAGCTCCACCTCGATGCCGCTTGACCCGCCTAGCCGGCGCCGCTACCATGCCCAGGCCCACGATGCCCCCATCGTCTAGTGGCCTAGGATATCAGGTTCTCATCCTGGAGACAGGGGTTCGACTCCCCTTGGGGGTATCCGCCTTCGGGCCGGTATTTTCGCGCCGGCCCGCTTTATTTTTCGGCCCATCGTAGGGGGGTCCGCCGCGACCTTTGTTCCCTTTATCGCGGTTTTACTATTCCCGATTGCGGTAATGAACTTGCCCCTTTTTTGAACCGATACCTTTTTTGGAACACATTTTACGGAATTCGTACATGCTACCAGGGTTGGCCACTGCCAGGTCGTGCCAGGAACTCACCCGGTGGGTCATAGCACTGTCCATTGGACTTGTGCTTGCCGGCTGCCGGAAACCCCTTCCGCCGCCCCCGCCGCCGCCCTCCGTGACGGTGACGGAGGCCGCGACGGCGGACGTGCCCCTGTATCTGGACGAGATCGGCACGTGCACGGCCATCGAGTTCGTGAACATTCAGCCGCAGGCCTCGGGGCAGATCGTCGAAATCCATTTCGAGGACGGCGCCTTCCTGAAGAAAGGCGACATGCTGTTCACGATCGACCCGCGGCCTTACCAGGCGGCGCTGGACCAGGCCAAGGCGAACTTGGCGCAGACCGAAGCGACGCTGAAATTGGCTAGGGAATTGTACAGGCACGCCGAGGCGCTGTTCCCCATCAAGGCCACCTCCAAGGAAGACTACCAGACCAAGCAGAGCTCCGTGGAAGCCAACCAGGCCCTGATCCTGGCCGACAAGGCCGCCATCGAAACGGCGGCGGTGAACCTGGACTACTGCTCCATACGCTCCCCCCTCGACGGCCGGGCCAGCAAGCAACAGGTCAACGTGGGCAACATCGTCACCGCCAACAGCGGCCAGACGCTGCTGACGATTGATACCCTGGATCCGATTTACGTGGACTTTACGATCACCGAGGCCGACCTGCCGGCGGTTCAGCGCGAAATGGCCCAGGGGACGCTCCAGACCCAGGTCCGCCGCCAGGGTGACCCCATCACCACGTTCCGCCAGGGCAACATGGACTTCCTGGATAACACCGTGCAAGAAGGCACGGGCACCGTGGCGCTGCGGGCCACGCTGGCCAACAAGGACCGCTACTTCTGGCCGGGGCAATTCGTGCGGGTCCGGCTGGTGCTCCGCACCCTGAAGGACGCGGTGCTGGTGCCGTCGGCGGCGACGCAAATCAGCCAGAACGGGCCCTTCGTGTACGTGATCAAACCGGACTGGACGGCGGAGTTCCGCCCCATCACGCTCGGCCAGTCTCAAGGGGACATGATCGTCGTGCGGGAGGGGCTGCGAGCCGGTGAGAAGGTGGTCCTGACGGGGCAACTGGGCGTCACCCCCGGCCAGCGGGTGACCGTCCTGGCGCCGCCGGCCGCGACGTCCGCGCCGGCCAGCGCCGCGGCCAGCCGAGCCACCACGGGAGAATCGCCGTGAACCTCTCGGCACCGTTCATCCGACTGCCGGTGATGACCGTGCTGCTGGTCGCCTCGGCCACGCTGTTCGGCATCATGTCGTTCCGGAGTCTGCCGGTGAACGACCTGCCCGCGGTGGACTATCCGGTGATTCAGGTCCAGGTTAACTACCCCGGGGCGACGCCCGAGACCATGGCCAACAACGTGGCCACGCCGCTGGAGCAGCAGTTCATGCAAATCCCCGGCCTGTACCAGGTGACCTCCGCCAGCAGCCAGGGACACACCACGCTGACGCTTCAGTTCGACCTGTCCAAGAGCCTGGACGGCGCCGCGACGGACGTCCAAGCCGCCATCACGCGCGCCACCGGCCAATTGCCGGTGGACCTGCCCAGCCCGCCGACCTTCACCAAGACCAACCCCAACGATCAGCCCATTTTCTACATCGGGCTGACGAGCGACACGGTCCCCGCCGGCCCGCTGTACGACTACGCCCAGATTCAGGTCGGTCAGCGGATCAGCATTCTGCCGGGGGTCAGCCAGGTGGCCGTGTACGGGACGCCCTACGCCGTGCGGGTCAAGGCCAACCCCTCCGCCCTGGCGATCCGCAACATCACGATGGACGACCTGGCCTCCGCCATCCAGAACAACACCGCCTACATGGGCTCGGGCCAATTCGACAGCACGTATCGCACGTTGCTGCTCCAGCCGGAAGGCCAGTTGGAAGTGGCGCCGGATTACAACCAGCTCATCCTGGGCACCGCCAACGGCGCGCCGGTGTACCTCAAGGACGTCGCGCACGCCGTCGACTCCGTCCAGGACGAGCGCATCCGCATGCGGTTCTGGCTGCGCGGCACGGGCATTCCGTCGGCGACGGTCGTCCTGGCCGTCTTCCGCCAGGCCGGCGCCAACGCCATCGAGGTGTCCAAGTCGATCAGGGCCCTGTTGCCCCGCTTGCGGGCGGAGATTCCTTCCTCCGTCCAGATCGTCCCGATCCACGACCGCTCCGAGACCATCGTCAATTCCGTCAACGACGTGAAGGTGACGCTGGTCATCGCCTTCGCCCTGGTGGTGGGGGTGATCTTCATGTTCCTCGGCCGGGTCAACGACACGCTGATCCCCGCCCTGGCCATCCCCATCTCGCTGCTGATCGTGTTCATCGTCATGGACATGCTGGGCTACAGCCTGGACAACCTGTCCCTCATGGGCCTGACGTTGGTGATCGGGTTCCTGGTGGACGACGCCATCGTCTTTCTGGAGAACACTGTCCGGCGGATGGAGCAGTTCAGCGAGGGCGTCCTGGAGGCCACGCTAAACAGCGCCCGGGAGATCAGCTTCACCATCCTGTCGATGACGCTGTCCCTGGCGGCGGTCTTCATTCCGCTGGTGTTCATGGGCGGGCTGATGGGGCGGATCTTCCGCGAATTTTCGATCACCATCGTGGTGTCAATTCTCGCCTCGGGCATCGTGTCGCTGACGTTGACCCCCATGATGTGCTCGCGGCTGCTGGGCGGCCGCGGCGCCGGCAGCCACAAGACCTGGATGGAGCGCATCTCCAACGCCGTGGAACGGCGCATCCTGCACTACTACGGCCGGTCGCTGTGGTGGTTCCTGAAGCACCGATGGATCTCGGCCACGATCTGGATCCTGTGCCTGGTGGGCACGCTCTGGCTGTTCGTCAAGGTGCCCAAGACGTTCCTGCCCACCGGCGACAGTTCATTCATCCGCGGCGTGGTTATTGCCCAGGAGGGCTCCTCGCCCCAGCAGATGTACGCCTACCAGGCCCAGATCGAGAACGTGCTGCACGCCAGCCCCGCCGTGGGGATGACGTTCACCCTGGCCGCCGCCAGCCAATTCTTCACGGCCAATCAAGGGATGGTACTGGCATTCCTGTATCCCCCGGACAAGCGCCTGCCCATCGACGCGCTGGCGGGCCAATTCATGGCCGGTATCCGCCGGAACGTACCGGGCCTTATCCCCCTCCTTCTGCCTGATCCGGTGCTGCACATCAGCACCGGCGCCACCGCGACGCAGCAGGGCCGGTACGCCTATTCCATCTCCGGCACGAACCCCCAGCAAGTGTACGCCGCGGCCCAGCAATTGATGGACCGTTTCCGCAAATACCCCGGCTTCACCTCGGTCAGCTCCGACCTGTTCAACCATACGCCGCGGCTGAAGATCGACATCCTGCGCGAGCAGGCCAAGTCGTACAACGTCTCGGCCACGCGGATCCTGACGCTGCTGAAAAATTCCTACTCCCAGAACTACATCTACCTCATCAAGCGCCCCATCAACCAATACCAGGTCATTCTGGAGGCCCAGGACTCCGACCGCGCCCAGCCCCAGGACCTGGCGCTGCTGTACATCCACAGCGACGACGGCAAGCGGGTGGTTCCCCTCTCGGCCGTGGCGAAGTGGGAGACGATCCTGGGCCTGCAATCCGTCAACCATATCAACCAGTTCACCAGCGTGACGTTCTTCTTCAACCTCCCGGCCACCGCATCCTTGGGAGACGCCACGGCGTACATCGAACGCTGCGCCAAGGAGGTGCTCCCCCCCACCGTGGAAGGGTCGCTCCAGGGTGAGGCGGAAACCTTCAAGGAAACGGTCAGCAGCATGACGTTCCTGCTGCTGCTGGCGGTCTTCGTGATGTACGTGATCCTGGGCATCCTGTACGAAAGTTACCTGCACCCCATCACCGTGCTGTCGGCGCTGCCGGTGGCCCTGATCGGCGGGCTGGCCACGCTGCTGGTGTTCGGCCAGCAGGCCTCGCTGTACGCGTTCATCGGGCTGTTCATGCTGATGGGCATCGTCAAGAAAAATGGCATCCTGATCGTGGACTTCGCCCTTCAGCGGATCGGCGAGGGACGGACCGCCGAGGAGGCCATTCATGACGGAAGCATGGACCGCTTCCGCCCCATCATGATGACCACGCTGGCGGCCATGATGGGCGCCCTGCCCATCGCGGTCGGTTACGGCGCCGACGGCGCCAGCCGCCGGCCGCTGGGACTGGTGGTGGTGGGCGGATTGCTGGTCTCGCAATTCATCACGCTATACGTCACGCCGGTCATCTACCTGTACCTGGAAGAGTTCCAGGAGAAGGTGCTCAACCGTTCGTCGTTCTTCCGGTCCAGCCGCACGCAGGCGCCGACTTCGGGCAAGGCCGGTGAGGTCGGCGAAGCTGGCGAAAAAAGGGCCCAAGAGGGCGGCGCATGAAACTCCAAGGCACATGCCGACGATTCGCGTGGCGAAGGATCCGGCCGATCCTCCGCCGGTCCGCTGCCTGGTGCGTCGCGGCGACGACGGCACTGCTGATCCTGCTGCTGCCGGGGTTCGGCTGCAAGGTCGGCCCGAACTATCACACGCCGGCGACCTCGATGCCCGCCAATTGGGGCGAGGCGCCCGCCGCCGCGAACGGCTCGCCTGCTTCCCAACCCACCACGCAGCCGGCCGACCTGGCGGGGTGGTGGAAGACGCTCCACGATCCGGTGCTCGACGGGCTCATCGATGAGGCGATCCGTGGCAACCTCGACCTGCGCCAGGCGGAGGCGCGCGTGCGAGAGGCGCGGGCCCAGCGGGGCATCGTGGCGGCTGCGGAATGGCCGCTGGTCGACGCCACGGCCTCCTACGAGCGGGAGCGCCTCAGCCGGAATGCCTCCGTCGTCGGCCAGCCGGTGCCCTCCTCGGGCGGATACGCCAATGGCGGGATCAACCTGTATCAGGCCGGCTTCGACGCTTCCTGGGAGGTGGACGTTTGGGGCCAGGTGCAGCGGGAGGTCGAGGCCGCCGACGCCAACGTCGCCGTAGCCGTGGAAGACCGCCGCGACGTCCTGGTGACGCTGCTGTCGGAGGTGGCGCTCAACTACATCGAGCTTCGCAGCTTCCAGCGGCAGAAGCTCATCTCGCAGGAGACGGTCGACGCCCAGCATCAGACCGTCGAGCTGACCCGCGCCCAATATGCCATCGGCACCGTCAGCGATCTGGACGTCGCGCAAGCCGAGGCCCAGGAAGCCAACTTCGCCGCGCAAATCCCGGTGCTGGAGACCGTCATTCGCCAGCGGATTCATCAGCTCGGCGTGCTGATCGGCCAGCAGCCGATGGTCCTGTCTCAGTTGGAGGCCCAGGAGCTGCCCGTTCCGCCGACGCCGGCGGAGATTCCTCTGGGCCTGCCCTCGGACCTGCTGCGGCAACGGGCCGACGTCCGCCGCGCCGAGCGCCACCTGGCGGCCACCACCGCCGAGATCGGCGTCGCCGTGGCGGACCTGTTCCCGCAATTCTCCCTGATCGGAAGCGCGGGGCTGGAGAGCACCAAGCTCCACAACCTCGTCAAAACCGGCAGCATTTTCTGGAACGCCGGACCCAGCATGACCTGGACGGTCTTCGACGGCGGCGCCATCCGTTCCAACATCAAATTCACCAACGCCGTTCAAGAAGAGGCGGCCGCGGCGTACGACCAGGTCGTCCTGGCGGCCTTGCGGGACACGGAAGACGCGCTGGTGGCCTTCTTCAAGGAGCAGGCCCATCACAAGGCCCTGGCTGATACGGTTGAGGCAAACCGCCGGGTGCTGGCGCTGGCCACGGACCTCTTCAAGTACGGACGAACCGACTTTCTGAACGTGCTGACCGCCCAGGAGGCGCTCTACATCTCGCAGCTTGCCCTGGCCCAGAGCGATCAGGCCCTGGCGACCGACCTGGTGGCCATCTACAAGGCCCTGGGCGGCGGATGGGAAAGCATCCCGCTTCAAGAGACGGCCAGCAAATAGCCTTCTCGTCGCGGCCACCGCTGTTGTATTATCCTCCTAAGAGCGTCCCCGCGCGCGGCGGGCCAGGACCAGGAACCCGCAACCCCGCCCAAGGCACAACGGCAAATGACAAAACGGCAAGGGCTGATAGCATGAACACCAAAAAGACGACATCTCTCGCGCTGATCGTGGCCGTCGGTCTGATCGCATCGGTTCCCCTGGCGACGTTCTCGCAGGAGCGGCCCGATCCCAATGCAGCCCCGCAGATTCCTCTGCCGGTGATTCCGGCGGCCGTGTTTACGATCACCGATTACGGCGCGGTCGGCGACGGCAAGACCCTCAATACCGCCGCCATCCAAAAGGCGATCGATGCTGCCACCAAGGCCGGAGGAGGAACGGTGGTCGTCCCGCCGGGCAGGTTTCTCACCGGTGCGTTCGACCTGGCCAGCGGCATCGGCCTGGAGCTCAAAAAAGACGCCGTCCTGGCGATGGACAACAACATCAACCGGTTCCCCACAAATCGCGACGGTTTCATCATGGCCCGAGATGCCAACGACATCAAAATCAGCGGAAAGGGAATCATCGACGGCCAGGGCGAGATCTGGTGGGAGGCCCTCCGAGAAGGCGAATTCATAAACAGGCCCCAGCTGATCAGCTTGATAGGTTGCACGCGCGTCGAACTCCAAGGGGTCTTGTTCCAGCATTCGCCCAAGTTCCACATCTTTCTGCGGGCATGCCAGGACGTCACCGTTCACGAGATCACCATCCGCGCCCCTGAATTTTCCCCCAACACCGACGGCCTGGACCTGTCCGGCTGGAATTACCTCATCACCCATTGCACGTTCGACGTCGGCGACGACTGCATCGCCCTGAAACCCAACAGCCACTATGGCCTTGCGCCCTCCTGCAAGGACATCACGGTCACCCAGTGCACCTTCCTGCACGGCCACGGGCTGTCCATCGGCTCGGGAAGCGACGGCGGCGTCGAGAACTTGCAGGTGAGCGACTGCTCCTTCAACGGAACGAAGTCCGGAATCCGCATCAAGACCTACCGAGGGGGCGGCGGATTGCTGAACCATCTGGTCTACAAGAACATCACCATGACGAACGTCCAGCGTCCCCTGGAATTGGTGGACTACTATCCCCGCCTTCCTTTCAACCCCGCGACGGATAAAGCCCAGCCGGTGACGGACACAACGCCCGTCTTCAAGGACGTTACCTTCAGCCACCTGACCGTCAACGGCGGAGAGGTGGCCATCATCTGGGGACTGCCGGAGATGCCGATCAGCGACATCCTTCTGGACCACGTGAGAATAGCCACGCAAGGGGGCATGGAGGTCGTCAACGTACGGAACATCCGCTTCGTGAATTCCTCCGTCACCGCCGGAAGCGGCGGCCCCATCTCAGCGTACAACGCCGAAGTGACCGGCCTGCCGACCGTGCCCCTCCAGCAAAGGCGATTCATGAGATAGCAGCCCCGCCGCGGCACATCCGTTCGGCCGGCCTAGCGGTCGGGCGGTTCCTGCGGGGCCTGCGGCGGCTCGGAAGATTTCCAACCCTGCTGGGCGTCCTGGAGGAGTTGCTTGGCCTTGCCCCAGCCGCGATGGGCCTTCTGGCCGACCCACTCGGCCTTCTGCTCATTCGTCATGTCCTGCGAGCCGGCCAGCAGGTAGATGCCGATGCCGACGAGCACGATGATGGTCAGGCAGCCTATCGTCCTCATCGGGCCGCCTCCGGCATGATGGTCAGCGCCACCACGACCGCCATCGCCAGCACCACGGCCGCCATGACGACGGCCACGGCCATGTTGCCCCGCTTGATCTCCTCGATCTCGTCGATCTTGGGCGTCAGCACGTTGAAGACCTTCAGCGCCACCGCCAGGCCGATGCCCATCGACACCGCGGCCGCCACCGCCCAGCCCACCGTCACCAGATACTGCAACAACATCATCTTGAAGTAGCCCATGAGAAGTCCCTTTCTCTGACTGCTCCGCGTATTCTACAATTTTCTGTCCAATCTCCTATATTGGATCGCCTCGGCCAGGTGATGCGGGGCGATGGACTCGGCCGCCTCCAGATCGGCGATGGTGCGGGCGATGCGGAGAATCTTGTCGTGCGCCCGGGCCGAGAGGCCCAGCTCCGTCATGGCCTGCTTCAGCAGGGCCTCCCCGGCCTCGTCCAGCTTGCAGAACTGACGCACCTGACGCGGAGACATGGTCGCGTTGGTGGTGGTGCCATTGGATTGCGAATCGCGAGTCGCGGGTTGCGAATTGGAAGAAACAGCAGCAGGAGCAAACCGTCGCCGTTGGATGGCCCGGGCGGCCACCACCTGCTGCCGCATCTGCTCGCTAGTCAGCCCCTCGGTCGCCCGGCCGGCGGCGTCGGAGGGCCGCGGAGCTGCCGCCACGGCACCGGCGGCACCTCGATGTGAATATCGATGCGGTCGATCAAAGGCCCCGAAATCCGCGAGAGGTATCGCTCGATGGTCAGCGGGCTGCACTTGCACGGCCGGCGGGGATCGGTGTAGTAGCCGCAGGGGCAGGGGTTCATCGCGGCCACCAGCATGATGACGGCCGGGAACTTCATCGTGCTGTGCACGCGCGGGATGGTCACGTGGCCGTCCTCCAGCGGCTGGCGGATCATCTCCAGCGTGGTGCGGGGGAACTCGGGGAACTCGTCCAGGAACAGCACGCCGTGGTGGGCCAGGCTGATCTCGCCGGGCTGGGGGATCACGCCGCCGCCCACCAGGGCCGCCGGGCTGGAGGAGTGATGCGGCATGCGCACCGGCCGAACGGCCAGCAGCGCCTGGCCCGCCTCCAGCAGGCCGCGCGAGGAGTAAACTCGCGTGGTCTCCAGCGATTCCTCCGGCGTCAGCGGCGGCAGGATGGTCGGCAGGCGCTTGGCGAGCATGGTCTTGCCGCTGCCGGGCGGGCCGATCATTAAAATGTTGTGGTGCCCCGCGGCCGCGACGGTGATGGCGCGCTTGGCCGACTCCTGGCCGCGAACGTCGGCGAAGTCCACGTCGTACCGCCCGGCCACCTGGAAAATCTCATCCAGGTTCACGACGGTCGGCGGCAGGGGCAATTGGTCCGTCAGGAAGCCGACGGCCTCGGTGAGGCTTCGCACGGCGACCACGTCCAGGGATTCCACCACCGCGGCCTCGGCGGCGTTGTCGGCCGGGACGATCACGCCTTTTCGGCCCTGGGCGGCCGCCAGCATCGCGGTCGCGAGCGCCCCCTTGACCGCGCGGACGCGCCCGTCCAGCGCCAGCTCGCCGATGATGAGGTAGTCCTTGACCTTGTCGGACTCGAACAGCCGCCCGGCCATGCTCACGGCCAGGGCGATGGGCAGGTCGAAGGCGGCCGAATCCTTCCACACATCCGCCGGGGCGAGGTTGATGGTGACCTTCGGGCCGGGCCAGC
Source organism: Phycisphaerae bacterium (assembly GCA_049510055.1). Taxonomy (GTDB): domain Bacteria; phylum Planctomycetota; class Phycisphaerae; order SM23-33; family SM23-33; genus JALHTV01. The sequence goes on along the minus strand of JBEKZI010000038.1, from coordinate 5,178 downwards.
GGTAGCCGCTGTTCCGAAGCGCCGCCTGGATGCGCGAGACGCTCTCCTTGACGGCCACGTCCGCCAGGCCCACCAGCTTCAACTCGCCTGTGCCACCGACGGCCACGTCGGCCTCGACCTCGCAACCAACCGCGTCGATGCCTTGCAGAATCGACGAATGGACTCTAGCGTTCATGAATTGCTCTGATCCTCCCGGTCTCGTGGGCAACAAGTTGTCCACCCTACTTACTCCGTCATTTAATACTATTCTTGTGTGATTCCCACCACTCTAACAGAGGCTCCAGTCGGAAGGGCACTTTGTGGAGTTTCAATTCCAAGTCTTTGTCGTCTGTGGCTTCGACGAACAGCTTCGCTGCGAAGTATTTCGCAGTCACGCTATTACTTGTCTTTAAGACCTGAACCAGGAATTCCATCCTCTCTTTTTTCGGGATGTCAGAACGGTTCCAAACAGTGAGAACAATGTCGGCGTGGTAAACCGGACGGTGGGAAGAATAGATCTTTCCCAATTCACTGAGGGACAAATGTGATGGATCGACGCCGGGGCCCCATTGCATCTTCAGATACCCAGGCTCGAGCCAGCTCGTATGTGACGATGAAATCGCAACGTACCCGCTTGCCGCAACTTCGTGAAGGGGGAAGTTCTGATCATCGACCCAATTCAAGAGTTGGTTAAATGCTTGCCAGTCATCATTCTGAGCAGCAAGGAGAACGGTGGCAAAAGCACTTATTTGCTCCATCTTCTCAAGGGCAGCTTGAGCATTCCGAGTTGCTTGATCAACTTGGGTTAGCTTGGTGTCGGTAGTCTTGATCCTCTCGGACAACTCATCGCCAAGTTTGCGTGCCTCTCGCGCGCTGTTAGCAACCGAATCGACCGTAGCGCTCTGATCTTCCACTCGTTTCTTCAAATTGGCGATAGCTTCCGCGTCAGCCGTAGCCTGCCGAGCTGCTGCTTTGATCGTGCCGAAGCCTTTCGGCAACGATATCTCAACGATCCTATCCTGCAGCATAATAACAACGCCTGCAAACAACATGAAGCTGACAGCGACGACCCAACGCTTGCGGCGACGATCAGAACGGGCCCACCATATGATTATCAAGATGGCAATGACAATGATCAGAAGGCCCACAATCTGCATTAGAAGGTCCGCAGTCTGCATTTCTTGTCTCCCTGACCGAACGTCAGTCCGCTACCCACAATTCCGTGGGCAGCAAAGTTGCCTATCCTACTTACTTGAGTGGAGTCAGGTACAGATGACGGGGATTCTGTTCGTCTGTGCATGCACCACAGTAATAGGACCGCTATCAAAAGCACAATAATTGCCGCGGACAGAATCACACCAAGCCGACGTAATCGTCTGTTTGCCCCCGAACGGCCAATCCAATTCGCTATCGGGTATACCACAAACCCAACGATGGCGCAGAACAAGCAATACAGTACCGCGCCACAAAGGAGCAGGACGACTATCACCGCGAAGCACCCTCCGCCACCATGGCTCCAAGGCACAATAGGAGGAATAGGACCATAGAGAAGTGGCTTGAGTATGTCCGTCATATGTTGAAACCCTTCCTACCTGGCAATCCAACAGATCACAGGACAAGTAACTCACCACCCATAGGAGTCTATTACATCATCCTCATCAGGTGTTGAATCCGTTCATTCACCAGCCCCTTGGCGTTCATTTCCTCGTACACAAAGGGCGGGCATTCGATACCTCCGGCGCCCGCGGCCGGCGGAATGGGCGTGGCGGCCACGGCGGTGAATCCATTGCGGAGGAAAACCTTGGCCGGCATCATGCCCGCCCAGCGGTTGAAGCTGTGGACGTTGTCCGGCCCGCCGCCGGCGAGGATCGCGCGGTAGCCGCCCCGGCGGGCGTGGTCGATGGCGGCCAGCAGAAGCCGCGTGCCGATGCCCTTGCCGAGGTAACGCGGGTCCGGCTCGCCAAACGCCCCACCCGCCAGCAGCCGCCCCACGTGGAAGCAGGATAGGCCCAGGGCGTGGCCGCTGATGTTAGCGCCGGCCAGGGCCCCCCGCTGGGCCGCCAAGCCCGGCCCCTCCTGGCCGTAGCCGCTCCAGGCCGGGGCGTGCTTGTTCAGCAACTGCGGGATCGGCACGCGATAAAACCACAGCGAGCCGACGAACGTTTTCTCACTGTCACTCTCATCGCCGTCCCAGGCGGCCGCCCCGATGACCTGCTGCTCCCGCAGCAACGTCTCCAGGTTCCCGCCATCCGGCAGGCATCGGAGGTTCACGCGCCCCAGCACCGCATGGTCCACCAGCGTCGTGGTAATCATATTTCGCCCCGATTTCGTAAGCCTTGTAGGGCGGGTAACTCGTTACCCGCGGGATACCAGCCACCCTCGATTCCGTGGGCAACCAGTTGCCCACCCTACCGGAAAACCCGGCCCGTAGTATGCGCGCCAAGTGCGCGGCCCACAAGCCCCCGGCAATGCCAAGACATACCTGCCTACCGGACTTCGGCGAGCTCAGTCGAGCCGCAGGCAGGTTTCAATTGCCGCCGGGTGGATGTATCATGCAGCGCCGCATCGTGAGCTTGCGCGAAGGTATTGCGAGCCAATCGGGATTCGGCAAAGGAGTCTTGGGATGATGTCCTACCGCCACGTCGTCGAGTTATCGCACGTGATTCATCCGGGCCGGGAGCGCCGGCCTTTCGAGGTCGAGCTGGTGGGGGCCGACAAGATCGACAGCCGCCTTCACCGCGAGGCCGGCCAGTGGTACGTGATGGGCAACCTGAAGTACACGGCCCACGTCGGCACGCACATCGAGACGCCCTTCCACTGCCTGCGGGACGGCGAGGACCTGGCCAAGATCGGCGCCGAGCGGCTCGTCGGCGAGGCCGTCGTGCTCGATCTTCGCGGCCGGCCGCCGAAGCACAAGATCACGCTGGAGGAACTCAAGCAGGCCGCCTTCAAGGCCGGCGGCGTCAAGAAGGGCGACATCGTCTTGTGCCACACCGGCTACTCGAAATTCTACGGCACCGACGAGTATCGCCAGGCGCCCGGCTTCGCCCGCGAGGCCCTGGAGTGGTTGGTGGCCGAGGGAATGAAGCTGATGGGCGTGGACACCGGCGGCATCGAGACGCAGGATGTGCCCAACAACGCCCACCACACGCTGCTGTTCAGCAAAGGCATCTGCCTGATCGAGAACCTCACGAACTTATCCGCGCTGACCAAGTCGCGCGTGATGGTCTGTGCGCTGCCCCTGGCGGTGGAGGGCCTGGAAGCCATCCCGCTGCGTGTGATCGCGCTGGAGTAACGGGGCGGCTGGACGCTGCGCGGGGCGCGGTTAGAATGGTCGGCCATGGATAGCCTTCGCCAATTGTTCTTTGAAGACCCGCTGTACGTTTACATCACGCTGGCCTTCGCGGAGCTGGTGCTGCTGGTGATTTGGCACGAGACGCGCAGCCAGCGGTGGCTGATCGCCCTGGCCGGGCCGCCGATATTGGCGGGCATCGTCCTACTGGTGGCCACGCTGGTGGTGACGGACCGCGAGCAGCTTATCGGGGCCGCGCACGCAATCGCCTGCGACGCCGAGACCGGCGACATCGCCGCCACCGAGGCATACTTGGACGACAGCTACAGCGGCCTGGGCGTCAACAAGCCCGGCGTGGTGGCCATCGCCAGGTCGTTCCTGAAGAAGTACCGCGTGACGCACGTCGGCTTCACGCGGCTGACCGTGGAAGTTTACCCCGGCGGCCGAGCTACGATGCACGCGGCCACGATCATCTCCTTCGGCAGCGAGGGCAGCACCGCCATCGTCTGGGACGTGCAGTGGGTCAAGCGCCCGGCGGGCTGGCGAATCCTGGAAGTGGCCGAGCCGCAACAAAAGCTGGAACTGTGAACCTGGTCCCTGATCCCTAATCCCTGGTCCCCTGTCGTTCGCACTTCGACCTTGGTTCGACTTCGCTCACCACAAGCCGAACTACGACCTCCGAACTTTCTTTACGATTCCCCCGCTTCCAGCACGGCCAGGAACGCCTTTTGGGGAATTTCCACGTTGCCGACCATCTTCATGCGTTTCTTGCCGGCCTTTTGTTTTTCCAGCAGCTTGCGCTTGCGCGTGACGTCGCCGCCGTAGCATTTGGCCGTGACGTTCTTGCCGACGGCCTTGATGGTCTCGCGGGCGATGACGCGCGAGCCGATGGCCGCCTGGAGCGGAATCTCGAACAGGTGCCGGGAAATCTCCTTCCGCAGCCGCTGGATAATCCACCGGCCGCGGGCGTCGGCCTTGCTGCGGTGCACGATCACCGCCAGGGCGTCCACCTTGTTGTTGTTCACCAGGATGTCCAGCTTCACCAGGTCGTTGGCGCGGAAGCCGGTGACCTCGTAGTCCATCGTGCCGTAGCCGCGCGTGGCGCTTTTGAGCTTGTCGTAGAAGTCGTACAGGATCTCCGCCAGCGGGAACTCGTAGCCCAAAATCACGCGGTCGGCCGAGAGGTGCTCTTGCGATTGATAGACCGCTCGGCGCTCCTCGGCCAATTGCATCACCGCCCCCAGTGACTCGGTCGGGACGATCAGGTCCACGCGGACGATGGGCTCGCGGATTTCCTCGATGTAATTCGGCTCGGGCAGCTCGCCGGCCGAGTCCACCTCGATTACCTTGCCGTCACTCTTGAGCACCTGATAGGGCACCGTCGGGGCCGTCTGGACCACCTCCACGCCGTGCTCGCGCTCCAGGCGCTCCTGCACGATCTCCATATGCAGCATGCCCAAAAAGCCGCAGCGGAAGCCGAAGCCCAGGGCCTCGGAGTTGATGGGCTGGAACGTCAGGGCCGCGTCGTTGAGCTGGAGCTTCTCCAGGGCGTCGCGAAGCTGCGGGAACTGGGTGGAGGGGCCTGGGTACAGGTCGCAGAAGACCATCTGCTGCGGCGGGCGGTAGCCCGGCAGCGCCTCGGCGGCCGGGTGGGCGAACTGCGTGATCGTGTCGCCCACGTGCACGTCGGCGATGCGGCGGATGTTGGCCACGAGGTACCCTACCTCCCCGGCCGCCAGCTCCTGGACGGCCGTGGGGGCAGGGCACAGCTTGCCCATCTCGGCGATCTGGTGGACGCCGCCGCTGCCCATCAGGCGCACCTTGTCGCCGACGGCCAGGCGCCCCTCGAACACGCGGACGTAGGCGACCACGCCGCGGTAGTCGTCGTAGGCGCTGTCGAAGATCAT
>JBEKZI010000037.1:0-18920 GCA_049510055.1 Phycisphaerae bacterium | reverse complement strand
GTCCACGTCGAAGCTGACGACGGGCTTGCCAGCCAGCATCGCCTGCGGCAGGGCGCGGGCCAGCCCTTCGCGGAGCGAGCAGTGGACCACGACGTCGCTGGCGTGCATGACGGCGGGGATGCGGTCCGGCCTCAGCAGGCCGACCAGGTGCACCCGCCCCGACAGGCCCGCCCGCTCGATGTGCCGTTCGATGCGACCGCGCAGGCGCCCGTCGCCGACGAAGCAGAAGTGCACGCGCGAATCGGGAATCTGCTGGGCCGCGGCCAGGATGTACTCGTGCCCCTTCAACTCCGCCAGGCGCGACACCTGCGTGACCAGCACGTCCTGCTCGGCCAGCCCCAGCGACCGGCGAAACTTTTCCGCCACCGCCGCCGGGCGTTGCAGATAGGGCTGGACCTCCATGCCGCTGTAGATGGTGTGATACTGCTCCGCCCGGCCCACGCCGGCCGCCAGGGCCCCGGCGGTCATGGCGTCGGCCACGGAGATCAGGGCGTCGCTGCGCCGGGCCGCTCGCCGCTCCAGGGCGACATAAAAGCGATTGACCCACCAGGATTGGTAGGGGTGGAACGGCAGGCCGTGGATGGTGTGGACGATCTTCATGCCGCTGACTTCCGCCGCCGCCCGCCGGGCCAGGATGCCGGCCTTGGAGGAGTGCGAGTGCATCACGGCCGGGCGAATCCGCCGCAGGTGCTCGCACAGGCGGCGATAGGCTAAAAAATCCAGAAGAGGGCTGATTTCGCGGCGCATCTCCTCCAGCACCACGACCTCATAGCCGCCGGCCCGGGCGCGGCTCATCAGCTCGCCCTCCGGCCCCAGCGCCGGCCCGGTGATCAGCGTGACTTCGTGGCCGCGGGCGCGGAGGCCCTCGCAGGTCAGGATCGTGTTCTCCTGCGCCCCGCCCAGAATCAACCGCGTGATGACGTGGCAGATCCGCATGCCGCCATCGTCACAGCCGCGGGGGACATCGTCAAGACGGAAGGTTGATTTGCCGGACGCTTTGCGGTCTTATCGTCCGCTTCGGAGCGGCCTGTCCGCCGGACTTCGGCGAGATCAGTCGAGCCGCAGGCAAGCTGCGGAAACGGCCGGTGAGCAACCGATATTCCTCCCATGGACGACAAGGCCCATCGCGAGCGAGAGCATTTTTTCACCGGCGCGAAGATCGTCGCGGTGATCACGCTCCTGTCGCGCGTCCTGGGGATGCTGCGCGACATGGCCATCGTCTGGCTGGGCGCCAAGTGGCAGAACGACGCCTTCCAATTCGCCTTTGCCATTCCCAACCTGTTCCGCCGGCTGTTCGGGGAGGGCGCGCTGTCGGCGGCGTTCGTGCCGGTGTTCACGGAGGCCTCCGAGGAAGGGGGCACGCCGCGGGCCTCGCGTCTGCTGGCCAACGCCATGGGCCTGATGTCCGTGTTCCTTTTGGCGCTGATGGTGCTGATCATGGCGGGAATGACGCTGTGGTCGGCGTGTTCGCCCAACCGCCCGGACCGGCAATTCCTGGTCCTGCTGAGCAACATCATGCTGCCGTTCATGGTGACCATGTGCCTGCTGGCGATCGGCTCGGCGGCGTTGAACTGCCGGGGGCACTTCGCCTATCCCGCGGCCGCCCCGATCCTCCTGAACCTGTGCGTCATCGCCGCCGCCTGGCTGATCGCCCCCTGGATGCATGAAAACCGCGGCGGACAGTTGACGGTCGTCGCCATCGCCGTGTCGATCTCCGGCGTCCTCCAGTTGGCCGGCGTGCTGTGGCTGCTGAAGCGCAGCGGCTTTCCCCTCCGCCCCACGCTTTGGCCGGTGCAGGACGACGTGCGGCGGATGCTGAAGCTCATGGCGCCGATGCTCCTGGGGATCGGCTTCCTCCAGATTTCCTCGCTGTTCGATTACGTCATCGCCTGGCTGTTCACCGTGCGGCAATACAGCTCCACGGTAACGCTGTTCGGCCACGTGTTCCATCGGCCGCTGAGCGAGGGCGTGCTGGTGCGCCTGGCCGCGGCGCAGCGGCTGTACCAGTTCCCCATGGGCGTGCTGGCCATCTCGCTGGGTATCGCCGTGTTCCCGTTGCTGGCCCGCTACGCCAGCCGCGGCGACATGTCCAACCTCCGCGACAGCTTCAACCGCGCCATGCGCCTGGCGATGATGGAAGGCCTGGCCACCGGCGCGGGACTTTTTCTTCTGGCCAAGCCGATCATCGGCCTGATCTACCGTCACGGCGACTTCATGCGAGCCGACGCCGACCAGAGCGCCTTTATCCTGCAAATGTACGTGCTGGGCCTGTGGGCCTATTGCACGTATCAAATCGTCCTGCGGGCGTTCTATTCGCTGAAGGACCCCACCACGCCGTTGAAGGTTTCCTGTGTCATGGCCGTCGTGTACATGGCGTCGGTGAGCGTGCTCATCTGGGTGCCGCGGATCGGGGCGGGGGCGTTCGGCCTGACGGCGGCGGGGACGTTCTCGCTGAACGTGGTCCTCATGACGGTGCTCTTGCGGAAGCGGATCGGCCGGATCGGCGGGCGGAAGCTGCTGGCCAGCACGCTACGGTCGCTGGCGTGTTGCGCGGTCATGGCGGCGGTGGTGCTGGCGCTGCGATACGTCTTGGCGGGCCGCTCCAACGGCCTGGTGGTGGCGGCGTGCGTTCCGGCGGGGGCGGCGGCGTTTTTGGCCACGGCCTGGGCGATGAAGGCCCCGGAGCTGGGCGAGTTGCTGGGGGCGGTTCGCCGGCCGCCGGCGGCGGATACAGGTCCGACCGGCGGGAGCTTATAATGCGTAATAAGAAGGAACGGCGGTAACCATGCAGTTGCAGATGCCATTGCCTCCCAAGTACACCCAGGCCGACGAGGCCGAGCTGGCCGAGCTTATTGCTCGCCGCAAGGAGCAGCTCGGCCCCGCCCTGTGCATCCTGGCGCACCATTACCAGTCCGACGCGATCGTGGACCTGGCCGACGTCGTGGGGGATAGCCTCAAGCTGTCTCAGCAAGCCGCGGCGCGGCGGGACACCAAGTTCATCGTGTTCTGCGGCGTGCATTTCATGGCCGAGTCCGCCGCGGTGCTGGCGGCCAAAGGCCAGGCCGTGTGCCTGCCGAACATCGCCGCTGGCTGCGCCATGGCCGACATGGCCGACGCGACGGACGTCTCTGCCGCCCTGGAGGAGATGGATCGCCTGGCGGGCGGCGGGGTCGTGCCGGTGACGTACGTGAACTCCACCGCCGAACTGAAGGCCGTCACCGCCCGGGCCGGCGGGGCCTGCTGCACCTCCAGCAACGCCAAAAACGTCTTTGCCTGGGCGCTCCAGCCGACCGACCAAGGCGGGGCGGGCGGCAGGAAGGTGTTCGCGATCCCCGATGAGCACCTGGGCCGCAACATCGCCATCAGCATGGGCTACAAGCCGGACGACTGCGTGGTGTACGATCCGCACCGGCCGGCCGGCGGGCTGACGGCCGATCAGGTCCGCCGGGCCACGTTCATCCTGTGGAAGGGGTCCTGCTACGTCCATCAACTTTTCAAACCCGAGCATGTGCACGAAATCCGCAGGCGCTACGAGAAAATCCGCGTCATCGTGCACCCCGAGTGCCCCTACGAGGTGGTGGCGCTGTCCGACGCCTTCGGCAGCACCGAGCAGATCATCCAGGCCGTCACGGGCGCCCCGGCCGGCAGCCGCTGGGCCGTCGGCACCGAGAGCAACATGGTCAATCGCCTGGCCCGCCGATGCCGCGACAAGTTCGTCTGCCTGCTGTCCGACGTGCCCAGCCTCTGCCACATGATGGCGCGGATCGACCTGCCTCACGTGCTGTGGACCCTGGACAATCTGGCGGAGGGCAAAGTGGTCAACCGCGTCTCGGTTCCCCCGGCCACGGCGGCCGATGCCAAGATAGCCCTCGACCGCATGGTGGCGATCAAGGCGGTCCCCCAGGCCACGAAAACGAGTCAACACTAACCCCGCTTCCCCCTGATACACCCGTCGGCAAACCGCTAAGCCAGCGCGGGACGTCGGGCACTGGCGGTATTACGTTTGGAGACGGACGACGTTTTCGGCCTTGAGGCCCTTGGGGCCTTCTACCAGTTCAAATTCGACTTCTTCTCCCTCGTTCAGCGTGCGGAAACCTTCCGCCTTCACGGAGGAGTAGTGGACAAAAATATCCTTGTCTTGACCGTCGATCTGAATGAACCCGTAGCCCTTGGTGTCATTGAACCACTTTACTTTGCCCTTTGGCATAGACTTGCGCCTCCCTGAACGCAAAGCCGCTGAAATGGCTGTACCATTGTTGACGTGTGGATAGGAATACCTTGATGGGCACAAATTTCTTTCACAAGGCACCTGGCACAACTACATCTAAGACATGCCGCCCCTGCGGCCGACACAGCAGGTAACGACGGGAAATCTTACCTCACATAAACCGTTTCTTCAACAAATTTTCTGTCATAAATACTGGTCCACGCCGCTGTTCACAATTTTCACCGGAACGGATGTCTTGCAGGCACATTGCATTGGAGAAAATCGCGGCATAACATTCCACAGCGTGCGGAACTTCTTAATAGGATGAACTTTATGATAAAAAGATACCTTCTCTACCTGGTGCGATGGCAACTTTCCACGCCGATCCTGGCCGTGTGCGTCTGGTGGTTGGTCGGCACGGTGGGGGCCACCGTCGCGACGGTGGTCGCCAATCTCGTCGGCGGGTTGATCTTCTTCTGGATCGACCGCTGGATCTTCCGTCACACGACGTTGTTGCTGGGGGAGTTGTGGGAGACGCGCACCAACATTATCTGCGCGGACTGCGGCCGGCCGGCGGACAAGGGGTATCGGCTGGTCAAGGCCGCCCGCTACGACAAGACCGGCGACAAACGGCCCGAGTTCCGCTGCCACGAGTGCTCGCGGAAAAAGTACCAGCAGGACCGCGGCGACCAGATCGCCGCCAAGCCGGCGACGTCCTCCTGACCGCGTGGGCGCCAAGCTGTCGAACTACTCCAGCGGCTTGAGCACCCAGCCGGTGGACATCTTGGGATAAAAGTAAGTGCTCTTGTGCGGCATGGACGCCCCCGCCGAGGCGACGGCTTCCACCGCGTCCAGTCCCGTGGCCTGAAGGCAGACGCCCAGGGAGGCCTGGCCGGATTTGCATGCTTCCAGCAGGCGGGGGATGCTGGGGGTGTATTCGATGGCGGAGTTGTTCGTCCACCAGGGGCGCAGGGCTTTTTCGACGATGAGCTTGTGCAGGATGGCCACGTCCAGCTTTTGCCAGGCTTCGATTTGGCCGCCGGCCGCCTGGCGCATGGCGGCTGGGTCGGTGAGCTTGGCGATCCATGCCCCCGAGGCCCCGGCCGGGATGAACGCCATCGCTCCGCCGCCATAGGGGCGCAAAAAGGTGTCGGCGTCGTCGGTGGCGGGCAGGTCCGCCCGCTGCCAGCGGAACTCCTTGGCCGCGGCCGCCAGGGCGTCCATGGAAAAGCCCGCGGACAGGCCGCGAATGATGCGATGTGTCGGCAGGATCAGCAGGCCGCTGTCCTGCCGGGCCACGAGGGCGAACAGCACGAAGTTGGCCTCGTGGTCCGCCGGCAGCTTGCCGCCGGCCGCCAGGCCGTCGCGATAATTCAAGGCGGTGGCGTAGCGGTGGTGGCCATCGGCGATGAAGACCGGCTGATCCCGCAGCGTCGCGGTGAACTGGGCGATCCACTTGGCGTCGCGGATCACCCACAGCTTCTCGCTGACCTCGCCCAATTGCCCGTGCGCGTCAGCCGCCCCGGCCGTGGCCTCGGCCAGCATCGCCGCGGCCGTGCCGGAAGGATCCCGATAAAAGCCGAAGATGGGCGACAGTTGCGTCCGTGTGCATTGGGTCAGCCGCAGCCGGTCCGCCGTGGGGCCGGCAAACGTGTGCTCGTGGGGGATGACGTCCCGCCCCGGCTCCGTCGCCCGCACACTGCACAAGATCGCCCGCCGCGTGTAGGTCTTGCCCGCCCAGGAAAATTCCTGCTCGTAGGCGTACAGGGCCGGCTTGGCCTCGCGCGTCAGCACGCCGTGCTCCTGCCAGTCCGCCAGGCGCCGGGCCGCCTGTTGGTACGTCTCGTCGGGTCCCAGGCTGCTGGGCGGGACGTGCGGCATGTCCACGGCCACGATGTTCTTGTCGCTGCGGGTCAGGAGTTGGATCTTGTCCTGGCCGGAGAGAATGTCATAGGGCGGGGCGATGAAGTCGCTGACGTCGCCGTCGTCGTCCGGCCGATATCGCCAGCCGCGAAACGCTCTGATTTCCATCCGTTACCTCTTTTTGATGCGCCGGGCCGTCCGGCCGGGGATAGGCAGCGAGAAAAACCGAAGGCGGCAACGGCAGGGCGGCTATCGCTTCATCATGTAGAACGTCAGGGCCATCACTTGCAGCATCGTCGCGATCAGGGCCCAGAAGGTCGCCTGATCCATCTGGTCGGTGGCCAGCCGCCACAAGGCCAGCAGCAGCCCCAGCAGCGCCATGACCTGCGCGATGCCGGCCAGCACTTTGGATACGTTGAACTCGTCCTCCCGGGTCTGGGCGATCTGCCGGACGTAGCGAAGGATCTCCGCGCGCGTCTGCTCGGCGGCGGATGGCTGAATCGCCGACGGCGGAGGCGCCGCGGCCGGCTCTTGTTCTTTTCCAACTTCCATCGGCGGCGCGGGCTCGGCCGCGTAGAGTTCCTCGGCGGCGATTTTTTCGGCTTCGACCTCGGCGGGGGCCTGCGGCGGCGGGGGGACCGGCGCGGCACCGACAGCGGGCGGCGCGATCGGGACGCGGCTGCTCTCGCGAAGGATGAGCCTGGCGGCGTCGACCAGATTGCGGACCGTGAAGTCGGCCTGCACGTCCTCTTGCGATACTTCGCCCGGAACCGGCGAGGCGCCGGGCCGCAGGCGGATGGTGCGACAGCCGGCCCGCTGGCCCGCCTCGATGTCGCGGGCGCTGTCGCCCACCATCCAGCTGGCCGCGAGGTCGATGTCCATCTCCTGCGCGGCCTTCAGCAGCATGCCCGGCCGCGGCTTGCGGAGATCAGACTCCATCGAGTAGCCCTCCACGACGCCCTCGGGGTGGTAAGGGCAATAGTAAATCGCGTCCAGTTGGGCGCCCTTCTCGGCCAATTGGCGGCCCAGCTCGGCGTGAATCTGGCTCAGCGTTTCCTCGGTCAGCAGGCCGCGGGCGATGCCGGCCTGGTTGGTCACCACGACGGTCTTGAACCCCCCGGCCATCAGGCTCTTCAGCGCCAGGTCCACGCCGGGCAACAGCTTCACGGCGCTGGGGTCGCTGAGGTAGCCAGGGTCTTCAATCAACGTGTGGTCGCGGTCGAGGAAGACGGCTTTGTTGGCCATGACGGTTTTCCTCGTTCCCTCGTTCGCTACGGTTTCTTTTCATCCCGGTTGTTGGACGTCAGGATGCGGTTGATGAGGTCGGTGGTGCTCATGCCGGCCACGAGGTCCATTTTCATTACCTTGCCGCCGTATTTCTGGACGATCTCCCGGCCGACGACTTCGGCGGTGCTGCCGCCCTTGACGAGAATGTCGGGCTTCAGCAGTTCCAGGAGCGGCTTGGGGGTGTCTTCGTCGAAGATGGTCACGTAGTCCACGCACTCCAGGGCCCCCAGCATCTCGGCGCGTTCCTCCTGGCCGACCACCGGGCGCGTGGGGCCTTTCAGGCGGCGGGCGCTGGCGTCGGAGTTGATGGCCACCACCAGGCACTCCCCCAGTTGGCGGGCCTGACGCAGGTAGCGCAGGTGGCCCATGTGCAGCAGGTCGAACACGCCGTTGGTGAATACGATTTTGTCGCCAGTGCGACGGCGGCGGGCGAGTTCATCCGCCAGTTGCTTGCGCGCAAAAACTTTTCGTCCGCGCAGGCCCGACAGCCGCCGCAACTCCTCCAGGATTTCATCCTTGGGAATCGGCACGGCGCCGAACCGCTCCACCGCCAGGCCGCCGGCGATGTTGGCCAGTGCCGCGGCCTGCTCGAAGTCGCAGCCTTCGTTGACGGCCATCGCCAGCATGGCCACCAGGACGTCCCCGGCGCCGGTGATGTCGAAGACCGTCAGCTCCCGGTGGGGGGCGAACCGCCGCCCGCGGCCGTTTTTGATCATCAGGTACAGGCCGTCCTTGTCCAGGCTGATGGCCACGGCCTCCAGATCGACCGTCAAGATGATCTGCTTGGCGGCCCGTTCCAGGGAGGCGTCGTCGGTGATGGAAATGCCGCTGATGAGTTCCGCCTCGTAGCGGTTGGGCTTCAGCAGCGTGGCGCCGACGTAGCGGCGGTAGTCGCGTATCCGCGCGGGGTCCACAATCACGGTGCAGCCGGCCTTGCGGGCGTCGGCGATGATGGCGGGGCAGTTGGAATCGCGCAGGGCCCCTTTGTCGTAGTCCTGAATGACGACCGTCTTGGTGCTGCGGAGTTCGCTCTTGACGGCCGCCCGTAGCGTGTTGCGGACGGTTTCCGTGATGGCGGCGGGGTCTTCGCTGTCCACGCGAAGCAGTTGCTGGGGGTTGCGGTGCTGCGCCAGGCCGACGTAGCGCGTCTTGACCGTGGTGGCATACTTGTTCAGGCGGACCAGCCCCGAGATGCGCGCCCCGGCGTTGACCAGCAGGCCCTTGAGTTCCTCGCCAGCGGCGTCGTGGCCGATCGTCCCAATGCAGAAGGCCTCGGCCCCCAGCGCCAGCAGTGCCGCGGCCACGTTGCCCGCTCCGCCGGCTAGGCTCTCGTTCCGCAGCGCCCGCAGCACCGGCACCGGCGCCTCCTGGCTGAGACGGTCGGCCTGGCCGTACACGTAGCGGTCGAGCATAAAATCGCCCACCACCAGGACGCGAGGGGAGCCGAACTTCTCCAGACGTTCGATGAGAGTATGCATTGGGGGCGGATTCTACCGCTCCGGAGGCCGGAACGCAACGGGCGGGCCGGAGGCGGCGGCGGAAGGGGCGGCTTACTTGATTTTGGCGCGGAGGGCCTCGGCGGCGGCCTGGGGGTCGGCGGCCGAGCAGACGGCGGACGAGACGGCCAGCCGCTGGGCGCCGGCGGCCAGGACCTTTTCAGCATTCTTGGCCGTGATGCCGCCGACGGGCACGATGGGCAGGGAAATCTGGCGGCCGACCTCCGCCAACAGCGCCACCCCGACGGCGGGACCGGCGTCCTTGGTGGTCGTGGGGAAGATGGGCCCGACGGAGACGTAGTCGGCGCCTTCCGTCACGGCGCCGCAGGCCTGCTCCAGCGAATGGGTGCTTCGTCCCACGATGGCGCCGGGGCGCAGGAGCCTGCGGGCGTCGGCCACCGCCAGGTCGCCCTGGCCCAGGTGAACGCCGTCGGCGCCGACCAGGGCGGCGATGTCCGGGCGGTCGTTGACGATGAAGAGCTTGCCCGTATCGTCGGTCAGTTCGCGCAGTTCGGCGGCCATGGCCAGGAATTCGGCGTCGCAACCGCCCTTGTAGCGGAGCTGGATGGCGTCGGCCCCGCCGGCGATGGCCGAGCGGGTCGTCTCACGGACGCTGCCGTGGCAGAGCTTGGGCGTGATGAGCACGTACAGGCGGACCTTGGCGAAATGGTCGCTCACGGCCAGGCGGTCTCGCAGCCGCTGCTCCAGCGTGTAGGCGTCGTAGCGCATCCGCTCGATCCGCAGGACTTCCTGGGGGGCGACGAACTTGCCGTATTCCTCGATGGTCCGCAGGGCCTCGGTCAGTCGCTTGCACGCGGCTGCGGCCACGTCGGTCAGGCCGCCGCGCTTCGACTCGGTGGGGCTGGAGATTTCGGTGCCGATGTCGCCGGCGGTGTCGCGGCTGGCGATCATCTCGTCAGCCGGCATGGTCGCCAGGATCTCCGTCAATCCGCTGCGGAGGTTCTTGGCAATCTGTGTGATGGCGGGATCGTTGAGGGCGAAGCGCCCGCAATCCTCCACCACGCGGAGCGCCTCGCGGGCCCGGTTGAAGTTGGCGTCCAGGATTCGAAAGACTTCTCGCATGGTGCAACCCTCGGCGCCCGGCGCCTCGGCTCATGCCGTCCAGGCGGGGATGGGGAACCGCTCGCACAGCTCCGCCACGTCCCCGCGCACGGATTGGAACACGTTTTTGTCGCCGCCGCAAGACAGGACCTTGTCAATCCAGCGGGCGATTTGCTTCATCTCTGCCACGCCCATGCCGCGGGTGGTCAGCGCCGGCGTGCCCAGGCGCACGCCCGAGGCCTTGGCCGGCGGGCGCGGGTCGAAGGGAATGGCGTTCTTGTTGGCGACGATGCCCGCCGCCGCCAGGGCCGCCGCGGCCGAGGAACCGGTGAGCTTCGGATAGCGGCTGCGCAGGTCGATGAGCATCAGGTGGTTGTCCGTTCCGCCGCTCACCAGCCGCCAGCCCAGCTCCGTCAGCGCCTCGGCCAGCGCCTTGGCGTTGGCGACGATGGCGGCGGCGTAGGTCCGGAAGGACGGCTGCATGGCTTCGTGGAACGCCACGGCCTTGGCGGCGATGATGTGCATCAGCGGTCCGCCCTGAAGGCCGGGGAAGATGGCCTGGTCGATCGCGCGACCCCAGGTGTTGCGGGTCAGGATCAGGGCGCCGCGCGGGCCGCGGAGCGTCTTGTGCGTGGTAGCCGTGACGAAATCGCTGTGCGGCACCGGGTCGGGATGCACGCCGCCGACGATCAGGCCGGCGATGTGGGCGATGTCCGACATCATCAGGCAGCCGACCTCGCGGGCAATGGCGCCGAAGGCGGCGAAGTCGATGATCCGCGGATAGGCCGAGGCGCCCACGACTAGCATCTGCGGCCGCTCGCGGCGGGCGATCTCGCGGACTTCGTCCATGTCCAGCGTCTCAGTGTCCTTCCGCAGGCCGTAACTGGCGACCTTGTAACAGACGCCCGAGAGGTTGGTTTCCTTCCCGTGGGACAGGTGCCCGCCCTGGTCCAGTCGCATGGACAGGATCTTGTCGCCGGGCTTGATCGCCGCCAGGTACACGGCCAGGTTGGCGGTGGTGCCGCTGTGCGGCTGAACGTTGGCGTACTCGGCGCCGAAGAGCTTCTTGGCGCGGTCGATGCAGAGTTGCTCGGCGCGGTCGGCCTGAAGGCAGCCGCGGTACCATCGCTTGGTGGGGTAGCCTTCGGCGTACTTGTCGGTCAGGACGCTGCCGGCGGCCTCCAGAATGGCGGGGGAGGCGTGGTTCTCCGAGGCGATCATGCCCAGCGTCGTCTGCTGGCGATGCAGCTCGGCGCGGAGGATCTTGAGGACGGCGGGATCGGTCTTCTCCAAGGCGCTCATGGGCTCTCCAACACAACACATGCCAAATGGAAGCCCGCCATGCTAACCGCACCGCCTCCACCTGACAAGGGGAAGGGCGGCCGGCGGCCACTATCCTTTAATTGGGCGGCCGCTCTTCCCTTCAATCGTCGATGGTCAATTGTCAATCGACAATCTCCTATACTGGACGGAGGGCCGATGCGGCGGTAGTGTCGTACCTGCCTGCCGGCAGGCAGGCCCCAGCCGGGCCATAAGGGAGATTGGGCATGCACCTTGGGCACATCTTGGCGGCGACAATCATGGCAGCCGCGGGCGGGGCGGTTGGAATGCAACCGCAGACCTCCGTCGCGAAAAATGCGCCGACGGCGTTCGTCTCGGCCGAAGCCGTCGTCTCTGACACGCAGGTCCGCCCCGGCCAGACGTTTCACGTAGCCGTCGTCATGCACGTGGCCGAGGGATGGGTGTTCTACAGCCCCTCGCCGGGCGGCGGGAAATTCATGCCCCTGCCCGCTGAGATCGCCGTCCACGCCGGTTCCTTGTCGGTGGGCGCGGTGCTGTGGCCGGCGGACCGGGAGCACCCGACCAACGTGGGCGATGCCGTCGTCTCCACCTTCGTCTATACCGGCCAGGCCGTGGCCTATGTACCGGTCACGGTTCCCGACGATGCTCCCGCCGGCCGGGTCGAGATTCCGATTACCGTCACCGGCCAGGTGTGCTCGGAGAAGGAATTCAAATGCGTTCCTGTTCACGCCTCCGCTGCCGTGGAGGTGCGGGTGAACTCGGCGGCGGTGGCGAACGAGGCCTGGACCGAATCGCTGCGCAGCGGCCTGGCCTCCGCCAAGCCGGCGGATCAGCTCCACGCGGCGGCGGCTTTTCCTCAGTCTGGCTCCGTCCAGGCGAGCCGGTTGAGCGTCTGGGGCGGGCTGGGGCTGGCGCTGCTGGCCGGGCTGATTATGAACGTCATGCCGTGCGTGCTGCCGGTGATTCCCATTCGCATTCTCAGCGTGGTGGAGCTGGCCCGCCAATCGCGGCGGCGATTCGTGACGGTGGGCCTGGCCTTCGCCGGCGGCGTGGCGCTGTTCTTCGTGGCCCTGGCCGGCGCGAACGTGGTCCTTCACCTGGCGATGGGTCGGGCGCTGGACTGGGGCCGGCACTTCCAGTCCGCCCCGTTCCGGCTGGGCATGGCGTTCGTCATCGTGGCCGTGGCGGCCAACCTGTTCGGCGTGTTCACCGTGTCGGTGCCGCGCCGCCTGGCGGCGTTGGGCGGCGCTCCCGGCGGCCAGGGCCACCTGGCCTCGGCGGGCATGGGGCTGATGATGGCCGTCCTGGCCACGCCGTGCAGCTTTGCGATCCTGGTGCTGGCCTTTGCCTGGGCGCAGCTTCAGCCGCTGTGGTTGGGCAGCCTGGCCATCGTGCTGATCGGCGTGGGCATGGCCGCCCCGCACGCGCTGCTGGCGACGATGCCCGGTCTGCTGAACCGCCTGCCGCGCCCCGGCCGCTGGATGGAACTGCTCCGCCAGGCCATGGGCTTCGTGCTGCTGCTCGTGGCCGTGTGGCTCATCGGCACGCTGAGTGCGGACACCGCCGTCGCCCGTGCGGCGGCCTACGCCGTGGTGCTGGTCTTTGGCTTGTGGGCCTGGGGCACGTGGGTCCGCTACGATTGGCCGCTGCCGGGCAAGCTGGCGTTGCGCGGGCTGGCGACGGCGCTGGCGGTGGCGGCGGGGGTGTGGCTGCTGTCGCCGCCGCGCGGGCCGGCGGTGAAGTTTCAGCCGTTCGACCAGCCGCGGATCGCCCAGGCCAACGGCGCGGGGCAAATCGTGCTGGTGGACTTTACCGCCTCCTGGTGCCTGAGCTGCAAGGCGGTGGACTACCTCATCTACGACCGGCCGGAGGTGGCACGTGAGTTGGCGGCCCGGAACGTCCTGCCCATGCGCGGCGACGTGACGGCGGCCGACGCCCCGGCCAACGCCTTGCTGTACGACACGCTGCACGGCGCCCCGCCGCTGACGGTGATCTTCCCGCCGGCCGGCCCGCCGATCCGCCTGGAGGGCAAATTCTCCCGCCAGGACCTCACCGCGGCGCTGGACGGGGCCTGGCGGCGCTAATCGCAAGCCGGACGGGTTTTCGGCTGCAAAGCGCCGCCCACTTCGTACAATAGTCCCTTTACGGAACGCCCAGGAGTTGAGGAAACCCCGTGCCGACGTTGACGGATTATTTGGACCCGGACACGCTTCAGCGGTTGCAGGACGCCTTCGTGGCCATCGCGCAGGTGCCGATCTGCATTTGCGGGGCCGACGGCCAGCCGCTGACGAAGGATTCTCCCTGCGCGATGCCGCCGCCTGGCGGGCCGATGGAGCACGCGCCCATCATCGTTCGTGAGGAAGAAGTGGGGCGAATTCTCTGGCCGGCCCAGCCGTCCGGCGCCGCGCCGGTGGAGGGGCTGCGGCGATTCGGCGAAATTTTCGCGGACCTCATCGCCCGCCAGGCCCGGCACAACGAGGAACACGCCTCGCGCGTCCAGGAGCTGGCCACGCTGTATCGCCTGACGGCGGAGTTCACCACCGAGCGCAACGTCCAGAAGGTGCTGGACCTGGTCGCCCGCACCGTGGTGGACGTGCTGAAGGCCAAGGCCAGTTCCATCCGCCTGCTGAACGAGGACCGCACGGAGCTGGTCATCAAGGCCATGGCCAACCTGTCCAGCCAGTACCTGGACAAGGGAAAAATCCTGCTGTCCGACAGCCAGATCGACCAGGAAGTCATCTCGCAGCTCAAGACCGTGTACATCGCCGACGAGCGGAACGATCCGCGCGTGCTGTATCCTGCCTCGGCGCGGCACGAGGGCATCGTCAGCGCCCTGTGCGCCCCGATGCTCTACAAGGGCCGGGCCGAGGGCGTCATCCGCGTGTACACCGGCGAGCTGCACGCCTTCGACTGGTACGAGGTGTCGCTGCTCCAGGCCATCGCCGCGCAGGCCGGGGCGGCCGTCGTCAACGCCCGGCTGTACGAGGAAGCGGTCAACGCCGCCGGCATCCGGCGCCAGCTGCATCTGGCCTCAGAGGTCCAGCGGCGGATGATTCCCTCCAAGGCGCCGACCTTGCCGGGCTTCCGCATCGCGGCGATGTACGTGCCGTGCTACGAGCTGGGCGGGGACTTCTACGATTTTCTGTCGCTGCCGGAGGACAACCTGGGCCTGGCCGTCTGCGACGTGGTGGGCAAGGGCGTGCGCGCGTCGCTGCTGATGGCCTCCATCCGGGCGTCGCTGCGGGCGCACGCGACCAACATCTACCAGATGTCGGAGGTCGTGGCCCGCGTGAACCGCGACCTGTGCAATGACACGCTGGTCAGCGACTTCGCCACGCTGTTCTACGGCGTGATCGACGCCCGGGCGCACCGCCTGACCTTCGCCAACGCCGGCCACCCGCCGCCGATCCTGTTTCGCGCCGGCCAGGCCGGCACGTTGGGCGTCAACGGGCCGGTGGTGGGCATCAACCCCGCGGCGCGATGGGACCACCAGGTGGCCGACCTGCGGACCGGCGACGTGCTGCTGGCCTATACCGACGGGCTGAGCGAGGCCCTGAACTTCGACGACGAGCCCTTCGGCCGCGCCCGCATCGAACAAGCGGCCCTGGCGGCCATCGCCGAAGGCCAGGACGCCGACGGCATCGCGCGATCCGTCCTGTGGGCGATGCGGCGATTCGCGGGCCTCCAAAGCCGCCTGGACGACGTGACCATGATCATCGTCCAAGTGCTGTAAGCGAGGGGATTATTTTCGATCCGGCTGGAGGATCAGATCATAATCGGCCCAGTCGATCACTTTGCCTGTGATGAACTTTCCCGGCCGGTGCTTTGAGGTGAGGCGGCAGAGGCTGTCGATGTCCGGCGCCTGGCCGTAGTACCGCCCGACGCAGCGGCCGTGGTCGTCCAGGCCGTCCACCAAAACTTCCAGGCGTTTGCCCACCCGCCGGCCATTGGCCTGGAACGCGATGGCCTGCTGGGCGAGCATCAATTCCCGCGCCCGCTCGGCCTTGGCGGCATCGCTGACTTGGCGATCCATGGTCGCGGCGGCTGTGCCCGGCTCGGGGGAGAACTCAAAGACGCCCAGGGCGTCGAAGCGAAACGCTTTGACGAACTCCAGCAGTTCGCGAAAACACCGCTCCGTCTCGCCGGGGAAGCCCACCAGGAACGTGGTGCGCAGGACGACGTCGGGGATCCGCCGCCGCAGCGTGACCAGCAGCGACTCGATGGCCTTTCGCGTCGTCAGCCGGCCCATGCGGCGGAGGACGGGATCGGCGATGTGCTGGAGCGGCAGGTCCAGGTAGTGCACGACGCGGCGGCAGTCGGCCATGGCGTCGATGAGGGCGTCGCCGACCTGGCGCGGATAGGCGTACATCAGCCGCAGCCACCGCAGGCCGCTCAATCGGTCCAGATCACGCAGCAGCCGGGCGAGGCTGTGGCCGTGGCCCAGGTCGCGCCCGTAGCTGGTGGTGTCCTGCCCGATGACGTTTAGCTCCACCGCGCCGTCGGCGATCAGCTCGTGGGCCTCGGCCAGGATGGCCTCGGGCTTCTTGGAGCGGAACGGCCCGCGGATGGCGGGGATGGTGCAGAAGGTGCACCGCCGCGAGCAGCCCTCGGAGATTCGCAGATAGGCCGTGTGACGCGGCGTGAGGCGGAATCGGCCGCCGTCTTGCGGCGCGGCGGCGGTTTTTGGGTGCGGCGTCAGGCGGGTGATCTTGCCGCGGCCCATGACGGCGGCGACGATCGTCTCGCGGTCGTTGACGCCCACCACGGCGTCAATGCCGCGGGCAAGCCGGTATAGCTTCTGTCCGTCGCGGTTGGACAGGCACCCGGCCACCACCACGCGCCGCGCTGGCCCGCGTCGCTTGCGCTCCAAGGCCTGGCCGATGACGTCCAGCGATTCCTGCCGGGCCGAGCCGAGAAAGCCGCAGGTATTGACCACGATCACGTCGGCGGCGTCCTCCGGCGCGGGAACGATGCAGCCGGCCGCAGCCAGGGCCGCCAGCATCTTCTCGCTGTCCACCAGGTTTTTGGGGCAGCCCAGCGACACCAGGGCCACCCGCAGAGGTTTTGGACTCATGGTTTGCGCACGACAATCGACCGTGCCCTATTAAAAGGTATAGCTCGGCTCAGCGTTCCTCGGCGCTGGAGCCTTGGATTTGGCCCGCCGGCTCGCACCGTCCGCCCAGCCAGTGCGCCAAAAATTTCTCGGAGACCGCGAAGAAGTGCAGCCGATTTTCCGGCCGGGCGAATCCGTGGCCCTCGTCGGCGTAGACCCAGTAGCGGACCTCCTTGCCCCGCCGGCGCATCGACTGGACGATCTGGTCGCTCTCGGACTGCTTGACGCGCGGGTCGTTGGCGCCCTGGCCGATCAGCAGCGGCCGGACGATCTGGTCCGCCCGCGTCAGCGGCGAGCGCGACTCCAGGAACGCCTGTTCAGTCTCCAGGTCGCCCACGCGGTGGCGGAAGATGTTCATGATCGGCTTCCAGTAGGGCGGGACGGTCTTCATCAGCGTCACCAGGTTGCTGGGCCCGACCAGGTCCACGCCGCAGGCGAAGACCTTGGGCGTGAAGGACATCCCCACCAGCGTGGCGTAGCCGCCGTAGCTGCCGCCCATGATGGCGATCCGCGACGGGTCGGCGATGCCGCGGGCCTTGAGCCACTCCACGGCGTCGATGAGGTCGTCGTGCATCTTGCCGCCCCATTCGCGGTTGCCGGCGTTGAGGAACTTTTTGCCGTAGCCTTCCGAGCCGCGGTAGTTGACCTGCAGCACCGCGTAGCCGCGATTGGCCAGCCACTGTGCCCAGCCATTGAACCCCCAGGTGTCGCGCGCCCACGGCCCGCCGTGCACCAGCAGCACCGCCGGTAGGTTCTTGGGTTCCACGCCCACCGGCAGCGTCAGGTAGCCGTGGATCTCCAGGCCGTCGCGGGCCGCGAAGGAAATCGGCTGCATCTTCGCCAGCGGCAGGCCTTCCAGCTTGGGCCGGCTGGAGAACAGCAGCGTGGCAGCTTTGGAAGCGCGGTCATAACTGTAGTAATACACCGGCCCGTCGTCGGTCACGTAGGCGACCAGCCAGGTCCGGTCGGCCAGGTCGCGGCTGAGGAAGCTGAAATCTCCCGCCCGGACTGCGGCCAAAGCCTTGAAGTCCGCCGTCAGGGATTTGTCGAGCACCTGCCATTCCAGCCGGTCGCGCTCAAACGCCACCGCCTGAATCACGCGGGTGCGGGGATGCGCGAAGACCTCGCTGACGTCGTACTGCGGGTCCTCGGCGATGACGGTTTCCTTCAGCGTGGCCAGGTCCATCGCCAGCAGGCGATTGGCGTTGGCGTCGTGGTTGGTGCGCAGGTAAAGCGTCCGGCCGTCGGCGGAGAATCCCTCCACCCCAACTTCTTCATCGGGCGGGCAGTGGAGGACCGTCTCCCAATCCGCCCCCGCCGTGCGGCGAACGCGCAAGTCGAAGCCGTCGTCTTTCGCCGTGGCGATGGCTGCGCGGACCTTCAGACTCGCATCGGCCGCCCATTCAATTACGTTGCCGGGATTTTGGGTGTCCATCTCCACCGCGCCGTTGCGCAAGTTCACGCGATAGACGTCGTGCAGCCGGGCGTCGCGGACGTTCAGGCCGACCAGGATTTCTCCCGGCACGTCGGGGGACCGGTCGACCAGTTGGGCCTGGATGCCCTGGAAGGGCGTCAGGTCGCGGACGACGTTGCTGGCCACGTCCACGCCGAACAGGTGCCAGTTCTCGTCGCCATCGCTGTCCTGCATGTAGACCAGGTGCTGGCCGTCGTAGGTCCAGAAAAAGCTGCGGATGCCGCGCTTCTTGTCGGCCGTCAGCTTGCGGTCGTCGGCCGCCCCGACGGTGCGCAGCCAGACCTGGAGCACGTCCTTGTCGTCCGGGGCCAGGTAGGCCAGGAACTTGCCGTCCGGCGACAGCAGCGGAGACATCCGCTGGGGATTGCCGAATAGGATTTCTCGCGGGATCAACGTGGGCAGCCCCGCGGGAACGGAAGTGGCTTTACTCATGGGGTGGTTTCCTTGATTTATGTGACTGACTTGGGAGGCCGGCGCCGACGCCGTGCCCTGCGGAGCGGAACAACCGGCGATCGGCGGCACGAAGAACACCAGGATTGCGGCCAGGAATTTTTTCAATCCACGTCCATCCATTCCGTCCCCGCTAGGTACGGCGCAGCACCCCTTCGATGCGTGCCAGAAGTTCCTCGCGGCCTTGGGTGATTTCCATCTCGATCACCAGCTTCCACAGCGGCCGGGACAGCCAGCCGGTGTGAATCTTGACGGCGTCCTTCTGCGTAGTCACCAGAAGCTCGGTGCCGCTCTGTGCGGCTCGGCGGTCCAACTGCCCCAGCTCCCGCGGGCCGTAGGCCGCGTGATCGGGGAATGTCTCGGTGGCAACCAGCTCGGCCCCGAGGCCCTTGAGCGTCTCGAAGAACGATTGCGGGTTGCCCAGGCCGCAAAAGGCTAAGACCTTCTTGCCGGCCAGTTCCGTCAGCGCCCGCGGGGTGCCGGCCTGGTCCAGCAGGCGCGTAGGGCGATGGGTGGCGGTGTGGAAGGTGGCGTGCGGGGCGAGGCGGATCAGGCGGCCGCGGAGGTCCGCGATGGCCTTGGCCTCCGCCTGCTCGCTTCGCGTGATGACGAGTGCGTCGGCGTCCTTCAGGGCCGCCAGCGGCTCGCGCAACAGTCCGCGCGGCA
>JBEKZI010000036.1:0-19214 GCA_049510055.1 Phycisphaerae bacterium | reverse complement strand
TCGCCGGTCACGATCATCTTGGAGCCGTGGCCCATGCGCGTCAGGAACATCAGCATCTGCGAGATGGTGGTGTTCTGGGCCTCGTCCAAGATGATCACCGAATCGTTGAGCGTCCGGCCCCGCATGAAGGCCAGGGGGATAACTTCGATGAGGTCGTTGACCAGGAAGCGGCGGATCTGGTCGTAGTCCATCATGTCGTGCAGGGCGTCAAACAGGGGCCGCAGGTACGGGTTCACCTTGGCCTGCATGTCGCCGGGCAGGAACCCCAGCTTTTCGCCGGCCTCCACCGCCGGGCGGACCAGGATGAGCCTGCGGGCCCGCTGGTGCTTCAGCAGGTGCACCGCCATGGCCACGGCCAGGTACGTCTTGCCCGTTCCGGCCGGACCGGTGCAGAACACAAGGTCCTGGGACTTCATGGCCTCGACGTAGCGGTGCTGCCCCGCCGTTTTAGGGACAATGGGCTGGGAGGCCGCGTAAACATCCAGGGTCTCGCCGCCGCCCAGTTCGGCCTCGCCGGCTGTGGCCGCCAGGGCCTGGGTCACGACGGCGTCGCTGATGACTCGGCTTTGGCGGATGGCCTGCTGGAGATGCTCCAGGACCGCCGCGGCCTTGGCAACGTTCTTGGCCGCGCCGGTGATCTTGACCTGGTCCTCGCGCGCAAAAACCTGCACGTCCAGTGCCTGGCGGATCATCTTCAGGTGACGATCCGCCGGACCGAACAGCAGGCCCCGTTTATGGGGATCTTCCAATGTAATGCTCAGTTCCAACCTTGCGGCCTCGCCCTAAATCATACCCAAATCAACCGGCTTTTCCCAGGGAAGGGAAGTCTTGCTCCGGTCCCCCTGAGGTGGGCTTACCCCGCTTGGACCTTACTTTTCGTGGTAGGGTTTCTTGGCCTGATAGACGGCGATCCTGGCCTCGAGTTGCGCGACCAAGCCCCCCTGGCCTGAAGATCGCGCCAAAGCTTCGGCTTGGCGGGCCGTGGAGACGGCCCGGTCAAATTGCCCCGTTTCCGCCAAGGCGGCGGCCAGCGTGTCCAGAATCTCGGCATTATTGGAGACCAACTGATTGACCCGCTCGGCCAGGCTCAAGGCCTTGGCCCCATTACGGAGGGCGGGGTCCGGCGACGTGGCCAGCATCCAGGCCAGACTGTTCATCGCATCCACCCAGTCGGGCTTGGCCTCCACCGCGCGCGTGCAATACTCGATCGCCTGGCGAATCTGCCCTTGGGAGTACAGCAACAACCCCAACTGGTAATTGGCCTCAGGATGGTTGGGCATGATTTCCAGGATTCCCTGGAACATGCCGACGGCTGCCTTGGTACGACGTTGCGAGACGTCTTGGCGAGCCTGCCACAGCATCCCGCTCAGGACGGTATTCAGCATGGGCTGATTGGGATCCAGCTCCGCCACCGCCCTGTATTCCATCAACGATTCATGCTGATGTTTCGCCTCGGCGGCGACGAGGGCGTTGACCAGATGCATGCGGGTCCGCATCAGGCGATCCAACTGAGCCATCATCTCCTGCCTCTGATCCGGACTCCCCGTGCGAGCGACCAGATCCTCCAGGCCCACCCCTCGCAGACGGTTCAGTTCCACGGCGATTCGGATGGGACTGTGCTCGCTGAACATCGTGCGCGGGGTCGTGTACTCCACGATGCCGTTATCGTCCGTATGAACGGGGACGTCGTCGCGGAGGCGCGGCAAGGCCTTTTCGTTCAGCACGAAGCGGGACAGAAATTCCGCCGGCGAGGCAATCCCGATCGGGCTCAGGTCGGCCCGGAAGCGCGGATCCTCAAGCCGGCGCCCGATGGCCTGGCTATCCGCCACGATGGGGCGCTGGGAGCCCACCAAAAGGTAGTCCCCCGGCAGGATAGCTTCCCACACCGTCACGTAAGGGAAGGCCTCCGCGAACGCCGACAGGATGCTCCGAAAGGCCCGCCAGTCGATGCCGTACCCCTGGACCCAAATGCAGGCCAGGCCGTCGTCGTTGAGACGCTGGCGGCACAGGCGGAAAAACTCCACCGTGAACAAGTCGGCAATCCCCGCGATCCAGGGATTGGACGGCTCGGAAATGATCACGTCGTACGTGCGGTCGGTCAGCGCCAGGTGGTTCCGCCCGTCAGCAATGATAAGCCGCAGGCGAGGATCCTCCAAGACGCGGTGGTTGACGTCGTCGAAGAAATGCGTGGCGGGGGGCATGTCGGGGGAGATTTCGGCACAGTCCATCTGCTGGACGGGATACATCGAACAGGCCCCCAGCGTCACGCCGCTGGCCAGGCCGATCACCAGCACGTTCTTGGGGTCGCGGTGCAGGAACATGGGCACGTGCCCCAGCAACTGCTGCGTGGTCATGTCATCGCCCGTGGAGGCATCGGGCTTGCCGTTGACCATCAGCGTCCGGACCTTGCCCTCCTGCCTCACCGTAATCGTGTCGAATATCCCTTCCTTGTGAAACAGCACTCGATAGTTTCTGGACTCTTCCTGAATCTCCTGCATCGTCCTGTGGCCCTTGACCTCTCGGCTGAGGACGTACAAACCGAACGTCAAGGTCGCCGGATCCCAGGGGGGAAGGGTCCAGGCCAATGCGACGGCCATCGCCGCGGAAACGGCTGCCGCCGCGACGCGCCGACCCCTGGATACTAAAGGGCTCCACAGCAGGATCGCGCAGCCGACGACGATATTGATCCCCACCGCCACCAGGATCGTTCTTTGAAGCCCCAGCAGCGGAATCAGGACGAATCCCCCCAGAAAAGAACCCAGGATGGACCCCACCGTGTTCGCGGCGTAAAGGCTCCCGACCGAGCGGCTGATGCCGCTGGTCGCGGAGACGTAGGCCCGCGTCGCCAGCGGAAATGCCAGGCCCATCAGGACCGTGGGAACCAGCATGACGGCAAACACCACGCCGAACTCCAGCAGTTGCAACTTCCAGAAGGATTCCGAAAGCTCCGCGATCACCCGCCCGAAGTGCATGGGCAGCCATCCAAAGACCGGCACCACGGCCAGGGCGGATATCCCGATGAGCAGTTCCGTGACGGCTAGGGCCGCCATCGTATTCCGCCACCGATCGACAAACCGCGACAAGGCCATCGACCCGACCGCCAGGCCCAGGATAAAGGCCGTCAGCATCAGGCTGAAGGCGTAGACCGACGACCCGATGGTCAGCGACAGCACCCGCGTCCAGGCCACTTCGTAGGTCAACGCCGCCAGGCCGGACAATCCGTACCCCGCCAGCAGCACCCAGGCGATGAGGGGTTTTTTCACCATCACCGAATCAGCACCGCTTGAAGACCGCTCGCGATTCGGTCCTGCGGCGGGTTCCGCCGCCCCAGGCCACGGAGTGCGCCGATGCAGCAGATAGGCCGCCGTGGCCACCAGGAGGTTCACCAGGCAGGCCAAGGCGATCGTATGCCGGACCCCCAGGGCGGGGATCAGGACGAATCCCGCGGCGGCCGCTCCCAGGACCGCCCCGAACGTGTTGATGGCATACAACCGGCCGACCGACCGGCCGATCCGGTCCAGCGACGCGGTCACAAACGTGCTGAGCACCGGAAGCGTCGCGCCCATGAACGTCGCCGGCACCAGAAGGAGCATTCCGCAAAAGGCGAATCGCAGCAGGCCGAAAAGATAGTAGGAACTGGCGTAGTCCCGATAGATCAGGCGGTACAGCGGCTCGGCGACGTTGATGATCATCGGCAGGGCCAGGCAGTAAAGGCCGACGGCTGCCTCAAGCAACGCGTAAATGCGCAGCGGATCGCGGCGGCGCTCGATGAATCGGCCGCCCAGGTAGCTGCCGGCCGCCAAGCCGCCCATGAAGGCGCACAGCACGGTGGTGATGGAAAAAATCGTGTTGCCCATCACCAGCCGCAGCAGGCGAGTCCAGATGATCTCGTAAACCAGCCCGCAGGCCCCGGAAAAAAAGAACAACGCCAGAACGGCGCCAAGAATCCGGCTGGAAAACGCGGCCTCTCGATTCTGTCGGGACGGGAAAGAACTCATCGGGATCTCTAGGGCTATCATAGATACATCCGCGAACGCGAACAAGAAAGACTGAGAGCCTCCCACAAAAAGACCCAATAAACCACAAAGCCCCCCTCCCGTCAGGCGGGCTCACAAAAGGACACCCAGATCGCGGAGGAGAAAGCCGGCAAATTCTCTTCACGTCACAAAACGTGACCGTTCTTTTTGTGACCTTCGTGATTCATTTTGTCAGGAATTCTCAGTGCCCTCCAGGCCAGTTACGTTGTCGCAATTTCGTTGACACCAAGCCACGGCGCGGTATCCTACGTATTCAACGGGCCCCCCGGAGGGTTTTAAGACAAGAGATAAGAGACAGGAGCCAATCGCTTAGCATTAAGCGACGGCTAAATTGGGGAGTCACAAACACTCGTTCGATCCTACTTTTTTGCTTTTTGGTTTTTCAGTTTTTTAGTTTTTTGAAAAAAAACTCTCCGAGGGTCGTGGGAAATGGGATTTCGGCGGATTCGGGCACGCCGAAGTCCGGAGCCATCGACAGAAGGAAAGGAGCCACTCATGAGCCGTGGCAAACTCCATGGTTTTGCATGCGCTGCGATTGCAGTGGTTTTGATGGGGACTCTGGCAGCACCGGCCTGGGGGTGGAACAGATTCTGGATACACGAGGGGACCGGGCTGTGGGATAATCCCAGCTATTGGGATTCTAGTTCGTGGATGGAGGGCGGTACGCTTCGTTCCTATTGGGGCGTGCCTGGATATGGTGATACAGCTCACATCGACAACGAGGGCACGGCGACCCTTGTTGACGGGGACAATTTCGGCCTGTCATTCCTTCTTGTCGGGGATGACGGTGGCAACGGATCCGTGGTTCAATCCGGCGGAACGCTCGACATAATAGACGACCTAAACCTGGCGTCGGTTACCTCCGCGTCCAGCGGCACATACGTTCTCAACGGCGGTTTGCTGCAAACAGGTGAATTACGTGCTGAGCACATAGGGTACAGCGGCTCTGGAACTCTCATCCAAACCGGTGGAAGGAATGGATCAGATGCCTTCTATCTGGGGAACGACGCCGGGGCCAGCGGAACATACCTCCTTAGCGCGAGTGGAACCGTGGGAGGAGGGTGGATGTATGTGGGGTATGACGGAACGGGAGTCTTCAATCAATCGGGCGGGACGAATACGGAGGGGATAGTGGAGCTAGGATGGGATGCCGGTTCCTATGGGACTTACACGCTCAGCGACGGCTTGCTTCAGACGCTCCTGCGGACAGATGCAGGAACGGGAATTATCACACAGACGGGCGGGACACAAACGGGGGGCATCCTTCTGGGAGCAGGTCTTGGCGGAACCGGGGTGTATAACCTCAGCGGCGGGTCGGTCGTGGGTCATATACAGGTAGGGGACGAGGGAGGGGGGACTTTCAACCAGTCCGGAGGGACGGCGGTAACAGGCGGAGTGTCGATTGGCGGAGGAGGTAGTTGCACGTACAACCTCAGTGCTGGGTCGCTGACATCCACTTATGATGAGATTGTGGGCGGCAATGTCTCCGGGGGAACCTTCAATCAGACCGGCGGAACGAACGCGGTCACCGGATCACTCTCTTTACAGTCCAAGGGGACATACAACCTCAGCACCAGTCCACTGAGCATGAACAGCTTAGACATAAACGGCAATGGTGCGATCTTCAACCAAACCTCTGGAGCAACCACTGGCGAAAGTCTGTCTTTAGGCCAAGGGGCCTGCAACCTCAGCAGCGGATCGTTCGGGATGTCTACGGTGGAGTTTGTAGGCACAAGTGATTACACGCTAGGGAAAGGGACATTCAATCAGTCCGGCGGAACGAATACAACGCCGCAGCTTCAGATAGGATATTACGAATATGGGCGGGGAACATACAACCTCAGCGGGGGGATATTGAATGTCAGCGGCACCATAAATGTCGGGCAGGCGGATGAGTCGGGCGGTAGAGGGATCTTGGAGTGCACAGGGGGTACCGCTACAGCGGGCAGAGTGGAGGTCACCCGCGGCAGCATCCACGTGGGGAAAGATGCCCTGGTCACGGCAGGGCAGATTTGGCTCTATGTTTATAATAATGATTCGCCGGCCGCCATACGGGTCGATGTGAGCAGCACGGGGACAGGATGCATCCACGGCACCGGCGGTTCCGACAGCACCGTGGAAATAGGCCCAGGCGATTACGACTTGCAGCTTTTGGACCTTCAGACGGGCGCCTATCGGCCGAACCAGGGCGATACATTCCACGTCCTGGCCGGCTATGGCTCGATCAGCGGCACCTTCTCAGCCATCACCACCAACCTGGCCAATTCCGATGCCAACATCAACGTCATGGGCCTGCTGATTCGCGATCCCAACGCCACGGACCCCAACCTGAAATTCTGGCCGGCGTTCCATGGCGAGGTCGAGGCCAACGACGGCGCCTACGACTACGTGGCGGTCTTCCAGGGCGCCATGGCCGGCGACGCCACCTGCGACAACAAAGTCGACAGCGGCGACTTTGGCGCCATAGCCAGGAACTGGATGCAGAGCGGCAAGATCTGGACCGACGGCGACTTCAACGGCGACGGCACCGTGGACAGCACGGACTTCGGCTCGGTCGCCCGCCACTGGGGCTCCACCGGCCTGGCGCCCGGCGCGGCGCCGCCCGAGGAGCCGATCCCCGAACCGGCCACGCTGACGCTGCTGGCCGCACTTGCCGTGAGCCTGCCGAAACGGGGCGGCCTGGCCCTCCTTTGCGGCAGACGCCGCTTCGGAGGGTGAACACTGATCCGCCGAAAATCACGTTAGATTTCATCGCTGAGTAAACGAGTCAACCAAAAAAACCTTGGCCCGGGTCGGATACCCGGGCCAAGGCTTTTTTCAGTCCTGTCGGTTTTTCACGCGGCGGGGCTTGCACGCCGCCTCGTTCCAATCGACTCGTCTCTTACTTTATTGGACCGACCAAGAAGGCGTCGTTCTTATCCTGCCAATTATCGGCGCCATCATCCGGAAATGCGGTGTTGGTGGATGTACGACATTGGCCGGCGCTACTACTGGAACCATAGTTAGAGTAGACGTTGTCCTGTGTGTACATCGATCCTCCAGGCACGGCAGCCAGGTCGCCGATATCGGCACGCCGGTTGGTGGCGGCCGATCCGTCGCCCCTCACCGAATTGAACACCTCATACTGGTGGTTGGACGGCATATCCGCCCTCATAGACGCCGTAGGCATGCTGTCCTGCCACATGACCATTGCGGTATTGGAGTCATAGGCGGGCGTCTTGTCAGCCATAAAGAACTGCCTGGTCACGGTGAAGGGGGTGCCGGTCTTGACGCACTCCATGGAATAGCTGACGTTTGAATCGTCCGAGAAGTCCCAATAGTAATCGCCGGTGCTGGGGTCCTTGTAGGAGGGATCCTTATCGACCGTATCGCTGGGGCAGACAAAGATCCCCGGATCGTTGCCTTCGCGGACCAGCAAGAACATCAGGGCCGTAATGGACCGTGCCGTCGTCGCATGGTTGGCGTCAGGCGCCTGGGTTTTAGCCGTCCCTGTCGACGTATAGAACCCGGCGGACGTCATGAACGGGTACTTATCATTGTAGCTGGTCAGGTACAACGCCAGCGACTTGCCCAGGCCGGCCAAGTTGGTCAGGCACGCCGTCCGCTTGGCCAGTTCACGGGCCTTCTGGAGGCTGGGTAGCAGGATCGACACCAGCAAGGCGATGATGGCGACCACCACCAGCAACTCCACCAACGTGAAGCATTTCTTCTTCTTTAGCATAATACGCTCCTTCCCCCCACCTTGTCCTTTCGTCAAGGCGCTGCCCAGACATTAGGTAGAAAAGTATTAATGAAACCCTTTCACAGTCTGCTGCGGGGCAGCTACGACCTTGACCTGGTTCGGCCCCCACAGGCCGAACCGTGGTTTTTCTGAACCGCCGGGCGCTGTTCGCCCGGTTACCTGCCTACGCAGGCAGGTCAGTACTCTTATAGTTATCGGCGTCAGGCCGCCGGGTTGAACACCCTATTTTCCGGCCGCACAGGCAACAAACGCCACACGCCAAAGTACCGGCGATCGCCCCGGCTGGGCAAAAACACTCCGCCCGGCCAAGGGCTTCAAGGGGGGGTAGGCGGGAAACCTCAGGGGAGGGTATTTATCAGTGCATGTCCTGCCGACAGTCTTCCGGCTACCATCCTCTCGACGCTTGTATTTTACGATTTGTCAGGACGGACTGTCAACCTCCAGACGGAAAAAACTGCGATTGTTTAAGCAGCGGAGAGGCGGTCCTTTTGATTTCGCCAAAACATTGACACCGCCGCCGGCATTCACTAGGCTTCCGGCTTTGTTCGGGCGACTCCCTGCCCCGGCGCGCCGGGACAAGGTCGATGCATCGCTGGAGATCCGCGACCATGACCGAAATCACCGGCATCCGCAAAACTCTCGAAAAGCACGGGCAGTCGCACCTGCTGCGTTTCTACGATGAGCTCAGCGATCGCCAGCGGACCGTGCTGCTGGAGCAATTGGCGGCGCTCGACTTCGACCAGATGGACGCCCTGATCGCCCGCTACGCCCAGCGGGGACCTGCCTTGGAGCTCAAGGGCCGAATTCGGCCTCCGCTCGTCGTCCCCACCAAGCCGACCACTCCTGCCGAGCAGGCCGAGCACAAAGCCGCCCGGGCTAAAGGCCGGGAGCTTCTGGCGGCCGGCAAGGTCGCGGCCTTGATGGTGGCCGGAGGACAGGGCACCCGCCTGGGACTCGAAGGCCCCAAAGGCTGCCTGGAAGCCACGCCCGTGGCGCACAAGCCGCTGTTCCGTCTGTTCGCCGAGCAGATCCTGGCCGCCTCGCAACGCTATCGCGTGGCCATTCCATGGTACGTCATGACCAGCCAGGCCAACGACGTGGCCACCCGTGCGTTCTTCCGGCAGAACCGCCACTTCGGGCTTTCGCCAGACGACGTGTTCTTCTTCGTCCAGGGCACGATGCCGGCCTTCGGCTTCGACGGCCGACTGCTGCTGACCGAAAAAGGATCCCTGGCCCTCAGCCCCGACGGGCACGGCGGCTGCCTGACGGCCCTGCGCCGCTGCGGCGCCCTGGACGATATGGCGCGGCGAGGCATCGAGTTGATCAGCTACTTCCAGGTGGACAACCCCCTGTCGCGATGCATCGACCCGCTGTTCCTGGGCCTGCACGCCCTGCGCGGCGCCGAGATGAGCGCCAAGGCCCTGCCCAAGCGCGACCCCATGGAGCGCGTCGGCAACTTCTGCGTCCTGGACGGCAAGGTCACCGTGATCGAATACTCCGACTTGCCGGAGGAGCTGGCGGCGGCCACCACGGAGGACGGGAGACTAAAATTCGCCGCCGGCAGCATCGCCATTCACGTTCTGTCGCGGCCGTTCGTCGAGCGCCTCACCGCCACCGGCTTGCCCCCCCTGCCGTTCCATCGGGCCGAAAAAACCGTACCATACATCGACGACCACGGTCAGCTCGTCAAACCCGACAAGCCCAACGCCGTCAAGTTGGAGATGTTCGTCTTCGACGCCCTGCCGCTGGCCAAGCAGACCGTGATCCTTGAGATCGACCGGCGCGAGGAGTTCAGCCCCATCAAAAACGCCTCGGGCGAAGACAGCCTGGCCAGCAGCCTGCATGCCCAGGTTCGCCGCGCGGCCACCTGGCTGGAACAGGCCGGCGTGGCCGTGCCCCGCGACGCCGACGGGCAGATCGCCGCGGCCATCGAAATCTCCCCCCTGTTCGCCGAAACCGCCGAGGAGCTCAAGGCCAAGCTCGAAGTCAAAAAGCCCACCATCGTCGGCGGGCAAAACCTGTATTTGGGCGATTGAGCACGTCGAATCGACTCACGGAACCGGCTGGCCGGGGGGCTATTCAGCAGCACAACGGCGCGATAGGATACACTTCCATGGCCCGCACACGCACACGCACACGCAAAAAGGTCCTCGTCATCACCAACACCGCCCGCCCGGCCGTGACGAAGCAGGTGCGGTCGCTTGGCCCCTGGCTGCAAGAGCGGGTGGAGATCCTCGCCACCTTACCGGTCCACCAAGCCGTGCCACCGCGGCTCAGCAAGCAAGCGGACCTGTGCATCGTCTTCGGCGGCGACGGCACGCTGCTGGCGGCGGCCCGGATGCTGGCCGGCACGAACGTGCCGCTGGTGGGCGTGAACATGGGCAAGCTGGGATTCCTCGCCGAGTTCGACGTGGAGCACATGCAGAAGCACCTGGCCGAGGTGCTGGCCGGCGAGATTACGCCCACCGACCGCATGATGCTGGAGGTCAAGATAGGCAATTGCCGCAAGCACGCCTTCCGTTCGCCGGTGGTTAACGATGTGGTCTTCGCCGCCGGCACGCCGTTCCGCGTGATCGAGCTGCTGGTCACCCGTGGCCGGGAGGAGATCGCCCACTATCCCGGCGACGGCCTGATTGTCTCCACGCCCACCGGTTCGACGGCCTACAACATGTCCGCCGGCGGGCCGATCATGGAACCCACGCTAGACGCCATCGCCATCGCGCCGCTGGCGCCCCACAGCCTGTCGATGCGGCCGCTGGTGGTCGGCAGCGGCCAGGTCATCCGCGTCAAGGCCCTGCGGGTCAACGCCGGCTCGGCCGTCATCGTGGACGGCCAGATCAGCACCGGCCTGTGCGAGGGCGATGTGACGGAAATCCGCAAGGCCGCTGTGGGCGTCCGCATCGTGCCGCACCCCGGAAGGCCCTTCTTCGACACCCTCACCCGCAAGCTCCAGTGGGGCCAGGGCCCCCACACCCTGTAAACCGCCCGCCGGGACGCCTCGGCGAACCCTCAAAAATCTTTGAGCCAGCGGGCCAAAATCTTCTAGAATGCCTGTCATGAAGGTTGACCCCCGATTTCTGACCGCGGAAGGTCCGGAGATTTTCACCGGCAGCGAGCTGTTACTGAAAGGCGCCCTGGAGGCCACCGGAGGCGTGCATCTGTTGGGCGGCTATCCGGGCAGCCCGGTGGCGAGCTTTTTCGACGCCATGGCGCTGGTGAAAGACCTGCTGCACGAGCGAGGCATTCGCGCGGTCATGAACAGCAACGAGGCTCTGGCGGCGGCCATGCTCAACGGCTCGCAGCTCATCGGCTGCCGGGCCATCATCGCCATGAAGTCCGTCGGCGTGCACGTGGCCGCCGACGCCCTGGCGCTGGGCAACCTGGCCGGCGCGCATCCCGAAGGCGGCGCCATCGTCGTGTACGGCGACGACCCCTGGTCGGACTCCACCCAATGCCCGGCCGACAGCCGCTACATTTCCCGCCACCTGTTCATCCCCGTCGTCGAGCCCGCCGACGCCCAAGAGGTCAAGGACTTCGTGGACCTGTCCTTCAAGCTCTCGCGGCGATCCGAACTGTTCGCTGGCTTCATCCTGCCGACCAACCTGTGCGACGGCGGCGGCACGGTGCAATGCCGGCCCAACCAGTACCCGGCGTTCAACGCCCGCCAGAAAATCGAGTTGGACACCGCCGCCATCGATCTCAAGCGGCACGTCCTGCTGCCGCCCAACAGTTGGTACCAGGAGGCCACCTACGCCCGGCGGCTGGAGCGGGCCGTCGCGGCCGCCCGGGACCTGGGGCTGAACACCATTCTGTACCCCGCCTCGCAGCGCAAGGCCCTGGGGTTCGTCACCAGCGGCATGGCGCACGGCTACCTCCTGCATGCCCTGTTTGAGCTGGGGCTGCTGGGCGAGTTCCCCATCCTGCGGCTGGGCATGAGCTATCCGGTGGACGGCGCGATGGTCCGCGAATTGGCCGCCCAGTGCCAGCGGATCGTGGTCGTCGAGGAGCGGCGCGGCTTCGTCGAGGAGCAAGTCTCTCAGATCGTCCTGAAGGACCGCCAGGCGGGGTTAGCCAGCGGTCAGGTGGAGGTCTGGGGCAAGCAGTTCCCCAACGGCTTGGAAGGCCTGCCCGACAGCCGCGGGCTGCATCCGTCCATCCTGATTTCGCGGCTGGCGCCGCTGGTCAAGAGCGTGACGGGTTCGGCGGCCACGCCGGCCGCCCCGGCGGGCACCGAGGCCCTGGACCGCGAGATCGGCACGATCGACTCGACCTACGAGGCGGACGTCGGGGCGCTGCCCGTCCGCAGCCCGACGTTCTGCCCCGGATGCCCGCATCGCGACACGGCCGGCCTGTGCCTAGAGATCAAAAAGCAGTTCATGGACGCCGACTACATGCGCCGCCACTATCGCCGCGAGCCGGTCGATTTGCTGTTCCACGGCGACGCCGGCTGCTACGTGATGCTCATGTACCCTCCCGACGAGCCGCTGATGCACGACTACTCCGGCATGGGCGTGGGCGGCGGCACCGGCGTCGGCACCGACGCCTTCACCGTGAACAAAGAAATCGTCTTCATGGGCGACGGCACGTTCTTCCACTCCGGCCTGACGGCCGTCAGCCAGGCGGTCAAGCTCGGCCAGGACATCACCTTCGTCATCCTGGACAACAGCACCACGGCCATGACCGGCCACCAGCCCACCAGCGGCGTGGACTACGACATCCTGGGCGACCCCACGCCGGCGCAGGACATCGAGGAAGTCGTCCGCGGCATGGCCGGCGACAGCAGCCTGACGGTCGTCCGCGTCAATCCCGAGAAGCGGCGCGAATACCGCCGCCTGCTGGAGCGGACGTTCCTGGCCGACGGTGTGAAGGTCGTCATCGCCGAGAAGGAATGCGGCATCACCCGCATGCGCCGCAAACGCCGCCACGAGCGCCAGATCGCCCGGGTCAAGGGCTTCCTGCCCGTCTGGGACCACATGAACGTCAACCAGGAGCTCTGCCGCTTCTGCCTGGCCTGCGTCGAGCTGACCGGCTGCCCGGGCCTGAAGCACACCCCCACCGACTACGGCCCCAAGATAGACACCGACCTGACCTGGTGCGTCAACGACGGCGCCTGCGAGCGCGTGGGCGCCTGCTCGGCCTTCGAGCGCGTCCTGATCAAGCGCAAGAGGCCGCCGCGATCCCGCCTGCCGGAGCTGGGACTGGAAGACATCCCCGAACCGCAGAAGCGCCCCCCCGGCGAGCTGTGGCGGTGCTGCCTGGCGGGCTTCGGCGGCATGGGCATCGGCCTGGCGACGCAGATCCTGGTCCGCGCCGGGCACAAGGAGGGCTACTCCCTCCAGTTCCTGGACAAGAAGGGCCTGGCCATCCGCAACGGCGGCGTGGTCAGCCAGATCGTCTACAACATCGCCGGCCACCCCGTCTCAGCCGTCATCCCCTACGGCAAGGCGGACCTGCTGATCGGCATCGACGTCCTGGAAGCCGCCCGCGCGCTGGACCCCAAGGGGCGGATGCGCATCGCCTCTAAGGACCGCACGGCCGCGGTCATCAACACCGACAAGATCGCCACCATCCGCGGCCTGATGGGCTGGGACGACTTCGACCCGGCCGCCCTGGAGCAGATCATCCACCGCAACACGCGAAGCGACGACTACCTAGCCCGAAACATCTCCCGCTTCTGCGAGAAGTACCTGGGCAGCAAGCTCTACGCCAACATGATGATGTTGGGCTTCGCCTTCCAGAAGGGGCTGATCCCCGTCTCGATGCACTCGATGGCCTGGGCGATCAAGGACACCATCCACACCGACTTCCGCAAGAACCTCTACGCCTTCAACATGGGCCGCAAGCTGGTCGTCCAGCAGGACCTGTTCGTCGGCCCGCCGCCCCGCGGCAACTGGCGCGACATCCTGGAGGACAAGTGCCGCTGGACCATCCGCCGGTTCCGCCGCGGCCAGGAGATGGCGGATGCCCTGCGCGAGATGGCCGCCGGACTGGTGGGCAAGGTCAGCGGGCTGGACGAGACCCTCAAGTCGGCCGCGGTCGTCCGCCTGTACGACTGCCTGCGATGGGGCGGCCTGGAGTACGCCCGCCGCTACGCCGACGCCGTGGCCCGCATCTACGAGGCGGACCAGGCCAAGCACGGCTACGCCGCCACGGCCGCGGTCATCCACAATCTCGCTTCGGCCATGCTCATCAAGGACGCCTTCTTCGCCGCCGAGCTGGCCACCAGCGCCGAGAAGCGCGCCCGCGACCGCGAGAAGTACAACGTCAACCCCGCCAACGGCGACCGCATCGTCTATCGCCACCTGGTGCACGGCGAGCTTCGCCTGGCCGGGCGGACGATTCCGCTGACGCTGGCCGTGCCGAGCTGGGTGATGACGGCCGTGCGATCTCTGCGGTTCCTGCGGAAAATGACTCCCGGCTGGCGGCGGCAGCATAATTTCCTGCGGCGTTACGAAAAAATCATCGCGGACTTCGCCTACGAAAACGACGACGAGTACCGCCAGGCCGTGGCGGGCCTGTCCAATCCGCAGTGCATGCAGTGCCTCAACCCCCGCTGCCAGGAGGAAGGTTGCCCGCTGGGCAACCGCGTCCCGGTCTGGGTGGATCTGGCCTGCCAGGGACTGTGGGAGCAGGCCAATCAAGAGCTGCACGCGACCAACAATTTCCCCGAGTTCACTTCGCGCATCTGCCCGGCGCCCTGCGAGGCGGTCTGCAAGCAGAGCGCGGCGGGCTTCCCCGTGCAGGTGGCCGACCTGGAGCGGCAGATCGTCGATCGGGCGTTCGCGGCGGGGTGGATCGTTCCGCGGCCCTCCTCGCAGTCGCGACGAAAAGGCCGGAAGGTGGCCGTCGTCGGCTCCGGTCCGGCCGGGCTGGCCGCCGCCCAGCAGTTGGCGCGGGACGGCTATGACGTGACGGTCTTCGAGAAGGATGACGCCATCGGCGGGCTGCTGCGGTACGGCATTCCGGCGTTTCGGCTGGACAAGGACCTCATCGACCGCCGCCTGGAGCAATTGGCCGCCGAGGGTGTCACGTTCCGCAGCGGCGTGGAGGTGGGCCGCGACCTGCCGGCCCAGCGCCTGCGGGAGGAGTTCGACGCCGTCTGCCTGGCCGTCGGCGCCAGCCGCGCCCGCGACCTGGACGTCCCCGGCCGCCGCCAGCAAGGCGTGCACTTCGCGATGGACTTCCTCCGCCAGGCCAATCAGCCGCCTCCAGGCCGCTACGTCGCGGAAAACGGCGCGATCTCGGCCAAGGGCAAGGTCGTCGCCGTCATCGGCGCGGGACTGACGGGCCAGGATTGCGTCGAGGCGGCGCTGATGCAGGGCGCGCGGATGGTGCACCAGTTCGAAATCCTGCCGCCGTCGCCGCCCGTCGGCCGCGGTGCGCACGTGTTGTTCCCCGGCCCGGTCGAGCGGCAATGGTGCGTCGTCACCAAGCAGTTCAGCGGCGATGGCGACCGCATCCGCGAAATCCGCGGCGCCAAGGTCCGCTGGCTGCACAGCGAGCGGGGGCCGGTCATGCGCGAGCTGCCCGGCAGCGACTTCCGCGTGAAGGTGGACATGGCGCTGCTGGCCATGGGCTTCGATCCGGTGGTGGATAGCGGCCTGGCGGGCCAGCTCGGCCTAGCCGTGGACGGCCGAGGCTGCATTGTGGCCCGCGACGGCGCCACCAGCGCGCCGGACGTCTTCATCGCCGGCGACGTGGCTACCGGCCCGGCCTACGTCGTCACGGCCATCGCCTCCGGCCGCCGGGCGGCCGAACAGATCCACCGATACTTCAGGTCGTCTTCGCCTACATCCGCCCAGTCCGGGCAGGACTGATGGAAACACACCGGCCACGACTCTGCGCCGTCTGGCCGGTTTTTGCCTCTCCATGGAGAAAAAGAGCAAAAGACCGATCTCGGTTCACAAGCCACCATCTCAAGTGATGGATGACACCAGGGCGACTGGCACCCGATCCGCATCGGTCGTGGCATCGCTGGTTGGCGATATTCCAGCTCATGGTAATCGGCTTCAAACCTGGCTGTCGCGCCGGCGGCGCCTGGTCCTGGCCGTTATTATCATCGCGTCCGTGGCCGTCCGCGTGGTCTACTTTGTCCAAATCAATGCCAGCCCGCTGCGTTACCAGGATCGCTGGGACCAGACGGATATGAACTACTTTGACGATTGGGCCCGCGACATTGCCAACGGCGATTGGCTGACGAACCAGTCCCTCCATCCCGTGTACAAGTGGCAGAGGGACATAGCGCAGGTCTACTATAGGAAGCACCCCGAAGCCTTAGCAGCCCTGTCCAACGGCACAACTACCCCGCCGTCCCCCGACGAGGCTGCCAAGGCAATCTGGAATCGATGGTATGGTCAGAAAACTTCTCACCAGGAACCGCTTTACCCGTACCTGATTGCCCTCACGTACAAGACCTTCGGACCGGACGTGCGATGGGTCTTTGTTTGGCAACTACTGGTCGGCGTGATGGGCAACATCCTGGTGTACGTCATCACTCGGCGATACTTTGGGGACGTCGTGGCGGCCCTGGCGGGTCTGATGGCTGTGCTGGCCAGCCCGATTCTCTACTACGAGATGCTGTTGCTCCGTGAGTCGCTGATCACGGTCGCCGGGCTGGCACTGGTGTATCTGATGGACCAGTCGTTGGAGCGCAATACTTGGAAGTGGTGGCTGGCAACGGGCCTAGCCTTCGGTGCATCGCTTCTGCTTAAGGCCATTTTCGCCCTGATGATTCTACCGGTGCTGGGGGTACTGGCAGTCTTGCGTCGCCGATCGCTGAAGGGTCTACTGGGATCGGCGGGCGTCTTCTTAGTCGGAGTGGCGGCAGGGGTTTCCCCAATGATAGTCCGGAATGTGCTTTTGGGCCTTCCGCCTATAGGTCCCTCCAGCGTCGGTGCAATCACCTACGTTTGTACCAACACCCCGGACTATCCGTCCGATGGAAGCTTTGCCGTCAGTAACGAGTATGTGGCCGACATCATGGACCGCACCAATGGTAAATTCCTGCCGGCCGTCATCGAGACGCTCAAGATGCACCCGAGCATCGGCAATTATCTGAGCATCTTCTGGGGCAAGTTCGCCGCCTCATGGCATTGGCACGAGATTCCCGACAACAGCAATTTCTACTACTACCGCATGCACGCGAGTATCTTAAACATGCCGATGACATTCTTCGTGATCAGCCCGCTGTCGCTCGTGGGGCTTGTCCTAGCCGCCTCGAAGATACGACGCCTCTGGCCGCTGTACATGTTAGTGCTCAGCTCGCTAGCGATAATGCTGATTTTCTATCCCGCCTCACGTTTCCGCGTACCGATGATGATCGCGATGATTCCATTCGCCGCCCTGACGGTGGTGCGG
This sequence comes from Phycisphaerae bacterium, assembly GCA_049510055.1. Taxonomy (GTDB): domain Bacteria; phylum Planctomycetota; class Phycisphaerae; order SM23-33; family SM23-33; genus JALHTV01. Next base: position 2,078 of record JBEKZI010000036.1, on the reverse strand, counting down.
ACCGTGGCGTGGGTCTACCAGGGCCGTAGGGCACCGGCGGGCGCCGCCATCGTAGCGACGGTGTTGTTAGCCGTATGGACCTCCCGCCCATTGTCTGAGGGGCAATGGCTTATCCGTCCAGCCGACTACGCCATTCCCTACCTCACGTACTATCTCCCCCAAGCTCAGCAGGCCGAAAATGCTGGCGAGTTCGCCCAGGCGGCAGCCATCCTGGGTAAGTCGTTCCGGTACCAGCCCCCCGTCATCGCCGAGATCGAAAAAGGGCGACGAATCCGGGACGAAGATGAGATGAAGCTTGTCCAAATCTTCGGCATGGCTCACGCCCAATATTCCGCAGAACTCCGGAAGTCCGGTGACACGCACGCAGCGGCAGTACAGGCACAGATCGTCCAAAGACTGTCTATGGCCCTGAACCAAGTTCCTGCCGATGACGGACGCGCAACACCGTAAGCGAATATGCGTCTGCGGCGCCCCTAAGGGACACGGCATGAGACTAAAAACGGCTCCAATAAAACCAGAAAGCAAGGCCAAACATGTCCAGGGAATCGACAGCTGCCCGTAAGCAACGGGTGGAGAAGATAACGCGCATCCTAAGAAAGGCCTATCCCCACGCGACGACTCGCCTCCGCCACGCCAATCCCCTGCAACTGCTGATCGCGACGATCTTGTCCGCCCAGTGCACCGACGACCGCGTGAACATCGTCACCAAGGATTTATTCTCGCGGTCCAAAACCGCCGCCGACTTCGCCAAGGTCTCGCAGGCGGCATTGGAGCAACAGGTCCGCTCGACGGGTTTTTATCGCAACAAGGCCAAGAACATCCGCGCCGCGGCGGAGCGGATCGTGCAGGCCTATAGCGGGAAAGTGCCCGACACGATGGAAGACCTGCTGACGCTGCCCGGCGTGGCCCGCAAGACTGCCAACGTCGTCCTGGGTAACGCTTTCGGCAAAAACGTCGGCGTCGTGGTGGACACGCACGTCATTCGCCTGTCCGGGCGGCTGGGCCTCAGCAAGCACGCCGACCCGGTCAAGATCGAGCAAGACCTGATGGCCCTGGTGCTGCAGAAGGATTGGACGGTCTTCTCGCACCTGCTGATTTTCCACGGCCGGGCCGTCTGCACCGCCCGCAAGCCGCAATGCGCCGTCTGCCCCGTGAACAAACTCTGCCCCTCGGCGTTCAAGGTATGAGTTTCCAAAAGATGCCACCTGACGTAAGATAGCCGCGTCTTGCATAACAAGAGAGGAAGGTTCGTTATGGCATTCACACTGCAATTAGGCGCCCCGGCGCCGGATTTCGACCTGCCCGGCGTGGATGGCAAGCGATACAGCCTGGCAAGTTTCACCGACGCGCGCCTGCTGATCGTGGTCTTCAGCTGCAATCATTGTCCCTCGGTCATCGGCAGCGAGGACCGGATGAACGCCCTCTACGCCCGCTACGCTCCCCAAGGCGTGGCCATGATCGCCATCAACGCCAACGAGACGGCCAACCATCCGACCGACACGCTGGAGCACATGAAGCAGCGGGCCAAGGACAAGGGCTTTCGCTTTTCGTATGTGCGCGATGACAGCCAGGAAGTGGCCCTGGCCTACGGCGCCCTGCGGACGCCGCACTTTTACGTCTTCGATGCCCAGCGCCGCCTGCGCTACACCGGGCGGATGGACAACAATCCCAAAGACGCCGCCAAGGCGACGACCCACGAGCTGGCCGACGCGCTGGACGCTTTGCTGGCGGGCAAAGAGCCGCCCGTGGCGGCGACCAATCCGCTCGGCTGCAACGTCAAGTGGAAGGACCGCCCCGGCCACTGGATGCCGCCGGACGCGTGCGACCTGGTCTAACCGCCGCAGCGCGGCGCGCTTGACACGTTTCGGGGAGGCGTATAGCCTCCGCCGCGTGGAACTGCGGGAACTCAAGCGACGGTTTCAGTCCGTCTATGGCCGCCCGGCCGACGGCGCCGTTCGCGCGCCGGGGCGGGTGAATCTCATCGGCGAGCACACCGACTACAACGACGGGCTCGTCCTGCCCATCGCTATCAATCGCCAGACCGTCGCCCTGTTCGCCCGGCGGAGCGACCGCACCGT
>JBEKZI010000035.1:0-19547 GCA_049510055.1 Phycisphaerae bacterium | reverse complement strand
TTGCGAAGTTTACGGATGAGGAACAGGTCGGCGTAGAACAGGATGATCAGCATCGTCGCCTGTGGATTGCTCATCGTGTAGGCCCCGCGGGCGCGGTCGAAGTGAATGCCGTAGGTCAGGCCCCAACTAGGCTGGTTGATGTAACTGGGCCAGATGAATGCCCGGGCCCCCTCCAGACCCATAATCGCGGCGTATTGAAGGTAAGCGATGTACAGGGCGTACCAGCCGTAGATCGTCAACGGGATCAGCGCCCAGCCGATCTGAGACTCCCGCCGGGTGGCGTTCAGAACAAAAAAGAACATCATAAACGGCAGCAGAAGCGAGCCCAGGAAGCGAAAGTACGGCGCCGTCGGCAGGGGTGAGTCCGTGGCGACCCAGCCGGTCATCTGGGCGCTGAGGGCGCAGCAAGCCAGCAGGAGGGCCATCGCCCAGAGCACCCCGCGATTTAGCGTCAGCGATTCGTGCCGTCCCAGGAAATTCAGCAGAAACGCCAACGAGGCCGCTATGAACAACAGCCGCGGGATGGTCATGTTGAAAAAGCCGGTGATTTCCAGGACCCAGAACGGCCGGTCCAGCAGGCCGAAGGACAGCACCCATATCCAGGCCCACAGCGTGATTTCCCAGCGGGCGGCCCAATAGACCAGCAGCGCCGCTCCGGCGATGGCCAGAAAGGCCCAAGGCATCAAGGAGGGAACCAGGACGGCCAGAACGGCCGTCCCCGCCGTCAGACCGACCAAGGCGAGGAGAGTAAGCGAATCGATTTTTTGCTGGCCGATCATGAGCATCGGTTCGCCTCGGCGACGGTCGGTCTGGGCGGTGGGTTAGACGCGCCTGTAGAGGAAACCCGGAATGGGATAGGTCCGCATGTTGAGCACCAATCCGACGACCTTGCCCCCGCCGGTCTCCAGGCGTTTCTTAGCCTGGGCGACGGCCTCGCGGGGCGTGTGATCGGTGCGGGCCACCAGCACCGTGTCCTTGACCACGCCGGCCAGGACCTGGGCGTCGGGATAATGGTTGACGGCGGCCGCGTCGATCAGCACGTGGTCGTAACCGTCGGCCAGGATGGACAGGAACGCCGCCAGCTTGTCGCTGCGGAGCACTTCCAGGCGTCGCTGGCCGGTGTCGCCGACCGCGTAGAGGTCCAGGCTGGTGTTGATGCGCTGAGCGGCCGCCTCGGGCGCCAGGCCGCCGACGAGCACGTCGCAGACGCCGGGCGTCGGCTGGGCGCCCAGCATGTGGTGGAGGGTCGGCTTGCGGATGTTGAAGTCCACCAGGGCCACGCGTGCGGCCCCCGCCGGCGTGCTGCCGGCCAGGGCCAGCCCGCAGGCGATAGTCGAGGCGCCTTCGCCTTCGTCAGATGAGCAGATCAATACCCGCTTGCCTATCGGCACGCCGGAGAAAAACAGCGCCGCCCAAAGGCTGCGGAAGACTTCTTCCGCGCCTTTGCGGAGCGTCGCCCGGGCCGCTACTTCCGTGGCTTCCGCGATCGGGGTTTCCGTTGTCTCTGCCATGGGCTACCTCACTTGGAATGGGCAATAATCCGGCCCAGCTTGGGTACCGAGGCCAACACCGGCGTGCCGAGGTATCGCTCGGCCCCGTCGATGCTCTTGAGGGAGTGGTCCAGGTGATCGGCGAAGAAGGCGTACACCAACCCCAGCACCAACCCGCTGACCACGGCAATCAGCATGTTCACCCACACGATCGGCCACCGCGGCTGAGTGGGGTCCGGCCGCGTGGGATTGTCGATCGTCGTCACCAGCAGCGGTTGGCTGGAGACCTTCTCCGCCGTCACGGCGTTGACGACGCGCCGCTGCTCCTCTTCGTAGATTTTTTGGGCGGACTCGACGGCCTGTTGAACCAGTTCATACCTCGCCACCTTGCTGGCCAGGTCATCCACCCGCTTGCGGTCCTCGACGACCTTGGCCGCCAGCACGTCGTGCTTGGCCGTCAACACCGAAATCTCCTGCTGGAGGCGGGTGGATTGCTTGGTCAGTTCGACTCGCAAATCGGTCCGGGCGGAAACCAGTTCCGCCCTGGCCGTTTGAAGCTCCTGAAAGGCTTCGGTGTAGCGGGGCTCCAGGGCGTTGATGGCCATCTTGGCATCGACGATGCGGGCCTGGATCTTCGCCATCACGGGGTTTCCGGCCGTGACCTCATCGGGCACCACGAGCATGGCGTCGTCGCTCTTGGCCAGTTCCTCATCGACGGCCTTTTTCAACGCCGTCAGTTCCGCCAGGCGGGCCTCAATGGAGTTAATCTCTCCGCGGAAGCGTGTCGCCAGGGTGGCGTCGCCTGTCTCAGCGCCCACCGCCCTACCCCCCACCATGTTGATCACCTGGAGCAAATCGCCTTTGAGTTCCTCATCCACGAATTTGCGGAATGTCGCCGAGGCCTCCTCCAGATTGGCCCTGGCGGCCGCGAGCGACTGCTGCTGGAGTATCTTGGTGGCATCCTTGGCACGCATGTTTTCCAGGTACGTGTAACGCGTCAGATAGGCGTCCTTGATGTTCTCAGCCAGCTGGGTGGCCTGGGAGGCAGCCGCCTGCCGCAGGTCGGCCACGGGCGGGCCGACCACGTCGCGCTCCGACCAGTCCACACGGATCGCGAAGGTCTGGGTGAACGTGACGTCCGGTCCGCCGGGGGTGAGGACCTTCACCCGGCTCTTGAGCTTCTTCATCAGCTTGGCATTCTGGGCGATGAAGTCGTCGATCTGTTTGACCTCATAGCCCTCCCCCTCGGCCTTGACGGGGATTCCCTGAAGCTTCATGACGGCCGAGGCCAGGACGTAGTCGCTCATGATGATTTCGCGCTGCATGATCACAAACAGGGAAACCCTGTCCCGCAACTGCGTCGTCTGATCTTCCAGCGGATTGCCCAAGACGCCCGGCCGGGCGAGCAGCATCACCTCGCTACGGTACCACCGGGGAGCCAATATCGTAGCCGCCGCCGCCGCGGCGACGACGACTACGAAGATCAGCACAATGCCCAGGAACCGGCTGGCGACGATCCGGACGATCTCACGCAGCGTTCGGCTGGTATATGCTTCGGCCATGTTTCACCTCGTAAGCCTTCACCCGTAGCGTGGGTGCTGTTACCTCGGCGGAATCCAGTTCACGAAATCGTTTGCGTTGTAGTTGGCAGAGCTGTTGAAGCCCGGCACGGCACGGATGCTTCGAACCCAGACGTATTCGATGTAGTCGGCGCGCTTCGCAATGTCCGAGGTGGGCACGTAGATCACGTCGCCGTCTTCCAGCCAGACGTCATACCGCATGTTGTCGGCATTGGCGATGACCTCGCCGTTGGAGCACTTCTGGCGGTTTTCCAGCAGCTGGTAACAGTTGATGATCGCCACTTCCGGCTGCGGCAGGTGGCGCCGGCGGACGAGCATGACCATGCTCAGTTCGGCCCGCAGCGGGATGTGCCCGCCCGCCTGGGCGATCGCCCCCAGCAGCGTCAGCTCGTTGGTGGAAGAGGTCACCTGGCCCGTGCGGTTGAACTGCACACCGGGGATGCGCACCTCGCCCAGCACGTACACCTGCATCGGGGTGGCCTGCTGAAGGTTGACCGTCACCTCAAGCTCCGGCAGCTGCGCGTCGGCATACGCCTTGTTCAGTTCGGCGTGCAGCTCGTTGACGGTCAGCCCGGCGGCCTTGATGCTCCGCACGAACGGCAGCCCGATCGTGCCATCGGGAGCAATGGGCACCAATCGGCTCTGGCCGCGAGGAGCGGTCTTGATGGCTTCCTTCAACTCGGCGATGTTCACGTTGGACTGCTTGAAACTCAGTGTCATCTGTGGATTCTTGAGGAACGCCTTGTATTTCTGCTCCAGTTCCTTTTGAACGTCTTCGATGGTGCGGTTAAACACGTTGATCTGGCCCACGAGGTTCAACCGCAGCGTGCCGTCGGGCTGCACCTGTTCGGTCTGGTCCAGCTCGGGGTTATACGGGAATTGGATTTCAATCATGTCCTGGATCTTGATCAGGTACGCTTCCGTCTTGCGGTAGCGGATGTGGTAGATGATTTCAAGGCTGTCGCCTTCGCGCAGGCGGTAGTCGCGGCGAACGATATGCGCCACGGGGATCTCTTGGGTCCCCCAATCGCTACGAAGGAAGTCGGTCGGCATCGTGCCGACTTTCTCCTCAGCAGGAGGCGGCGGGGCGCAACCGGCCAGGGCCCACAGGGCCGCGGCGGTCGCGGCTAGGATCATCACTCGATGCACTGTCATGCCCATGACATCACCTCGTCGCAGTAACAAACGCATCCGATTGAAGTTTCTTGACCGGCGCCAAGGCCGCCGCGGCCTGTTCGTACGTCGCATAACGGCCGGCCTGCACCATAAAGGCCGGCTTGCCCTCATTCATCATCGGCACGACGTCGGCCTGAATACTTTTGTTCGCCAATTCTTTTACGACGTCCTCGGCGTGCTTCCGGTTTTCGAAGGCGCCGACCTGAACGGTCCAGGCCCGTCCGTGAATCCGCCGGTCGGCCCGGGCCTCCAATTCCGTCCCGGGGAATAGCTCCATCACCCGGCTGAATTGGAGGTCCGCATCCTCCCAGCGGCCCAGCCTCTGGAGCACGCAACCCAGGCGATAGCCCGCGTGGTCCGCCGGACTGCTGGAACGGTCCACCGTGTCCAAAACCGTACCGTACATGGCGGCAGCCGTCGGCATGTCGTCGCCGTCCCAGGCCAAATCGCCCAGAGCCAGCGCCGCCTTGCCGCGGAGTTCCTTTTTGTTCGTCTTGGCCAGGGCAGCCTCCAGATCCGCCTGGCCCCCCGCCTTATCGCCCAGCCGGTACTTGGCCAGACCGCGCAGATAGTACGCCTCGTCCGCCCGCTCCGACCGAGCGTTGTCACGGAGGAAAGCGTCCATGCTGCCGACGACGGCTTGAGAATCACCGCCCGCGCTGGCGGCATAGCCGTTCTGAAGCAGTTGCCTCGCTTGGGGCGACAGTGACGCTTGGCAGCCGGCACACCACAACAAGGCTGCCAAACAGCCCGCCCGACTATACGGCCTCCAGGCCATGTAAGTTCCTTGCGCGCGCCTATCCTTTAAAGTGCAACCTAATGCTTCTAACGTCGTCAGTTCAGGTCCGAAAACTTGAACCTTCCGGCTAGGATGCGCAAGGCAGCAACAATAGCCAGCGTCGCATTTTACCACAGAAAACGATAATGTAAATCACCCTCATGGGCCTGTTGATAACTTCGTGGCGGGCCCGGCTGGGCCGTCGGGCGGGGCCGATTCGGGCATCGTGAGCGTTTTTCAGGAGATAGACCATGAAAGCAGCGACCATGCGACAACCGGGGGGTCTGGACGTGATCGGCATTCAGGAGCTCCCCTCCCCCAAGGCCGGATCGGGCGAGGTGGTGCTGGCCGTGCGGGCGGCGGGGCTGAACCACCTGGACATCTGGGTCCGCCGCGGCGGGCGGTTCCAGTTATCCTTCCCGCACGTCCTGGGCAGCGACGCCGCCGGCGTGATCGCCGAGCTCGGCCCCGGCGTCACTGGCCTGAAGGTCGGCCAGGAGGTTGTCCTTAGCCCCGGCCTATTCTGCGGGCGGTGCGAGTTCTGCCGCCAGGGCCAGCAGGGCCTCTGCGTGGAATTCAGCATCATCGGGGCCGGCTGGCCGGGCACCTTTGCCCAGTTCGTAGCCGTGCCGGCGGCCAACTGCTTGCCCAAGCCAGACTACCTGAGCTTCGAACAGGCCGGCTGCTTGGCCGTCGCCTATGTCACGGCCTGGCGGATGCTTATGACGCGGGCGGCCCTGCGGTGCGGCGAGACGGTGCTCATCCACGGCATCGGCGGCGGCGTGGCGCTGGCCGGGCTGCAACTGGCCAAGCTCGCCGGCGCCCGGGTGATCGTGACCAGTTCCAGCGACGAGAAGCTGGCCAAGGCCGCCAAGCTGGGCGCGGACGTGACCCTCAACTACCGCAAAACCGCCGACCTGCCCGCGGCCGTCCGCGACGCCACCGCCGGGCGCGGCGTGGATGTCGTCTTCGAGACCGTCGGGGCGGCCACCTGGGCGGCCAGCCAGGCCTCGCTCCGCCGTGGCGGGCGGCTGGTGATCTGCGGCGTGACGGGCGGCGCCGAGGCCCCCACCAACCTCCAGGCCCTGTACTGGAACCAGTACACGCTCATGGGCTCGACCTCCGGCAGCCTGGAAGATTGCCGCCAACTCCTGGCCGCCATGACGGCCGCCAAGATGCAGCCGGTGATCGACTCGGTCTGGCCCCTGGACCAGGCCCGCGCCGCCACGGAAAAAATGGAAACCGGCCAACAATTTGGAAAAATTGTCCTGACCGTGCCGCAGGCGTGAATCGCGAATCTCGAATTGCGAGTCGCGAATGGGTGCACCCTAAAGAAAGCCCCGGCCATAAGGCCGGGGATATAAATGAACTGCTCCTCGGTATTCCGATCCTCCGGTATTCCGGTTTCTACAGTCGTTGTGCGAGTTGCACGTACTGCATCCGCGTTTCGTAGAGGGCCTTGTCCAGGAGCTTCTTTTCGTCCTCGGCGAGATTGCCGCGGGTCTTTTCCTCCAGCATGGCCAGCGTCTCGATGTGGTGGCGGGCCAGGTCCAGGTCCACGTAGCGGCGTTTAGTCTGGGGGTCTTCCATGCCGCCTAGGGACAGGAATATCTGCGTCACCAGGGAGCTGACCAGCGTCGTGAAGCTGGCTGGGGGCAGCTCTCGCGGCTGCTGGGCGGCGGCGCCTTTTGCGCCAGCCGCGCCGGCCGCGGCGATGCCGGCGGGCTTGGCCGAGGCCGCCTGCTGGGCGAGTTTTTCTTTCTCGGCCTTGGCCTGGGCCTTCCAGTCGTCGTCCACGACAATCTTGGGCTTTTCCTCGCTTTTGGGAGCATCGTCAGGCATGGTTTTTCCTCTTGGCCGTCGTCGGGAATTTCAGGGCCGCCGCGACCAGGCCGCGGAACATGGGGCTGGGGTTCAGCGGGCGGCTGGTGAGGCACGGATGGGCCTGGGTGCCGACGAAGTAGGGATGCACGCTGCGCGGCAGTTCCAGGATTTGCATGATCGGGTACGTGGGATGCCGGCCGGAGAAGATCAGGCCGGCCTTTTCCAGCACGGGGACGTATTTGGGATCGACCTCGTAGCGGTGGCGGAACCGCATGCGAATGCGCTTGGCGCCGCCGAACAGCTCCGCCGCCAGCGTGCCGGGGGTGATCTCGATGTCCTGGCCGCCTAGGCGCATGTTGCCGCCCAGGCCTTCGATCTTTTTCTGCTCCGGCAGGACGTCGATGACCGGGTCGGCGCACTTGGGGTCCATCTCGGTGCTGTCGGCCCCGGGCAGGTTGCAGACGTTGCGGGCGTATTCGATCACGGCCATCTGAAACCCCAGGCAGATGCCCAGGTACGGCATCTTGTTCACGCGGGCGTGGCGGACGCAGGCCACCTTGCCGCCGGAGCCGCGCACCCCGAACCCGCCGGGCACGATGATGCCCTGCACGCCGGCCAGGGCCTCGGCGACGTTGGCGTCGGTGATGTCCGTGGTGTCGATCCACTTGATGTTCACCCTCGCGTCGTTGGCCACGCCGGCGTGCTCCAGGGCCTTGGTGATGCTGGCGTAGCTGTCGCGCAGGGCGGTGTACTTGCCGGTAATGGCGATGGTGACGGTGTGCTTCTCGTGTCCGATGCGCGAGGCGAACTGCTGCCAGCGAGCCGCGGCCCGGGCGTCCAGAGCGGAGTTGGCCCGGCCGCCCAGGCCCAGAAGCTGCACCACCTCGTTGTCCAGCCCGGCTTCGCGCATGGCCTGGGGCAACAGGTAGATACTCGGCAGGTCGTGCATGGAAAACACGCGCCGCAGCGGCACGTTGGAATAGACGGACAGTTTCTGGCGGACCTTTTCGGACACCGGCGCCTCGGCCCGGCAGGCGATCAGGTGCGGCATGATGCCGTGCTCCATCATGCGCTTGATGCCGAGCTGGGCGGCCTTGGACTTCTGCTCCCCCAGCGCCGGCGGCGCCAAGATGTACGTCAGGGCCACGAACACCACCGAGCCCTCGCCCTCCTCGTAGCTCAGCTCGCGAAGGGCCTCGATGTAGAAGGCGTTCTCCACATCGCCCACGGTGCCGCCGACCTCCACGAACACCACGTCGGCCCGCGTCCGCACGGCCAGCTCGCGCAGGCGGAGCTTCACCTCGCCGGTCACGTGCGGGATCATCTGCACGTCGCGGCCGAGATAGCTGCCCGCCCGCTCCTTGGCCAGCACGTTGTAATAAATCTGCCCGCTGGTGGTGAAGTTGGCTTTCGTCAGGTCCTGGTCGAGCATCCGCTCGTAGGTGCCCAGGTCCATGTCGGTCTCCATCCCGTCGTCCAGGACGAAGACCTCCCCGTGGCGGAAGGGGTTCAGCGTGCCGGAATCCACGTTCAGGTAGCCTTCCAGCTTGATGGGCGAGACGATCAGACCCTTGTCCTTCAGCAGCTTGGCCAGCGAGGAGGAAAAGATGCCCTTGCCCAGGCCGCTCATCACCGTGCCCAGCACGGCCACGTACTTCACCTGGCCAAGACGATAGCCTTCCGGAAGCGGGGTATAGAACTCGGTGTCATCGCTGCGGTCGCGAACCGACCGCAAGAGGTCCATGGCATCGCTCATGGACCTACACTGTATCGCCTTCCGCCCCGGCGGGCAAGAGGCTCCCGCAAGTTTGCCGCCGCGGGTTTCTGTCATGCCGTTGCCGCCGAAGGGACGACGTTTTATGATGAAGCCGCGTGCGTCTCGCCACGTCGGGCCGATCGTCAAGAAAGGACAGCGCTCCCATGCCGGCTGACCAGGACAAGCAGATCAGCGACACGGAGCTTCTGCGCCGCCATCTGGCCGGCGACACGGAAGCGTTCGCCGCGCTGGTCCGCCGCTACGAGCGGGAGCTGTTCAACTTCCTGGCGCGCTTCACGGGCGACGCGACGCTGGCCGACGACATGTTTCAAGAGACGTTTCTCCAGCTTCACATTTCGGCGGCCACGTTCGACCAGACCAAGAGGCTCAAGCCCTGGCTGTTCACCATCGCCGCCAACAAGGCCCGCGACGCCTTGCGCAGCCGCCAGCGCCGCCAAGCCGCCCCGCTGGACGCCTCCGTGCCCGGCACGGCCGACAACCGCACCACCTATGCCGACCTGATGCCTTCGGATATTCCCGCCCCCTCGGAATCTCTTTTGAACCTCGAGGACCGCCAGGCCGTAGAAAGTATTGTAAGCCAGATGCCGGAAAACCTGCGGACTGTCCTGACGTTGAGCTACTTCAGCGACCTGTCCTATCAGGAGATTGCCGACATCCTGGCCGTGCCGCTGGGAACGGTGAAGTCGCGGCTGCACGCCGCGGTCAAGCATTTCGCGGGACAATGGAAGGCCTTCGCGGAGCGAGAGAAATGAACGAACAAAGACATCAGGACGAGCAGGTGCTGATCGATTACCTCCTGGGCCGCTGTGACCAGGCCGATTTACAGGCCGTCCGAAGCCGGCTGGAGAAGGATGCTGAATTCCGCCGGCTCCATCAGGACGTCCAGAACACCCTGGCGGCCCTTAAATTCCAGACGGCCCTTTCCCCGCCGGAAGGCCTGGCCGATCGCACGATCGCACGCCTGCGGCAGGTGCGGGCCACCGACGCCCTCATCGCCCGGGCCGAAGTAGGCCGGCGCATCGTGTTCCGCCCCCGAGTAAGCCTGCGGGACGTGGTGGCCGTCGCGTCCGTGCTCCTGCTGGCCGGCTTTGCCTATTTCTTCACCATCGGCCGAACCAATGCCGCGGCCTTGCGCGACCGTTGCCTGGCCCAGATGGGCCAGATCGGCCGGGCGACCCAGGCCTATGCCCACGAGAACGACGGCTCCCTACCGATTTCCTCAGCCACCATGCATCCCTGGCTTGCCTCAGCCGGCGGAGGGGTCATGAGCAACTCCACCGGCCTGTTCCGGCTGGTGAGCACGGGCTATGCGCCGCCGGAAATCTTCCAGTGCCCAGGCACCGGAGGCGCTAACCACGCCAGCTTTGCCGTCCAGGCCGGCATGACCGATTTTCCCCAAGGAACGTTCATCGGCTATTCCTACCAGCACACCCTGGGACGCGGGCTGTCGCTGAACGACCCCGCCCTGAAATCCGTCGCCGGCGAGATGGCCATCCTGGCCGACAGCAACCCCCTGTTCACCGGCGGGCGATTCCAGCCCCAGCGGCTGAATAACCCGCTCAGCCAAAACCACGGCAGCAAGGGGCAAAACGTGCTGTATCTCGACGGGCACGCCCGCTGGACCAATACCGCCAACGCCGGCGTCAAGGGCAACAACATCTACCTCGCCGACGGGATATACAAGTATCGCGGCGACGAGACGCCCGCCGACCCGACCGACTCCTTCCTGCTTCCGGCATACTCCTCCCGGTAGCACGGCCCTGCTTGGGACGATGTCGCAGCCTCCGGCTAAAGATGCCATTTTTGACATGGCGCCGTCCCGGCCATACAATGCCCCGCACGGGAATCCTCTCCAATGCAACGGACAGTCAAGGTCAACCTGGGCAAGCGAAGCTACGACGTGCACATCGCTCCCGGCGCGCTGGCTCGGCTGGGTGAGCTCGCCGCCAGCATCGCGGGTGTGCGCCTGGCGGTGATTATCTCCGACGCCACCGTGGCGGAGCTTTACGGCCGGCGTGCATTGGAGTCTCTCCAGGCGGCCGGCGTCACCGCCGCCCTGATCGACTTCCCCGCCGGCGAGGACCACAAGAACCTGACCACCTTCGGCCACGTGATGGACGAACTTCTGGCCGCCAGCCCCCCTATCGACCGCGACAGCCTCATCGTCGCCCTCGGCGGCGGCGTGCCGGGCGACGTGGCCGGCTTCGTGGCCGCCACGGCCCTGCGCGGGCTGCGGTGGGTCCAGTGCCCCACCACGCTACTGGCGGACGTGGACGCCTCCGTGGGCGGCAAGACGGCCGTGGACCACGCGGCCGGCAAGAACCTCATCGGGGCGTTCCATCAACCCTCCGGCGTGCTGATCGACGTGACGGCGCTGAAGATGCTTCCGGCCGAGGAGCTTCGCAGCGGCCTGGCCGAGTGCGTCAAGCACGGCGTCATCCGCGAGGCGGCGATGCTGGACTTCATCGAGAAAAACGCCCAAAAAATCCTGGCCGCCGACGAGGACGTGATGACCGAGCTGGTCGCCCGCAACGTGGCCATCAAGGCCGCGATTGTTTCCGCCGATGAGCGCGAGTCGGACCAGCGGTCGCACCTGAACTTCGGGCACACGGTCGGCCACGCCATCGAGACGCACCTGGGGCTGGGCAAGGTCACGCACGGCCAAGCCGTGTCGCTGGGCATGGTGGCCGCCTGCCGCCTGGCCGCCAAACGCAAGATGATCAAACCGGCCGTGCTGGAGCGTCTGGAGGGCCTGCTGAAGCTCCTGGGCCTGCCGACTCGCTGGCCCGGCCTGGACGCCAAGGCCCTCTGGCCCATCATGCAGCACGATAAAAAGGTCCGCGGCGGAAAAGTTCGCATGGTCCTGCCGACTGCTTTGGGACAGGTGGATATTTTCGATGATATTCAGGATTCCGAAATTGCAGACGCCCTAGCCGGCATGCAGAAGTGATCCGGCTACGACAAAAACAGGTTCCATTGTGACCGATCCTAAAACTCGCAGCCCGAAATCCGAAATCGACTTGAGCGTCAAGATCGGTAGCGTGCGGCTGGCCAATCCGATTCTGACGGCCAGCGGGACGTGCGGCTACGGCGATGAGTACGCCGACTTCGTGGACCTCCGTCAGCTTGGGGCGTTCATCACCAAGAGCATCACGCTCGCCCCGCGTGCGGGCAACGAGTATCCCCGCGTGGTGGAGACCCGCGCGGGCATGCTCAACGCCATCGGCCTGGCCAACGTAGGGCTGGAAGCGTTCGTGGCGGAGAAAGTCCCGGCCCTGGAGCGGCTGGGCATTCCAGTGTTCGTCAACGTGGCCGGGACGACGGTGGACGATTACCTGGCCGTGGCGGAGGCGCTGGAAAAAGTGCCGGTCGTCCGCGGCATCGAGCTGAACATCTCCTGCCCCAACGTCAAGGCCGGAGGCATTCAGTTCGGCGTGGACCCCCAGCAGGTGCGGCTGATCGTCGGGGAGGTCCGCAAGGTCGTCCGCAAGAACATCCTGATCGTCAAACTGTCGCCGAACGTCACCGATATCGCGGCCACGGCCACCGCCGCGGTCGAGGCCGGCGCCGACGCCCTCAGCCTGGTCAACACGTTCACCGCGATGGCCATCGACGTGGAAAGCCGCCGGCCGCTCCTGGCCAACGCCACCGGCGGCCTGTCCGGCCCGGCCATCCGACCCATTGCCGTGTACATGGTGCACCGCGTCTACACGCAAGTCGCTAAGGCTGCCGGCGTGCCGATTATCGGCATGGGCGGCATCCAGAACGCCTCCGACGCCCTGGAGTTCTTCCTGGCCGGGGCGACGGCGGTGGCGATCGGCACGGCCTTGTTTGTCAATCCGGCGTGCCTACTGGACATTCGCGACGGCATCGCCGATTATCTCCGCCGCCACAATTTTAGCGGCATGAAGGACCTTGTCGGCTCCCTGCGTGCCTAGACTTCTTTGGTGGCCTTGGAGGGGCTAGCTGGCGCTTGTATTCGGCGGGCGAGCAGAGGATAATTAGAAAGCTTTGCTGGCCTAACCGTGGAGGGGGGCTCGTTTTGCTCGTCCGTAGCGGTGTTTCGTTCTCGGCGGTATTGTTTTCGCGGCTTCACGGCACCTGCCTGCCGGCAGGCATGGTTGAGATGGAACTTATGAAAATCTTTATGTTAGGTTGGGAGTTTCCGCCCCACATCAGCGGCGGACTAGGCACGGCCTGCTACGGCATGACCAAGGGGCTGGACGAGATCGGCGTGGAGGTCGTGTTCGTGCTCCCCACCGCGGTCCCCCTGGCTGCTCCCAGCCACGTGACGATCCGAACGGCGGCCCATCTCCAGGCCGTCGCGGGGCGAGAGGGCGAAACGCTCTTCCGCAACGTGACGCTTCATCAGGTGGATGCCAAGCTTCAGGCGTATGCCTCCCCTCCCGCCGACAGCAAGCTCCTGCAAGAATTGACCGCCCAGATGCAGGCCTCGTTGAGCAAGGCCACCACGCCGGAGTTCATCCGGATTTTGCAGACCGAATTGGCCAGTTTCTCCCGTCAGTTCACGGCGGGCGCCGGCGTGCATTACGGCGGCGACTTGATGGGCCAGGTCTTCCGCTATGCCCGCTTGGCCCTGGGACTGGCCCGCCACGAGCGATTCGACGTCATCCACGCCCACGACTGGATGACCTATCCGGCGGGACTGGCCGTCGCGGCCGTCTCGGGCAAGCCGCTGGTCGTCCACGTCCACAGCACCGAATTCGACCGTTCCGGCGAGAAAATCAATCAGCAGGTGTACGACATCGAACGGGCGGGCATCCAGGGGGCCGACTGTGTGGTCTGTGTCAGCCACCTCACCCGCTCCATCGTCGCGGCGCGCTACGGCGTGCCGGAAGAGAAGCTGGAAGTCGTGTACAACGCCGTCGAGTGGCCCAGCGATCAGAGCGGGGAGGAACTGAAGCCCATCCGCCAGGACGAGAAGATCGTCCTGTTTCTCGGCCGCGTGACCATGCAGAAAGGGCCGGAGTACTTCCTGCGGGCGGCCAAGAAGGTGCTGGAAAAGTTCACCAACGTCCGGTTTGTGATGGCCGGCAGCGGCGACATGATCACGCGATGCATCCAGGAAGTCGCCGACCTGCGGATCGGCCAGTACGTCACCTTCACCGGCTTCCTCCGCGGGGAGGACGTCAACCGCGTCTTCCAGATGGCGGACCTGTACGTGATGCCCAGCGTCTCGGAGCCTTTCGGCATCGCTCCGCTGGAGGCGCTGTCGCACAACGTGCCGGTGATCATCTCTAAGCAGTCGGGCGTTTCGGAGGTGCTCACCCACGTGCTGAAGGTCGACTTCTGGGACATCGACGAAATGGCCAACAAAATCCTGGCCGTGCTGCGCTACCCGCCGCTGCACCGCACCCTCCGCCAGCACGGGCACATTGAATTGCGGAAGTTGTCCTGGAGAGACAGCGCCAACAGGCTCCTGGGCATTTACAACCGCCTGTCCGCCAGACCCGGCTAGCCCGGGCCGAGCCCGGCGGTTTTTCCCCCTTTGGCGAGATTTGGCTTGACCGCCGGGGGCTCCGTACGCTTCATAATAGACGTCTATGGCATCGGTCGTTTTTTATTTTCAGGTCCATCAGCCGTTCCGGCTCCGTCGCTACAGCATTTTCGACAGCGACATCAACTACTTCGACGATTGGCGCAACGAGACCGTCCTCCGCAAGGTCGCCGGCAAGTGCTACCTGCCGGCCAACCGCACCATTCTGGACATGATCCGCCGGCACGAGGGACGTTTCCGCGTGAGCTACTCCCTGACCGGCACGGTCCTGGAGCAATTCCGCCGATGGGCCCCGGAGGTTCTCAAGAGCTTCCACGACCTGGCTGCCACCGGCTGCGTGGAGTTCATCGCCGAAACCTACTACCACAGCCTGGCCTTCCTGTATAACCGCGACGAGTTCATCGCCCAGACCCACATGCACCGCCGGCTGATGAAAGATCTGTTCGGCCAGGAGCCGCGCATCTTCCGCAACACCGAGCTGACCTACAACAACGACGTGGCCAAGGTGGTCGAGGACATGGGCTTCGACGCCATCCTCACCGAGGGCGCCGACCACATCCTGGGCTACCGCAGCCCCAACTTCATCTACAACCCGCCCAACTGCGGCCACCTGCGGATGCTGATGAAAAATTACCGCCTCAGCGACGACATCGCCTTCCGCTTCAGCAACCGCGGCTGGTCGGAGTGGCCGCTGACGGCGGAGAAGTTCGCCAACTGGGTCGATCAGATCAACGGCAACGGCTACGTCTGCAACCTGTTCATGGACTACGAGACGTTCGGGGAACATCAGTGGGCCGACACGGGCATCTTCGAGTTCCTCCGCGTCCTGCCGGAAAAAATCCTCACCGGCGGCAAGAACGACTTCCTCACCGTTTCCCAGGCCATCCATCGCTACCCCTCCGTCGGCGAGGTGGACGTGCCACACATGATCTCCTGGGCCGACACCGAACGCGACATCTCCGCCTGGCTGGGCAACAGCATGCAGGCCAACGCCCTGCACGACGTGTACGCCCTGGCCGACCGCGTGCTGTCCACCGAGGACGCCGCGCTGGCGCACGACTGGCGCAAGCTCCAGACCTCCGACCATTTCTACTACATGTGCACCAAGTGGTTCGCCGACGGCGACGTGCACAAGTATTTCAACCCCTACGAGTCGCCCTACGATGCCTACATCAACTACATGAACATCCTGGACAACGTCCGCAACCGCATCGCCGCCAAAGTCCACGCCTAAGCCTTGCCGATCGCGGCACGTTTCCCGTCTTCTCCCCATTTTTCTCCGTCAGGTCTTGCGGACTCGCCACGGCTTGGCAGCGGCTCTATAATGAGCCGCATGGCCAAGAAATCACCGTCGGATCCCCTCCCGCGGCCGATGCGGTTTCCGTACTCCAAGCAGAAGCTGGAGGACATGCTCTCCAAGGAGTGGCTGCTGCCCAACAAGATCGGCGCCTACGCCTCCTCCTCGGCCCTGGGTTGCAACACTCGCCGTTACCACGGCTTGCTGATCGCCTCCGCCGCCCCGCCGGTGCAACGCATTGCGGCCCTGGCGACGGTGATGGAGCAGGTGCGGATCGGCTCGGGCAACCACGACTTGGCCACCAATGAATTTTCCGACGCCTTCTCGCCGCGCGGCATGGAGCACCTGGTGGAATTCGTCCACGACGTCATGCCGCGATGGGTCTATCGCGTCGACGGCGTGGAAATCGTCAAGGAACTGATCCTGGCCGAGGCGGCCAACGCCGTCGCCGTGCGCTACACAGTGCGAGGCAGCGCCACGACGCTGCTGCTGTGGCCGTTCGCGGCCCTGCGGGATTATCACAGCCTCCGCAAAGTGCACCAGTCCCACCAGATGACGTTCGAGAACCGCGACGAGGGCATCGTGGTCCTCGACCGCCAAGGACCGCCCCATACCCTTTGCCTTCGCGTGGAGGGCGAAAAATTCGAAGCCAAGCCCCAGTGGTGGTACCGCTTCCTGTACCGCCAGGACGTAGCGCGAGGGCAGGAAGGCTACGAGGACCTGTACACGCCCGGCTTTTTCGCCTGCACGCTGGCCGACGGCCAGGTCCTGCAACTGACCGCCAGCCTGGATGAGTTCGTGGCCGTGGACTTCGACGCCGCCGTTGCGGCCCGCCGCCGTCGCCTGGCGGAACTGGCCGGGGCGGTCGGTCCGCAGGCCGACGAAACCACCCGCCGCCTGGCCGTGGCCACCGACGCCTTTATCGTACAACGCGACTTCCCCGCCGCGGCGCCGCAAGCGACCGTCCTGGCTGGTTACCATTGGTTCGCCGACTGGGGAAGGGATGCCTTCGTCGCCCTGCCTGGCTTGCTGCTGGCCACCGGCCGATTCGACCAGGCCCGCGAGGTCTTCCGCACCTTTGTCGGGCATCTCAGTGGCGGCCTGATTCCCAACCGCTTTGACGACTACTCCAACGCGGCCCATTACAACAGCATCGACGCCTCGCTGTGGTTCATCGTCGCCGCCGAGCGATACCTGGAAGCCACCGGCGACCAGGCCTTCTGGCGCGACGTGCTGATGCCCGCGGCCCATGCGATTCTGGCGGCCTACCACAACGGCACGAAGTTCGACATCCACGCCGACGCCGACGGCCTGCTGAAGGGCGGCTCCCCCACCACCCAACTGACCTGGATGGACGTGAAGCTGGGCGAAGAGGCCATCACGCCGCGGCAGGGCAAGGCCGTCGAGGTCAACGCCCTGTGGTACTGCGCCCACCGCATTCTGGGCCTGCGGGGCCAAAGCGTTGATCGGACGATGGCGGAGCAGTACGCGCACCAGGCGGACCTGATCGCCCCGGCCTTCGCCAAGGCATTCTGGAATCCCTCGCAGAATTGCCTGTACGACTGCATCTCCGACAGCGGGCCCGACGCGGCCATTCGGCCGAACCAGATCTTCGCCGTCTCGCTGCCGCACAGCCCCCT
Source organism: Phycisphaerae bacterium (assembly GCA_049510055.1). Lineage (GTDB taxonomy): Bacteria > Planctomycetota > Phycisphaerae > SM23-33 > SM23-33 > JALHTV01. The sequence goes on along the minus strand of JBEKZI010000035.1, from coordinate 2,467 downwards.
GCCGCCGGCTCAGCAGGTCAAGGTGGTCCAGAAGGTCCGCGAGCAGTTGCTCACGCCGCTGGGTCTGCGGAGTCTAAGCCCCCTGGACAGCCGCTACCGCCGGCGTTACGGCGGCTCGTGGGAGTCACGCGATCGGGCGTATCACCAGGGGACGGTATGGGCTTGGCTGGCCGGCCCGTACGTCGAGGCGGTCTTGAAGGTCGCCGACGACAAGGCCAAGGCCGTGGCGGAGGCCCGCCGCTGCCTGCAAGCCTTCGGGCCGCATCTGGCTGAGGCCGGGCTGGGAAGCATCAGCGAAATCTTCGACGGCGATCCTCCGCACGAGCCTCACGGCTGCATCGCCCAGGCCTGGTCCGTCGGCGAGGTCCTGCGCGCCAAAGTGCTCGTCGAGCAGGCGGCCCGGTCCCTGAAGGCCCCATAGGGCCGCGGCACGGCCTGGCCCCCTGTCGAGCGGGGGGTTGCAAAGCCCACGGTCCAGCCTTACAGTAAGCCGCGTCGTGGCGGACGGTTTTTCGATCCGGCAGACAGGTTTGGGATCATGCGCGAGGTGCCCACGGTGAGTCCCGCCCTGGCCAGTTCAGAAGACGCGGTGCGGCGGTTCGTGAACGGCATGACCGGCGAGGAGCGCATGCTGGTGGTGCTGAAGCGCGAGCTGTACGAAGGCCATTGGGACGAGATGGTGGCCGATCTTCAAGCCCGCCTGGAGGGCCGGCCGTACATCTTCAAATTGGCCCATCGGATCACCGACGACTTGAATCGCATCGCCCGCCTGCGTCAGTTCGAGCAGGAACAGGGCGTGGACCTGGGCGATTACGTGAAGGCGACGCCATAGCCATAAAGGTCGGCGGCCACGTCGCCCGCCAACGGACAAACCTGCGGTTTTTTGGAGCCTGACATGCGTCGTGCAACCCTGTGGGTAGTTCTCGGGGCCGTCGTGATCGCCCTGATGGGATGTGAGCCTCAGTACAATTTCCGACCCGCCACGCAAGCCCCCTCCCCCGCGCCGCCTCCTCCCCTCCCGACGACAATGGCGCCCGCGGGCCTCCAATGCTATTGGCAAATTAACGTCGCCCTGGAGGATGGCGAAAGTCTCACCCGGCTCGTTCTGGTGGACCAAATGCTGTATGGCCTGACCGACCACGCCCGCCTTTTGGCCATCGACGCCGCGCGAGGCGTCTGGAAATGGACGGTGATCGCGGGCGGGCCGCACCAGCGAGAGTTCGCCCCCATCCACCATGTCGACGGCGTCGCCCTGCCGGCCTGGCTGGGGGACCGCGAGAAGGACAAGCCCAGCGCCGAAAGAATCCAACAGGCCAAACCCTTCAACGCGACAATCTTCAACACCTTCAGCCACGTCCTGGTGGTCAATCGCGACACCGGCGAGCTGGTCATGAAGATCCCGCTGAATTTCGTCGTCAGCACGGGCGGAGCCGCAGCCCCCGACGGGGCGGGCGGATGCATGTATTACTTGGGTTCGCCGCGCGGCTGGTGTTACGGCGTCGATCTCCGCCGAGGGATGAAGGTGTGGACGACCTCCGGCAAGGGTGCCTTTCGCACGGCCCCGGTCTTCTACAAGGGCGTGCTGTACCTGGCGGACCAGAGCGGCCTGCTCCAGGCCATCGGCATGGAACCCAACGGCACCAAGCCCCTGTGGAACGATACCCAGATCGACAGCCAGCGCATGACCGGCGCCGTCACCGCGAGCATGTACATCGACGACCGCGGCTGCTTCGTGGCGTGCGAAGATAACCGCCTTTACGCCTACGACCGCCTGACCGGCAAGCCCCTCTGGCCGCCGGTCATCTGCCAGGGACCGCTGCGGGACGCCCCGCAGGTGGGCGAGACCACCATCTTCCAGCGGGCCACGCAAGACCAATTCTACGCCATCGACGCCGCCAAGGGCACCCAGCGATGGGCCCTGCCGGAAGGCCAAAAAGTGCTGGCCGTCGTACGGAACGAGACCAGCCACGTCTATCTGCTGGACCAGGCCAATACGCTGCGGGTGATCGAGGAGCTCACCGGCATCCAGGTCGCCTCGCAACCGATGACCGGCTACGAGGTGTACGCTTCCAACGTCACCGTCCCAGCCATCTTCGCCGCCTCGCGGAGCGGCAGGGTCGTCTGCCTCCGCCCGCGCGGCGCCGGCGTGCTGACAAGCGAGGACTTCAAAGCCAATCGTTAAGTCAAACGGATAAAGGGACCCCCCGCCGGAGGTCCCGTCGAAAATGGATGGGAAAAAACCCGCCAAGGCTCCCTCAATCATGGAAGGAACTCTCATGGAAGCTGTCGCTGTCCGTCGAGCGTTGATCAGCGTATTTGACAAGAAGGGCATCGAGAACTTCGCCCGCAACCTGTCCAAGATGGGCGTGGAGATCATCTCCTCCGGCGGCACGGCCAAGGCCATCGAGGCCGCCGGCGTGAAGGTCCGCTACGTGCAGGAATGGACCGGCTTCCCCGAGATGCTGGG
>JBEKZI010000034.1:0-33694 GCA_049510055.1 Phycisphaerae bacterium | reverse complement strand
CGTCTCCGTGGTCGTCAAGCAGGCCTTCCTGCCCCAGTTCATCCAGGCCACGCTGGAAAACGCCCGCAATACGCGCCGCGAACCGGGCAACGTCCGCTTCGACGTCCTTCAGAGCGAAGAAGACCCCGCTCGGTTCGGGCTGTACGAGGTCTATCGCGACAAGAGCGATTTTGAGGCCCATCATCAGACGGCCCATTATCTAAACTGGAAGCAATTGGCCGACGAGTATGTCGCCCAGCCGCGACAGGCCCTCAAGTGCCACAGCCTGTTCTTTGGCGACGGGCCGGAATGAGTGAGTGGAGCCATGGCTACGTTTGAATTCTTCTGCGCCCCGCGGATTATCTTTGGTTGCGGCCAGTTTGTGCGGATCGGCGAACTGGCCGGCGAGCTGGGGCCGAGGGTCTTGGCCGTCCTGAGCCGCTCCGCGACGGCGGGCGGCAAGCGCCTGGCGGAGCTGCGCGACCGCCTGGGCGCCGCGGGCGTGCGCGTCGTGGAAACCTACCAGCGCGGCGAGCCGACGGTCGCCAGCGTGGACGCGATGGTCGAGCTGGGCCGGCGCGAAAAGTGCGGGGGCGTCATCGGCCTGGGCGGCGGCAGCGCCATCGACGCCGCCAAGGCCGTCGCGGGCCTGCTGACCCATCCCGGCGGCGCGCTGGACTATCTGGAGATCGTCGGCAAGGGCCAGCGGATGACCCGCCCGGCCGCGCCGTGGGTGGCTGTGCCCACCACGGCCGGGACGGGCGCGGAGGTCACGCGGAACTCGGTGGTCACCGGCCCGCGCTTCAAGGCCAGCATCCGCAGCGAGCACATCCTGCCGCGCGTGGCGCTGGTGGACCCCCAGTTGACCGTGGACAATTCCCCCGCCGTCACCGCGGCCTCCGGCATGGACGCCCTCTGCCAGCTCATCGAGTCCTACACGGCCAAGGGCGCCAATCCGATGACCGACGCGCTGGCGATGGAGGGCATCCGCCTGGCCGCCGGGTGCCTGCGGCGGGCGTACCGCGACGGCGGCGACCTGGAGGCCCGCGAGGGCATGGCGCTGGCGGCCTTACTCAGCGGCCTGACGCTGGGCAGCGCCGGCCTGGGCGCCGTGCATGCCATCGCACCGGCCGTGGGGGCGAACTTCCCCATCTCGCACGGCGTGGCCTGCGCGGCCTTGCTGGCGCCCGTGATGGCCGCCAACGTGGCCGCCCTGCGGGCGGAATCGGCCGGCCATCCCGCGCTGAAACGATACGCCATGATCGGCCGCGAGCTTTTGGGCCAGCCGGACCTGCCCGACACGCAGGCCATTGACGAGGGCATCGCGTTCATCCGCCGCCTGGTGAGCGAACTGGATATCCCGCATCTGGGGACGCTCGGCCTGGCTGCCGGCGACGTCCCCGCGATGGTAGCGTTGGCCGCCAAGGCCAACTCGATGAAGGCCAACCCCGTCGGACTCGACGAGCCGGCCCTGGCTGCGGTGCTGGCTGAGGCGATGTAGCGCCGCTACTTCGCTTTAGTCGACCCGCCGTGAGCGGAGTCGAGTGGCTTGCCACTGACACGGTCGGGGGAAGCCGGTTGCGAGGCCGGTTGGTTTTTCAGGTGGGCGTCGAAGAATTGCCGGACCGTCGCCATCGTCTGGGGATTGATGATCCCGGCGGCGCCGTGGCCGGCGCCGGGGATGATTTCCAATTGGGCCTCCACCCCCACCTTGCGAAGCGCCGCGTAAAGCGCCCGGCTGGCGGCCACGGGCACGATGGTGTCGGCCTTGCCGTGCATGATGAGCATCGGCGGGTCGCCGGCGGCGACATACGTCAGCGGGCTGGCCTGTTCGGCCTTCTGGCGATTTTTGCTGACCGGCCCGCCCAGCAGGGCCTCCACCGCATTGTTGTTCTGCACCTCCGCCAGCCACGTCGGCCCGAACCAGTCGCAGACGGCCTGGACGCGGCTGGAGACGGTTTCGTTCCCGCTCTCCGCAGGCGAGTCGCCGTGGCGATCGGTGGCGGGGATGGGCGAATTTTCCCCCAGCACGCCCAGCAGGACGGCCAGGTGCCCGCCGGCGGAGGCGCCCCACGCGCCGATGTGCGAGCCATCCAGGCCGAACTTTTTGGCGTTGGCATTGGCCCGCAGAAACCGCACCGCCGCCTGGCAGTCCTGAATCTGCGCCGGCCAGGTGAACCGCGGGGCCAGGCGATACTCCACGCTGGCGACCACATAGCCGTGCGCGGTCAGCCACACGGCCGGGCATTGGCCTTTGTCGCCCATGGTCCAGCCGCCGCCGTGAATCCAGACGATCACGGGCAGCGGGCCGCGGGCCTCAGCGGGCGTGTACAGGTCCAGGTGAAGGTCCTGGCCGGCCACCTTGGCGTAAACAATGTCGCGTTCGACTTTGGCTCCCTGCGGAATGGCGTACGCCTCCTGGGCGGACGAGGGGTCGGCGGCTTGGTTTGCCGCGGCGTTGTCCGCCGGGGCCGGGCGGGATGGGGCGGCAACGGCGCACAGGCCGATGGCGATCCCAAGCAGCGGCACGAAAATTACCAAGCGAGAGCATGTCATGCGCAGGTCTCCTTGGGTTTGGCGATGGCGGGGCGTCGGCGGGTCAGGCGAACCATTTATGCCAGTCGGCCGGCAGGTTGTACTGGCGGGCGTTGGCCGCCATCGTCTTGTCGCACTCGCAGATCTTGGGCTCGGTGGCGGCGGCCGCGACGACGTTGCGGACGATCTGGCTCATCGCCCCCACCACGCCCGCCAGCCGCTGGTCGTCGGACTGGCTGGCCAGCCCGCCGAACAGCGCCCCCGGCGTGAACGGCCGATGGCGGCTGCCGGTCTCGGCGTAGTTCACCACGTAGCACAGGGCGGCGTAGCACAGTTGCAGTTCCTTGGCCAAAAAGGCCTCCGGCACGAAGCTGTGGGTGACCACCTCGGCCCCCAGGGAGGCCAGTTGGCGGATCTCGGCCGGCGTCTCCATCCGCGGGCCTTCGGTGACGGCCGCGGTGCCACCGGCGTGGTGCACCAGCTTCATCTGGCTCAGCACCTTCGCCGCCGCCTGCCGCAGCGTGGGGCAGAACACCGGGAACTGCCGCAGGAAGCCCAGGGGCGAGTCCTGGAAGAACGTCTTGGGCCGCAGGTGCGTCTGGTCGATCAGGTCGTCCAGGAGGACCAGGTCGCCGACGGCGATGTTGTGCGTGATGGCCCCGCCGCTGCCCCAGGCCAGGATGCCCTGTACGCCCAGGTCCTTCAGCGCGTAGAGGTTCGCGCGGCTGTTGATGCGGTACGGGGCGGTCTTGGCCAGGCCCGTGCCGTAGCGGGGCAGCAGGTAGTAATCGCCCGCGGGGCTGGGGATCAGGAAGATTTCGCCGCTGGGGCCGAAGGGGGTGTCCCGCCGCCCGAGGCGCTGGCCCGCGATGCCCCCGGCCTCCCATTGCCGGTAGACTTCCTCACCCGCGATGCAGGCCATGGTGACGCCCATACGCAAATCCTTTAGTTCGACGCGCTCACTACACGTCACGCGGCACAGGGGTCAAGGGGTCGATAGGAACATTATGGAGCGGGCGAGGCGGCGTTTCAAGGGCGAGGCCTCCGGGCGTCGGGCCGGGGGTGGGGGCGACTCAGGACGGGATGCCAAATTCGTAGCGCGGCTGGCCGGCCAGGTCCACGGAACTGAATTGTCCGGGCACCAGGCGAATCGTGTTCAGCGCGCCGCTGAAGCGGGCCTGAATCTCCCGCGTCAGCCCGCCGTCCAGCAGCGTCTTGAGCTGGAAGCGATGGGCCGCCGAATCCACCAGCACCGTCAGCACGCCGCGCTGCTGCGTGAAGCTTTCCAGGGCGGTGTGCTCGGCGATGGGCCCGGGAATAACCTCGTCCCAGATGGCGGCCAGGTTGCGGAGCTGGCGGAAGCGCTTGGCCAGGATGTGCTGGGTGAGGATGGCTAGGGGCTGGCTGATGTGGGGCACGCTATCGTCCCACTGCCGCTGCTGCCAGACGGTTCGCAATTGTGCGTCATCCATGACACGTGCTCCAGGGGTTGCCCTCGCTGCCGGTTACGGGACCGACAACGCTGGCCACCCTAATCACTTTATCGCCACAGTCAAGACAGAAACTTCACCTCGACAGGGCTCGGTGCAGGCACCTCGGCGCCGCTCAGTGCAAGAGGCCCAGCCCGCCCCGCTACGGTTTGGCAGGCGCCGTCGCCACAGGTGCATCAGCCGGGGCCACTTCCCGCACCGCCCGGAAGGCCGTGCTGCCCGTGCCCGCGGGCGTGCGGGGACTCACGCGGCCGTTGAAGACGACAATATACACCCGACTGCCGGCGCTGCTGGACGTCCACCAGTAGATCACCGGCGAGTCCATGTGCCACAGAGGCGGTTCCTTATCCGGCATGACGGTGTAGGTGGCCGTGCCTGCGGCGGCGTCCCACCGGCCGCCGGCATTATGCCCGCGGCGCGTGAGCGATCCGACCACCTCGGCCACCGTGGGCAGCCGCCAGATGTTCTGCGGGGTCTCGGCGCAGCTCTGCCCGTCGGCCGTCAGGTGCGCGACGATCCGCTGGGCCTCGGCGAAGTCCACGTTGCCTTTCTTCGGCCAGCCCGGGCCGGGCGGGGCCCACAGCAGCTCCACGCCGTTGCCCCGGACGACAACGGATGAATCCACCGCCTTGCCCGACCGCTGCGAGATGCGCCAGACGGGCTCGATGGCACAGGCGACGGCCACCAGCGCGGGCAAGGCGACCAGCAGAATCATCGCCAGCCGTCGTGGCCGGGCTCGGCCGAAGACGTAGAGAATCCCCAGCGCGACCACGGCCTCGGAGGTGACCGTGACCATGTGCGTCAGGTGATGGATCAGGGAGGCGCCGCGCATCTGCCCCCACCACCACGCCAGCAGCGCCAACCCCAGGAGCACGTGAATCGCCCCGCCCACACGCGGCCAGCGGACCGCCAGCAGGGCCAGCACCACGACGGCTGTCGCCGGGCCGAGGTAGGCCCCCGTCAGCAGCAGATTGTCGCCCAACCGCGCGTGCCACCAGCCCTCATGGAAGTTCTCAAGCGTTCCCCAGAATGCCCAGAAGCACGCGGCCAGCACGCTGAGGGTCACGGCGAACCAACCACAGAGTCGTGCCAGCAGGGGCGGTCGCGAGGAGGCATCCATTACCGCTCTTCCTTTATTGCCCGACGCCGCCGATCAGCCCAGGTCTACGGGCATCAGGACGTAGAGGAAGTCGCTGCCGGCCTTCAGGACGGCCGGTTTGTTGGCGGCGTTCATTTCCAGCGTGATGTCCTCGCTGCCGGCCACGCGGAGGGCGTCCACCATGAACGCCGGGTTGAAGGCGATGTCCATGCCCTCGCCCTCGTAGGTGATGGGGCAGGTGACCTCGGCCTCGCCGGCCTCCGGCGCGCGGCTGGAAAGCGTCAGCTTGTCGGCCGAGAAGCTTAGGCGGATGCCGCGGGACTCCTCGTTGGTCAGCAGCGCCGCCTGGCGGATGCGATGCTCGAACGCGGCCGTCTTGATCTTGGCCTTGCGGGTGCACTCGCGCGGGATGACGTCGGCGTACTTTGGGAAGTTGCCCTGCACCAGGGAACTGACCAGCACCGCCCGGGCCGTGCGGATGAGAATCTGGTTTTCCTCGATCTTGACCTCCAGCACTTCCTCCCCGCCGCCGGAGACGCGCTGGATGAGCGCCATCAGCTTGGCCGGGACGATGGCGCTGACGTCCTTGGCGGCTGCCTTGGTCAGGCCGCCGCGGGCCTGGGCCAGGCGGTGGCCGTCGGTGGCCACCAATTGCAGCTTCTTGCCGCTGGCCTCCCACAGCACGCCGGAGATGGCGTAATGGCTGTGGGCCTTGGCCGTGGCGAACAGCGTCTTGCCGATCATGGCCGATAGCGTGGCCGCGGTAATCTGGAAGTCGATCTTGTCCGTCAGTTCGGGAATGGCGGGATACTCGGCCGGATCGTAGCCGAAGACCTTGAACCGCCCGGCCGAGCCGCGGACGACGCAGGCCTCCTTGTCGGTCTCGAGGGTCAACTGCTCCTCGTCGGCCGACTCGCGGACGATCGCCCCCAGCCGCTCGGAGGGGACCAGGGCCTCGCCTTCCTTCTCGATCTTCACGGCCGTGATCTGGTAGCGGCAGGAGGCCTCCAGGTCGGTGGAAAGCACCGTCAGCGACTTGCCGGAGGCGATGAGCTTGACGCACTGAAGCACCGGCTTGGGCGTGCGGGTGACCACGATGCTGCCGGCCAGCGCCAAAGCCTCCTGCAACGCCGCCGTCTGTGCGATGACCTTCATGGCGTACCGTCCTTCCTACCCATCGGTAGGCGAGTTGCTCAGGCCGCGCGATTGCCCCCGCGCGATATTGCGGGCCGTTATACGCACCGGCTGGCCCCCATGCAAGAGCAATCGCCTAGCGGAAACACTACGCACTGCCTTCCTCACTCGTAATGGACGCACATCATCGTCAGTCCATCGGGCGGGGCGGTGGGGCCGGCGTCGCTGCGGAGGCGCGAGGCGAGGATTTGGTCGATGCGCTGCGGCAGCCAGTGGCCCCGGCCGATCTCGATGAGCGTGCCGACGATGTTGCGGACCATGTTGTACAGGAACCCGTCGCCGCGGAGGGTGACAAGGATTTCGCTGCCGGCCTCGGCCACGTCGCAGCGGGCGATGCGCCGGACGGTGTTGTCGCGCTCATCCGCTGAGGACGCAAAGCCGCGGAAGTCGTGCTCGCCCACCAGCAGCGCCGCGGCCTGGCGCATCGGTTCGATGTCCAGCGGCCGCCAGTAGTGGTACACCAGGCCGAAAAGCTCCACCGGCCGGCGCGGCGCGACATAGATGCGATAGCGGTACGTCTTGCCCACGGCCGAGCGGCTGGAGTGGAAGTTTTCCGGCACTTCCGTGGCCGAGAGAATGGCGATGTCGTGCGGCAGGCGGGAATTGGTCGCCGCGACCAGGCCGGGCAGCGGGATGGCGAAGTCGGTGGTGTAGAAGTTGGCCACCTGACCGGCCGCGTGAACGCCGGCGTCCGTCCGGCCCGCGCCAAAGACGACCACCGGATGCCACACCACGCGCACCAAGGCCTCCTCCAGCCGCTGCTGAACGGTGTCGAAGCCATCGGCCTGCCTCTGCCAGCCGTGATAGGCCGCCCCGTTGTAGGCGATCACCAGCTTGACATTTCGACGCTGCTCAATGCCAGTATTCCGTCGCGGCGGTAGCGCTGGGATTTCCGGAACCCGCTCGCTCATGGCAGGATTATATCAGTAATCCTGTGGGCAGCAGAGCTGCCCACCCTACCGGACTAGACGTGGAGTGAGGTCGTGTTCAGCGAGCCGATACATTCCGCAGATGCAGGAACACTACTTTTGAGGAACCTGGAAGGGCGCCATAGATTTCGGTTTGTTTGATCTCGGCCCGTTCTACATCGCCCGCCACATTGATTTTACGGCCCTGGCGAAGTCTTAGGGCTGTTTCTTCCGGGCAGCGAAAGACGACCGCTGGAATAAAATCTCCTTCTGATACCGAAACAAGTCCATCGATGTCTGGGTTTGTGAGGGCGGCCTCGATAACATAGTGGCCGATTTGATTGGGGTCCGGTTTGATAGCTGTTACCATCACCAGGCCGAAGATTCTGGCACCAACTAACTTGGAGGTATTAGTGAGGGTAATTGTCTCTAGAGCGACCTGCCGTGTGGGCTTGGTATCAGGCTGGCTGGTCGGTGGAGGTGTTTTGCTGGCCGAAGCCTTCAAGGCGGTCAGTTGGGCTCGCAAGGCGGCCAGTTCGGTCTGGAGCGTCTGGACTTGGAGGCGCAGGCGCTGATTCTCCGCACGCAATGCTGCCAGTTCCTGGGAGACAAGCGGCGATGGCTGAGTCGCTGGTGATGTGGCCGTAGTAGGGATACCGGCCCCGCCGATGGTGGAGACTATCCAACAAACAGCTACCGCAGCGAGTAACCAATAACTGGCCCAAGCAATTTTCATTGAGATTTCCCTTTTATTTTAAGACCGAGGTACCCTGTCGGTGGCATGTGCCGACAATAAAGCCCCCGGCGTGAGCCGGGAGATAGTTTATCGCCTTACGGGTTGCTCGACCATCCCCATCCCCGTGCTCACGCACGGGGCTGTAGGGCGTTACCCACCCTATCGGACTGGCTCCGTGGAGAGCAAAACCTATCGACGCGGGCAGAAGAAGGCTTGCAGGATGATGAGAACGAGGGAAAATGACGAAGCACGGGCCCGCGATGGTCGCGGGTAAACATCATTTGGGGACTCCCGGCTAAGCAAGTGGACATGGCAAATCCCAGGTCATAGTAGTAGGCCACTGTTATTGAAAGGGCCATAAAGTGAAACCGAAACGCCTAATACCTATCATTCTCGGCCTCGCACTGATCTTAGTAGGGCTGTATTTAGTCTTTCAAAGCAGGCATCCTGTGGGTTTTGTGCCTTGTGTGATAGGTGCTTCGCTGGTCTACCTGGGCTACAAGCCGGGGCGGATCAGTGGCCTTGTTTTTGGGCATGTGTGCGTGGTGGTCGGCTGCTTCCTTACCACGTGGGGTGTTTATTCTGCACCGCACGCAGACCCGACGCTGGCACAGATCTTCAGCCGTCCCTTGTTCTGGGGACTTTTCTCCATATTTGGAGGGATTTGTGCCATCTATCACAGCTTTTGCAGATGTTGCTCTATGGGCCGATCCCTAGGTAGCGGCCAGGCGTCAGGGAGTCCGTAGGGCGGGAAACTTGTTTCCCGCGGAATTCCTACTCGGAGATGGATGCTGTGGGTGACGAATTACTCACCCTATCGGCCTAATCATCCACGCGGGCGGACAGTCCGCACTTTTCGAAGATAGGCCGATATTTTTGGAAAACGGATTGTGGGGCCGTGAAGGTAATCGTGTAGCCCCGTTTGCCTGTGAGGATCTGGTACTGAAGGTTCTGAAGCCTGCCAGCGGGCATGTCAAAGGCACTGGAAATGAATAGTGATTCGCGCCCGTCAATGGCGAGGAATCCTTCATCCATGCATCGGTATCCCATGGCGCTCCGAGCCAGGGTCTGTTTCACCACCGGCAAGGCTTGTTTGGGCGTCCCCCCGTACTGCACAACGTTCACGTTGAAATTGACCGCGAATTCCCCTTCCTTGGGCCCCATGTACAGCATGAAGCAGCCTGGGAGCATGTTCTTACTCACCCACCCCTCTGGTGGAACGATGGAGAACTTATTGTTGGTGTCGTAGACCCGGCCAGGTTCGCGATGTCTGGATGAAGAGCGACATCCGACGAGCACGCAGGCAACCAGGGCCAGCAACAGAAGCCTCTTTCGGCCGCTCATCCCGCACCCCTTTCCTTTGCTGGTCCTGAAAGGATAACCCCGAAATCCGAATTTCGGAATCCGAAACTAGGAGTTCAGGTATTCCCGCATCGCGGTGGCGAGTGTCTTGAACGTCCAGCGGCGTTTTTCGTCGTCGCATTCCAGCAGGGTCACACGGAAGCCGTCGCGTTTGCAGCAGAAGCCCGTCAGCGGCACCACGCAGACGCCCGTCGCGCCCAGCAGGTAATAGACGAACCGCTGGTCCTCCGGCCCGCCGGCCACCAGGCCCTCCACCAGCTTGCGGACCTTGGGATTGTCGATCTTGAGCGTCTGGCGGTTGTTCAGCGCGCCGGGCTCGAACATCACCGTCAGGTAGAACGCGCCCGACGGGCAGTTGATCTTCGTGCCGGGAATCTCGCCCAGGAGCTGGCAGGCCTCCTTGGCGCGGGCCTCGAAGATGCCGGCCCGGCGCTTCAGGTGCGCCGGATAGCGCTTGTCGCCCAGGATTTTCGGCACGGCCAGTTGCGGCATGGTCGTGGAGCACACCTCCAGCCGCTTGGACGCCAGCAGGCTGTCGACGTACGTGTGGAACATCTTGTCGCGGTGGCGGTTGAGCACCTCGATCCACCCGCAGCGGCTGCCCGGCCAGGGTACTTCCTTGCTGACGCCGCGCAGCGCCAGGCCGCAGACGTCGCCGATGACCTCCGAAAGGTGCAGCGTCTTGTTCCCGTTGTAGACGATGTGCGTGTAAATCTCGTCGGCGATCACGAACAGGTCGTGCTCGCGGGCGATGGCGATGATCTCCTCCATGACCGCGCGGGGATACACTGCGCCGGTGGGGTTGTCGGGGTTGATCAGCAAAATGGCCGCGATGGAATCGTTGTAGTGCACCTTCAGGCGCAGGTCTTCCAAGTCCGGCAGCCACTTGTTGTAGGGGTCCAGCTCGTAGGTCAGGTGGTCGTAGCCGCTGTGGGCGGCCTCGGCGGAGGAGTGCGTCGAGTACGCCGGCGTGGGCCCGATGACACGGGCGTTGCGGGCCAGGAAGCCGTACACCTTGGCCACGGCGTCGCCGATGCCATTAAAAAAGAGGATGTCGTCGGGCGTCACCTGCGCGCCGCCGCGCTTGTTGACTTCCTCGGCCAGGAATTTTCGGGTTTCCGGCACGCCCGCGGTGTCGCAGTAGCCCCAGGAGACGTCCTGGTCCACGATGTCGCGCATGATCTGGCGGATCCAGGGCTCGATCGTCTCGCCCTTCTGGACCGGGTCGCCGATGTTCTCCCAGGTCATTTTCACGCCCAGGTCGCGGAACTGATAGGCCACCTGGACGATCTCGCGGATCGCGTACGTCAGCGAACCCGCTCCGGCATGGACGATGTTTCTACGCATAGTTATGTGCCTCCGGTTGCTCTGTCTTTGTCGGCCAGAAGGCGGGGCCGACTACAGTCTCTCGGCGATTTGAACGGCGTTCAGGGCCGCCCCTTTGCGGATCTGGTCGCCGCTGACGAACAGCTCGATGCCGCAGCCGTCCGGCTGGGAAATATCCTGGCGGATGCGCCCGACCAGGACGTCGTCCTGCCCGCTGGCGTCCACGGGCATGGGGAAATAGTTGTTCTTGCGGTCGTCCACGATTTTCACGCCCGCCGCCCCGGCCAGAATCTCCCGCACCCGCGCCTCGCTCATCGGGCGGGAGAACTGGAGGTTGATCGACTCGCTGTGGGCGCGCAGCACCGGCACGCGGATGCAGGTGGCCGTGATGAGAATCTGCGGGCAATGGAAGATTTTCCGCGTCTCGGCGACCATCTTGTTCTCTTCCTCATTGTAGCCGTTGTCCGCGATGGCGCTGTTGTGGCTGAACAAGTTGTTGACGATCGGGTGCGGGAATTTCTGCTTCGCCACGGCCTGCCCGGCCGCGACGGCCTTGATCTGGTCGTGCAGCTCCCACATGCCCCAGGCGCCGGCGCCGCTGACGGCCTGGTAAGTGCTCACGACGATCCGCCGGATCGGATTGGCCTGGTGCAGCGGCCAGACCGGCACGTTCATGATGATCGTCGAGCAATTGGGATTGGCGATGATGCCCTTGTGGGTGGCGATGTCCTGGGGGTTGACCTCCGGGACGACCAGCGGCACGCCCTCGACCATGCGGAAGGCCGAGGTGTTGTCCACCACCACCGCACCGGCCGCGACGGCCGCGGGCGCGAACTTCTTGGACACGCTGCCGCCGGCCGAGGCCAGCACCAGCTCGATGCCTTTGAAGCTTTTTTCGGTCAGCTCCTCGACGACCAGATCCTGGCCGCCGAAGCGCAGCTTCTTTCCGGCCGACCGGCCGCTGGCCAGCAGCTTCAGGCTGGAGACAGGGAACTTCCGCTCCTCAAGGACCTTGAGGAACTCCCCTCCCACCGCGCCGGTGGCGCCCATGATGGCGGTTCGCCAAGCCATTTTTCCGCACTCACCTTTGACTAAGACTAAAGACACCCCCAGCCGCTTGCCCGACTCTGCTAAGCGACGCCGCGGCAGGCCGGCTGGTGAACTTTGCATCATAACGCGCTTTCGCCGAACCGCCAACCGTTTTCGGCGGACCTTGCTTTTGCAACGCGGCGGGGATGTGGTATCCTATGCGGCGGATGCCGGAGGGCACCCTCGCTGTGCAGGATGACGGCGAGAGGGAAATGGACATGGACAGTTATCTCACGGCGGAGGTTTCCGCGTCGGCGGTTCGGTGGAATGTATCGCTATTGCGCCGCCGGCTGGCCGCGGGCGTCAAGCTGTGCGCGGTCGTCAAGGCCGACTGCTACGGCCACGGCATCCGGACGCTGTTGAGCGTGCTGGCGGCCGAGGCCGACTGCCTGGGCGTGGCCACGCCGGAAGAAGCCCTTCTCCTGCGGAAGCTGGGGTATGATCGACCAATTCTGACGTTCTTCTCTGCTTGTGCCAATGACGACGGCGCCGAGCGCCGCGAGGCGCTGGCCGAGCTGATCGCCCGCCGCGTGACGCTGACGGTGGCTGCGGCTGCGGAGCTGGCGGCCGTGGAAGAGGCCGCCCGGCGCGTGCGGGTGCCGGCGTCGGTGCACATCAAGGTGGATAGCGGCATGGGCCGCAGCGGCGTGCCGGTCGAGGACCTCCCGGCCGTGGTGGCCGAGGCCGGCCGCTACCGGTCCGTGAAGCTCACCGGCGTCTACTCGCACTTCGCCACGGCGGATGAGGCCGACAAGCAGTTCGCCTGCGAGCAGTTCGCCCGCTTCAAGGCCGCGGTGCAAGTCGCCAACGGCGCAGCCGGTTTGACACTCCACGCGGCCAACTCCGCGGCCACCATCGACCTGGCCGAGACGCACCTGAACATGGTCCGCCCCGGCATCGCCCTGTATGGCTACCAGCCCTCCGACGACATGACGCACCGCCTGCCGCTTCGCCCGGCCCTGCGGCTGGTGGGCAAGCTGATGCAGATCAAGAATCTCCCGGCCGGCAGCCCCTGCGGCTACGGGCGGACACACACGCTCCAGCGCGCCACTCGCGCTGGGTTAGTGCCCATCGGCTACGCCGACGGCTACCTGCGAAGCTTCTCCCACCGCGCGATCATGCGCGTCGGCGGGCGCGACGCGCCGGTCTGCGGGCGGGTGTCGATGGACCAGGTGGTCATCGACCTGGCCGGCTGCCCGGCCGCCCGCGTGGGCGACGAGGTGGAGATTATCTCCGCCGACCCAGCCGCCCCGCACAGCGTCGAGAGCCTGGCACGCCTGGCCGGGACGATTCCCTACGAAATCACCTGCCGTCTGGGCCGGCGGGTCCGGCGCGTGCTGGTGGATTAACGGCAGGACGTAGGTCGAAGGTCGTAGTGCGTAAGTCGGAGAAACGGCGGGGCTAGAGTTGGGGTTTGCGTTTGGCCGGCGGGGCTGGCGGAGAAATACCCAGGCGGTCCAATACCTGCTGGAGGTCGGCCCACACCTTGCTGCGGACGTCGGCGGTGTATTGCCGCAGGACGTAGGCCGGGTGGAACGTCGGCATCACGTCGATGCCGCCCAGGCCGGGGGCGATGGCGGGGAGCTTTTGCCACTGGCCGCGGAGCTTGGTGATGCCGACGGTCGTGTCCAGCAGGTTCTGCGTGGCCGGGTTGCCCAGCGTGACGATCACCGCCGGGGCGAGGATCTGGAGCTGGCGGACCAGGTAGGTGCGGCAGGCCTCGGCCTCTTCCACGGCCGGGGCGCGGTTGCCCGGCGGGCGGCACTTGACGATATTGCCGATGTACGTGTCCTGGCGCTTCAGGCCCATGGCCGTGATCATGCGGTTCAGCAGCTCGCCCGCCCGGCCCACGAACGGCCGGCCGGTGCGGTCTTCTTCCTCGCCCGGGCCTTCGCCGATGAACACCAGCCGCGACATCGGGCTGCCCTCGCCGAAGACCGTTTGCCTGCGGCCCTGACACAGGCCGCAGCGCGTGCAGCCGCGGACTTCGTTGACGTCGATGGTGGCCAGGGTCGGGCCAGGCCTCTGCGCCACAGACGCCGCCGCCGTCCGCGGCGGGACCGGGCAGAGGATTGCGCTCAGCAGGCAGAAAAAGCCCGCCTAGGAGCCGCTCGCCTTCCAGCATCTGCTCGGCGGCGTCGATGAGCTTGTCGGTGTCCTTCTTCATGGATGGAATTGTAGAGGCCGGGGTGCCTGTCCACAACGCCTCAGGCAGGCCCAGGTAGAACCGCCACCAGTTGAGCCGGCATGTGCTTGTCGCCCAGGCTTTCGATGGCGGCCCGGACGGCCTGGCCCGGCTGAACGGCGGTGCAGCGGGGCAGCGTCACGGTGAAGTAGCGGTCGGTGCGTGCGACGTGCCCGCTGCCGCGGCCGTGGTCCTCCACGACGGCCTCGACCGTCTGGCCGACGAACTGCCGGCGGTAGGCGGCGGCCAGTTCTTTTTCCGTGGCCGCCAGAGCGGCCATGCGGGCCTTGACGACGGCCGCCGGCGGCGCCTCGCGGCGGAACGCCCAGGCGGCCGTGCCTTCAATCGCGCTGAACGGGAAGGCGTGAATCTTGGCGAAGCCCGCCCGCCGCGCGACGGCCAGCGTGGCCGCGAAGTCGTCGTCGTCCTCGCCGGGGAAGCCCACCAGGATGTCCGTGGTGATGGCCGGGCGGTCCGTCGCCTCCCGCAGGCGGGCGACGGTTTGGAGGAACTGGCCGGCCGAGTACCGCCGGTTCATCCGCCGCAGGATGCGGTCGCTGCCGGATTGCAGCGGCAGGTGGAAGTGCGGGGCGAGCTTTGGCGTCTGGCGGCAGGCGGCCAGGAATTCCTCGCTCACGTCGCCGCATTCCAGGCTGGATAATCTCAGCCGCCACAGGCCCGGGATGCCGGCCAGGCGGCGGATCAGCTCCGGCAGCGCGGAGGTTTGTCCGTCAGCGGCGTCCCGCCCGTAGGCGCCCAGGGACACGCCGCACAGGATAATCTCGCGGTGCCCGGCCGCGACCAGGTCGCGGCATTCGCGTTCGACGATCTCCGGCGGGCGGGACCCCATGCGATTGCGGAGATGCGGCACGATGCAGTAGGAGCAAAACGCGTCGCAGCCGTCCTGGATTTTAACGATCGCCCGGCGGCGGCCTGGGAAGCTTTTGAGGCTCGGTAAATAAGCTGCGGCGGGGAGGAATTTCTGCTTGACCTCGGCCGGGCGGCGCGATTTGATAAGGTCCGATAAGGAGGCGGCCGGTTCGGAGGCAGTGGCGAGGGAAGTGCTTGCGCCACCTTCACTCAAGGATGTTTGCTGTTCCTGCCGATGCAATCTCACGGAAGTCCGGCCGACGCGAGGAAAGGCTAGCAACGCCAAAACCTCAGCGAGGCAAGTAGAGAGGTCGTCGCGATGGCCGGCCAGGACCGCCCTTTGTGGTGGGACGCCCAGCTGCGCCAGCAGCTGGCCGAGGCGCTGAGCGTCGTAATCGACGTAGCAGCCCGTCACCAGCACCAGGGCGCCCGGGGCGCTTCGCACGGCCCGGGCGATGGTCTGGCGGCTTTTAGCCATGGCCGCGGCGGTCACACAACAGGTGTTGACCACCCGCAGGTCGGCCGGGCCGTCCGACCAGCCGGCGAGCGACAGGCCTGCTTGGGCGAGGGCTTCGCCCAGGGCGGCGCTTTCGTACTGATTGACCTTGCAACCGAGTGTGGTGATCAGGAATTGCACTGCGGCGAGCCTCCGGGCGCCGTGGGGCGGACTGACCCCGCCGGTGTTGTCGCTGTGTTGGATGGTTCCATGATAACCGATCCGGCCGCGAATGCAGCCCCCTGGGCGGCGCGGTCGAGGGCGAGTTGAAGGAGTTTTCATGGCGACGGTCAACAGCGTCTGGGGAATCGACATCGGGCAGTGTGCCATGAAGGCACTGAAGCTGCGCGAGGTCGACGGCGAGCTGAGGGTCGAGGCCCTGGACGTCATCGAGCACGCCCGCATCCTTTCCGAAGCGGACGTGGACCGCGTGCAGCTCATCCGCACCGCCCTGGAGACGTTCCTGTCGCGCCAGACGGTGGTCGGCAGCCTGGTGGCCGTGGCCGTCTCGGGCCAGAGCGGCTTCACCCGCTTCGTCAAGCTGCCCCCCGTGGAGAGCAAGAAGATCCCCGACATCGTGCGCTTCGAGGCCGAGCAGCAGATTCCCTTCCCCATCGCCGACGTGCTGTGGCGGTGGCAGTCGTTCCAGGATCCCAACGGCCCGGACGTGGAAGTGGGCATCTTCGCGATGAAGCGAGCGGACGTGGCTGAGATGCTCGACCACTTCGACGAGGTCCAACTGGCCGTCGACGTGGTGCAGATGGCCCCGCTGGCGTTGTTCAACTTCATGACCTTCGACGAGCAGGCGGCCCCCGACGGGGCGACGCTGCTGGCCGACGTGGGGACCAACAAGACCGAGCTGGTCGTGGCCGACGGGCCGAGAATCTGGACCCGCACCATCCAGATCGGCGGCAACGATTTTACCGAGGCGCTGGTCAAGGCCTTCAAGCTGTCGTTCCCCAAGGCCGAGAAGCTCAAGCGCAGCGCCGCCACCAGCAAATACGCCCGACAGATTTTCCAGGCCATGAGGCCGGTGTTCAGTGACCTGGCCCAGGAGGTGCAGCGCTCGCTGGGCTACTACACGGCCATGCGCCGCGAGGCGCGGTTCAAGAAGGTCGTGGGGTTGGGTAACGGGTTCCGCCTGCCGGGCCTTCAGAAGTTCCTGGAGCAGCAGCTCAACGTCCCCGTCGTCCGGGTGGACAGCTACAACAAGCTGACCGGTTCCGGCGCCGTCAACGCCCCGATGCTCAACGAGAACGTGCTGTCGTTCGCGGTGGCCTACGGATTGGCGATCCAGGGGCTGGACCTCACGGCCGTGAGCGCCAACCTGCTGCCCGACGAGATCGTGCGCCGCCGCCTGTGGGGGCGGAAGCGTCCCTGGTTTGCCGCGGCCGGCGCGGTGGTCCTGGCGGCGCTGGCGGCGCCGTTGTATCGCGGCCTCAGCGACCGGTCCGCCCTGGCCCCCGGAGAGGCGTACCGCAATACCGAAAGCATCGCCCGCACGCTGAGCGATCAGAGCAACCGCTACCAGGAGATGATCAGCCGCGTGGGGCCGGAAGAAGAGCCGGTCAATAAATACCGCACCCTGTTCGGCTACCGCGGTTATTGGCCGACGCTCCAATCGGTGGTGTCGGCGGGCTTCGAGTCGGCGTTCGCTGGCCAGAAGCTCCTGGAGGACTTCGACGCCGCACCCGACCCGGCCGCCCGCCAGAGGATGATGGCTCAGATTCGGGCCAAGTACCCCGTCCGCACGAACCGCGCGATGGTTTTCATCCGCGACATGCAGGTGGTCCCCCTGCCCAGCATCCAAGGCAAGACGGCCCACGCCATGCTGGGCGGCACCGGAGGGACGCCCTCCACCAAAGGCCCCACCGCCTCGCTGACGGTCCCGGGATATTTCATCCGCCTGGTGGGGCGAACGCCCCTCAGCAAGGACAAGGCCCAAGCCACGCTGACCAGCCTGAGGAAAAAGCTGGAAGAGGCGGGCAAGGGCGTGCCGGAACTGGCCATCGTGGACTATTTCCATGACTTCTCGGTGACGTCTCCGACCGCCGCTGTGGCGCCGCAGGGGCCGGGGAGACGTTACGCCGATGAGGAACGGGAGACTACTGAAGAGGCACCGGCGGGGCCGCAGCGGGGTCCGACCGGCCCGAGGGAACCCGACGTGATCTTCCCCGACGAGGAAGCCGCCAACGATATTTATTTTCAGGTGGGTCTGATCGTGACGATTACGGGCGACGGCCTGACCGATTCCAACGCCGCCGCGCCGCCGGCGCAGTAGCTTTCAGGAGCCTGCCATGAAGTTTGTGCGTGAAAACTTATTCCTGATCGTCGTCGCCGGATGCGTCCTGCTGGGCGGAATCGGCCTGGCGGTGACTTCTTTTAAAGTCTCCGGTGACGTGCAAAAGGCGATGAACGGCCGGGTCGAGATGGCCAAGACGCTGCAAGGTTTGGAGGGCCGCGGGGCCAACGCCGAGATGGTCGCCGCCGCCGAGAAGCGGCTGGAAGCCATCCGCTCGACTGCAGGAACGGTGGCCAAGGTATGCATCGATTGGAACCATGAGCACCTGGCGGTTCTCAAGCTGACGGTTCCTGACACCGAAGAGGTGGTGCCGGCCTTCCCGTATGACGAACAGGTCTACCGCGATCACGGACTGGGGTATGTGTTCACGAAAACCTATGTGCAGGCGATGCAGCGCTTGTGGGGCAGCCTCCATCCCACGACGCCCCCCACGGAAGGGGAGGTTGTGTCGCAGCAGTTGCAATGGCAAAACCAGCTGATGCAGCGGCGGGCGATGGAGGCGGACCAGGGGGTGGCGACGGGCGGCGTCCGGCCGCCGGCGATGGGCGCGACGCCTGCCGGTCCACCGCCCGCCATGGCGCCGCAGCCGGCCAGGCCGTTGACGCCTCTTCCGGTGCCCGGGGGTTCGGAAGTTCCGGGCGCGGCCCCTGCGCCGATGGCGTCCATGACCTCCGATCCCGCCATCGTTGCCGAGGCGACGGCCAGGGGCAGAGATTCGGCCATGATCATGAAAGCCAGGCGCGGGGCGATCTACGTCGATCCCTCGGCCTTTCGCATGGTGTTCCGCGAAGAGGTGCCTAATCCGGCGGTCGTGAACCTCTGGCAGGCGCAACTGAATCTGTGGGTCACGTCCGACGTCGTGGCGGCCATCAACGCCACCAACGAGGAGGCCTTCGCCCAGGCCGACCGGGAAGGCAAACCTCACGACGTGCTGACGGCGGCCGTGAAGCGGCTGATACGTATCGGCGTGAACGAAAACTACGTGACGTCGCTGCCCGAGCAAGGCGCCGCGCCCGTCCAGCCGGGCCGGTTTGCCGGCGAGGAAGAACCGGCGGAGACGCCGGAGTACACGAATGTCGTGAGCGAGACGGAAAAGGAAATAGCTTCCATTTTGACCCGGCGCGGTTCCGGAAAGGACTGCGACGTCCTGCACTACCGACTCTTCGTCGTCATGCCCACGCGCTGGTTGCCGGCTCTGGAGCGCCACTTGATGGCCCGCAACTACCATACGGTTCTGAGCGTGCAGATATTTCCGGCCGACGCGGCGCTTCCCACGGGCGAAGCCGAGGGGGCGTCGTCGAACGCGAATTACTACTACGGCACCGAACCCGTCGCCCGGGTGGAGATCACCGGCGAAATGCTCCTGCTGACCGCCTGGGAACGAGGCACGTGGGACACGGAGAAAAACGCCTGGTCGAGCGAATTTCCCCCGCTGATCCCCGCCGAATCGCTGGTTCAGCAGTTTGGGAATCGGGAAAACCCCGCCCTTCGGCCGGAAGATGCCGCGCGATTCCCCCAGGCAGCAGCGGGTGCCGCACGCTAGATGAGGCCTTGAGAATAGCCCCAGGAAACCCCACGGCTGGGGAACATAGGTTGAAGAGGTGAGGACCATGGCCAAAGGTCCGTTCATGGAAGTTCTGGAGCAGCACGTGGAGAAGATTTTGCTCGGCGTGTGTCTTTTGTTGCTCCTGGTGGCTGTGGGCTATTGGGGCCTGGCCTCGCGTCGCTCCGTGGAGTTGCCCGGCAGCCGCAGCGAAAAGAAAAGCACGCCCGCGGAGGTGGACCAGCAGCTTCAGGATCTAGCCAAGTCCGTGGCGTCGGCCGTGGAGGCCAAGAAGGCCGACGTGCCTCCTCCTCCGGATTACATTAATCAGTTCCGGCTGTTGATGTCGGGAGCCAGCTCGGGCAAACCGTTCTCGATGGAAGCGTTCGGTACGCCGGCCCGGCCGATCGGCGTCACGGAGGGACCGGCGGTGGCGAAGATCAATTTGAAGGAACTGTTGGACCTGATGCCCGCTCCCGGCAAGCCGGTGGTCAACGCCGTTCGCGTCCTGCCCAACCGGCCGATGGAAAGGGCGGCGGATGAGATGGTGGCCCACGTGGTGGCCGTCTATCCTTGGCAGTCGCTGGCCGACGCCTGGAGAGACAGGCTCCGAAACAGCGGCGTGCCGTTCGCGCCCGTGGCGATTGGCGTGGTGGCGCAGGTCCAGGAGCGCATGCCCGACGGCAATTGGAGCCCGCCCCAGGAAGTCGCGACGGTCTTCCAGCCGACCTCCGACGTCCAAGGCACGCCGATCCCCCTGCCGGAGGTGCCCGCCTATGACGGCACCAACGCCGGCTACCTGGCCAGGCTGCGGGGGGCTTTGGAGGATCCCGCCTGGCAGAGTTACGTTCTGGAGCCTAACTATTGGCAGGTCTGGTGGCCGGGCTACGGCTGGACGGATTGGCGCGTGAACTTGCCGGAAAACGAGATCACCAAAGAAGCCGCCGCGACCCTGGCGCAAACCGGTGGAACGGTGGCCCCCGGCGCCCCTCAGCCCCCTCGGCCGGTGCGTCTCAACAAGTATGGAGAACCGATCGAGGAAGAGGCACCCCCCGCCCCTTCCGGTCCGCAGCCCCTCACGCCCGCACGGCTGGCCGAGATCCCCGCTCCGAAATTGCCCGCGGTGCCGGACATCAGCCAACAAGTACAAGCCGGCGCGGTGCTGGTATGGTTCCACGATGGTTCGCTTCAGCCGCTGAAGGTGTATCGCTATCGCCTGGCGGTGAAATTCCTCAACCCCCTGCTGGGTTTCGATAACATGGTGAAACAAGCCGCCTTCGCCACCGAGCCGGCGGTGACCACGCCGTTCAGCGAATGGTCGGACCGCGTCGAGGTGCCGCAGCCAACGGAGTTCTTCCTCGTAGCGGCGTCGGAGTCCGTCGGTGAGATGAAGGGCAAGGTCACGGTCTTCACCCGCAGCACCGGCCAGCAGGTCAAGGAGCGGTTCAACGTCGTGCCCGGCCAGGTGGTCGGTCAGGTCAAGGACATCCAGTTGACCAACCCGGCGAACGGGTCGGTGGGCCTGGTGCCGGTGGACTTCTCCACCGGGGCCATCGCGGTGGAATTCCGGCTCAGCCGGTATGGTGCCGGCGGCGGAAGGAACGTCGTGGAGATGCTCTACCTGGACGAGAAGGGCAATCTCCAGACGAAGGTGGACATTAACTCCCTGCCCCATACGGATCGGGAATACCAGCGTTACAAGGAACTGGAGCAGAAGGAGAAGGTGACGCGCCTGGCCGCCGAGGCCGCCCGCGCCGCCACGCAGCCGGCGCTGGCGCCCGGCCAGTCCCCCTCGCCCCCGCCCCCGCCGTGACAGGAGTAATAAGCTTGAAACGGACTCAATCCATACGGTATGGTACACCGCCCAACGGAGGTGGTGCCGATCCTTCGGGCCGGCGCCGAGTCTCCCCACGCCAAGGATGCCTGGGAGGTTTTTCGGAGTCGCGTAGGAGTAGGATGCAATCACCCCTATGGAAATTAGCCCGCCTAAGCCGATTATATCTATGTAACCAGGGACTTCCGACGCAGACGGACCTGTCGGGCCCCTATCAGAAAGGGATACCGCAGTGTTAACGCTTCGCCATTGTATGTATCTGACCTTGGCGGCCACTGTCTTGCTGATGGCCCTGGCGCTTCCCGCGCAGAATCCCGATGGGGACCGCGCGGTCGCGACCTTCCGCCAAGCCGTGGCCCAATACAACGCCATGGACTTTGCCGCCGCCAAGGACACCTTCCTGAAAGTCGATCGCGATCGGCTTTCCAAGTCCGATAAGGCCAGCCTGGACGACTACCTGTCCAAGATCGACCTGGCCGTCCGCAGACAGGCCGCGGCCATGATGGCCTACAACGCGGGCGTCAAGGCCCTGCGGGCCAATGACGCCGCCAAGGCCAGGGAACAATTGGAATTGGCCGCCGCCAGCGAGTATCTCCCCGAGGCGGTGCGACGCGACGCCAAGGCGCAATTGGCGCTGGTGGCCAAGACGGCTCCCGCCGCGGCGACGAGCCAACCGGCGGCCCCGGCGGTGCGTTTGGAGGTTCCGTCACCGACGACTCGCCCCGCCGGCGCTGAAGCGGCCGGGACGTCCCAGGACGCCGGAAAGGTGCTCGGCGGCGTGCTGGAACGCCGGGCCAAGGCCAACGTCCTGATGACGGAAGGCAAGCAGGCCCTGGCCAACGGCGATTCCAAGACGGCGGCTGCGAAATTCGAACAGGCCGTGGCGCTGGTGCCCGAAATGGAGGAAGCGCAGCAGCTCCTCCAGCAGGCCCGGGCCCTGAACACCGAACAGGCCGGCCCCTTGACCGTCCTGGAGCAGAAGCGGCAGATCCGGCGCCAGCAGACCGACGTGGAATTCGACAGGGCCCTGAAGCATGCTTCGGAACTGCTGTTGTCGGCCAACTCCGCGGCGGACTTCGACGCCGCTTCGGAATCCGCCCGCCTGGCGGAGAACGTCCTGCAGGCTAATCGGAACCTGTACACCATCGGGGAATACCGCGACAAGTTGGCGGCGGTGTCCAAGCAGCTGGACGGCATTCAATCGCGGCGCCGCGATTGGGAGCAGGCCCAGGTCCAGAAACAATTGGACCAGATGGCCCGGGCCGAGGCGGAACGCGCCCGGCGAGTCCGGCAGCAGCTGGACCAGCAAATCGCCACGCTCACGGAAAATGCCAAGACGTTGCGCGAGGAGCAAAAGTACGCCGAGTCGCTGGAAGCGGTGCGGCAGATTCTCCGTCTCCAGCCGACCAACTCCTGGGCCGCCGACCAGGAAGCCGTCCTGCGGCAGTTTATTCTGCTCCAGGATCAGAAAGACATCGTCAAGACACGGCAGACCGAAGAAATACGTACCATGACCGATCTGCAGGAATCCGCCATTCCGTGGTACGAAACCATCATCTTCCCCCGCCAGTGGCGCGAACAGTCCCAGCAGCGCGAGGGCAAGGGGATTCCGCCGGTGGGATGGGAAGAAGACCGGCGGATTCGCCAGGTGCTCCAGGAAGGGATGCAGACGCCCCTGGACATCGACGTGGAAAAGCCCCTGGCCGAAGTGCTGAAGCAGCTTGAAAAGACCTGGGGGATCAACATCCGGGTGAAGTGGAAATATCTGGACAAGGTCGGGTACACGGAAGAAGGAACCATGGTCAGTCCGATGCGGCTGACCAAGGTGACCAACGAGAAGATCTTGCGGGCGATCCTGGACGACGCCAGCGACACGAACGTCGGCACGCCCAACGAATTGTGCTACACGGTCGATAGCGGCGAAATCACCGTCAGCACCCGAGGGGATCTGGCCCGTCCCATCACGACCCCCGAGGTCATGCAGGTCCGCGTGTACGATACCCGCGATATTCTCCGAGGATGGGCCTGGACCCGAACGAACTTTGGGGCCTTGGGGCCTGTCCCCACCAATAGCGTGGACTTCACCTATGCTTCAGGGGGTGGAAGCGGCGGCGGGGGTGGTGCTTCCAGTTCGTCATCGGGCGCATCCACCTCAGGAGGCACCGAGTCCAACTCAGAGCCGAACGCGGTCTCCTATGAGCAACTCAGGCAGCTCATTCGCACCACCATCGATCCCAACTCCTGGGGCGATCCCAATGTCACGGATCCCAACAATCCCCCCGGCCGGATCAACATCTGGAACGATCAGCTTGTGATCCGGCAGACGCCGGCCAATCACGCCGCCGTCGCCGATCTGCTCAACGAGATCCGCCAGGCGAAGGAAATCCAGGTCGCTATCGAGGCCAAGTTCCTCAGCGTCTCCACCAGCTATTTGGAAAACATCAACGTGGACCTGGACCTCACCCTCACGAACCTCGGATCGCACTGGGCGGGAGGCTCCATCTCGTTCTTACAGGACCCCTCCTTCGTCCAGAATATCTCGACCGGCACCGGTAGCATCGGGACAACCCTAAGCAACCTCCCCGCGTCCACCATTGCGGGGTCTTTCCTGGACGACCTCCAGGTGACCTTCCTGATCCAGGCCACCGAGGCCCATCAGGATACCCGCATGTTAACCGCCCCCCGGTTGACCTTGGCGAACGGCACGCGCGCCGCCATATGGGTCGGCCGCACGCTGTTCTATGTCAGTCAGATCACCTGGACCATCAGCTACATCACCAGCGGGACGAGCACCATCCCTACGTATCAGGAGAACGTGACCACCAGCAACGTCAATCCGGGCACGGCCCTGGAAATTGACGCCACCGTCTCGGCCGATCTGAAGTACGTGACCCTGCGGGTCCGGCCGAGCATCACCCAGTTGCTGGCCTTGAATCAGGTCAATACCGGCACCGACCCGAATCACCCGTCGTTTATTCAGGTACCCGATCTGGCCCAGGAATGGGTGGATACGACCGTCACGGTCCCCGACGGCGGCACGCTGTTGCTGGGTGGGTTGAAATCCCTGGGGGAGGTCGAAAAAGAAGAAGGCGTCCCCGTGCTGAGCAAGATCCCTATCATCAACCGGGGATTCACCAACCGCGCGAAGGTTAAAGATGACTCGACGCTTTTGATCCTTATCAAACCGATCATCATCATCCCGCGCGACGATGAAAAACGCCTGTTCCCCTAGCGCGGGGCGAATGCGTCATCTCCCGGCGGTAATCGCGGGCGGCGTTTGTGGAAGCCGCCCGCGTTGTTTTGGAGCGGTCCAGAAGGGGCACGACGGCGGGGCTGGGGTCAGGCCAACAAGCCAGCCAGCAGCCGGCCGAAGTGCCGTACGGCCTTGCCGCGATGGCTGAGGGCATTCTTCCGCTGGGCCGGCAGTTCCGCCGTCGTCCGTCCCAGGGCGGGGAGCCAGAAGAGTGGATCATACCCAAAGCCCCCCCGGCCGCGGGGCGAGGCGGCGATCAGGCCCTCCACCGTGTCGAACGTCTGGATCAGAATCCGGCCTTCTCCCGCCAGGGCCAGGTGGCAGACGAACCGGGCGGTCCGCTGCGGCTGCGGCACGCCGGCCAGTGCCTCCAGTAGTTTGGCATTGTTGGCCTCGTCCACAGCGCCGCGATCGGCGCCGCTGGGGCAGCGGTCGGCGGCGTAGCGGGCGCTCCGGACGCCCGGCGAGCCGCCCAGGGCGTCCACCTCCAAGCCGGAATCCTCCGCCAGGCACCATTGGCCGGTGGCGGCGGCGTAGTAGAGAGCCTTGGCGGCGGCGTTGGCGGCGAACGTCGCGCCGGTCTCCTCCGGCGAGGCGAGGGAACCCCACGCATCCAGGCCCTGAATCTCGATCGGCAGATCGCCCAAGATGGCCCGGATCTCCCGCTGCTTACCGGGATTGCGGGTTGCTAGCACGACCGAACGAACCTGCACCGGTGTTGTCCTCCTGGCGGGGGATTTCCATGACGTAGCTGGCCGTGGCCAGCCTGGCGGGCTTCCCCGTCTTGGTTCCGACGACGAGGATTTCCTGCCGTCCGTTGACGGCCAGATAGAGGAATCGTTTCATGATGGCAGCCATCCGGTCGTCCTTGACGGCCCGTTCCATCCGGCCGTTCTGGTACACGGAGGGGTAGGACGACTCGGGAAACGCGCCGATGCAGACGAAAGACTTGACGGGGCCGTGATAGTAATAGGACTCCAGTCCCTGGGAACGGAATTCGCGGCAGCATCGCACGGCGAAATCCTTCCGTCCCACGTAGGCCGCCTCTGGCACGTCGTAGAACTCCGCCACGGTGACGGTGAACATGCCACGGGCGCGCAGCAGGTTCCACTCCGGCGGGCCGATGTCTTTGCCCGGCAGCGCCATGATCATGGCCTTGGCGAACGGTTGGGCGCCGGCGGCGTCGCGCCAGGCCTTGGTTTTTTTGAGGTCGCTTTGGGCCTGGTCCATGGAGGCGTAGTGGCCGTGGTACAGCTCGCTCCATCCGGCCTTGTGGACGACGAAGACGTCGTTCCAGCCTGAAGCGGCAGCCACCTCGTCCTTCAGGGCCGCGGCGTTCTTGACGTGGGCCTCGCCGGGGACGATCTGGAGCAGGATCGAAAAGGCGGCGTCACTATCGTTTCCACCGCTACGGACCGGCGGGAGCAGTTCGCCCGACTGCATGTCGGAGCAGCCGCAAAACCCCGCCGCCACCGCCAAGGCCACGCACGCCATCAGGTACTTCATGGTCATGGTCTAAAACCTCCGGCCAACGCCCGCCGCTGAAGGGCGAGCAATTTTCGTATGCCGCGCCGGGCCAGGGCGAGCATGCGGTCCAACTGGCGGCCGTCGAAGCTCGTTCGCTCCGCCGAGCCTTGCACTTCCACGTACCGGCCGCCGGCCGTCATGGCCACGTTCATGTCCACCTCGGCGGCGGCGTCTTCTTGATAGTCTAAATCCAATACGCATCGGCCGTCCGCCAGGCCCACCGACACCGCCGCCACGGCGCCCGCCAGCGCCCCACGGCCGCAGGCGCCGGCCTTGACGGCCTTGGCGATCGCCCCGGCCAGCGCCACGTACGCGCCCGTGATGGCGGCCGTCCGCGTGCCGCCGTCGGCCTCCAGCACGTCGCAGTCCAGGTAGAGGGTGTTCTCGCCCAGGCGGTCAAAGCGGACGACCTGCCGCAGGACGCGGCCGATGATCCGCTGGATCTCCACGCTTCGGCCGTCGGGGTGCAGCAGGGGGCGGCCCTTGCGGCTGCCGGTGGCGGCCGGCAGCATGCCGTACTCCGCCGTTACCCAGCCCAGCCCGCTGTCCACCCGCCACTTCGGCACGCCCTCGACGAAACTGGCCGTGCAGATCACCCGCGTGCGGCCCATCTCCATCAGGCACGATCCGTCCGCCGCGCGCAGGAAACCGGGGGTGATCTTCACCCGCCGCAACTCCTCCGCACGCCGACCGTCATGTCTCCGCCATGCCATGGGATTTGCTTGCGACCCCGGCGCGCCGGGGCCGCCGACGGCCTAGGGAATGCCTCCCTGGCCTATCAGGACGTTCAGCAGCGTCCGTTGGAAATGCAGCCGATTCTCGGCCTCTTCCAAAATAATGCCGGCGTGGGCCTCGAAGACCTCGTCGGTGATCTCGTAATCGCGATAGGCCGGCAGGCAGTGCATCACCACCGCGCTGGGAGGGGCGGCGGCCATCAGCTTGGCATTGACCTGGAAGTTCGCGAAGGCCTTGGCCCGCTTGGCCTTTTGTTTCTCCTGGCCCATCGACACCCACGTGTCGGTATAGACCACGTCCGCCTTGGCCACGGCCTTGAGGGGGTCGCGGACCATCTGGAAGCTTCCGGCCCCGGCGCCGCTGGGCAGCGAGGCGGCGAGGGACTTTTCCAGCTCGTAGCCGGCCGGGGCCGCCAGGACGAAGTGCATGCCTAGGCGCGTGCAGGCCATCGCCAGGCTGCGGGCGACGTTGTTGCCGTCGCCGATGAAGGCCAGCGTCCGCCCGGCCAGGGCGCCGAATCGCTCCTGGGCCGTCATCAGGTCGGCCATCGCCTGGCAGGGATGGGAGTAGTCCGTCAGGGCGTTGATCACCGCCCGGGGGCAATGGGCGGCCAGTTGCTGCACCCATTCGTGGCTGAAGGTCCGGGCCATGACGCCGTCGCACATCCGCCCCAGGACGCGGGCGACGTCCTGGACGGCCTCGCGGCTGCCCAGGCCGATATCCGCCTGCGTCAGGTGGATGGCGCTGCCGCCCAGTTGCGTCATGGCCGTCTGGAAGCTGACGCGCGTCCGCAGCGAGGGCTTCTCGAAGATCATGGCCAGCGTCTTGCGCGGCAGCGAGGCCGGAAGCGAACCGGCGCGGAACAGGGCCTTGTCGGCCAGGGCCTGCTTCAGCAAGCCGGCCAACTGGACGCCCG
This sequence comes from Phycisphaerae bacterium, assembly GCA_049510055.1. Classification (GTDB taxonomy): domain Bacteria; phylum Planctomycetota; class Phycisphaerae; order SM23-33; family SM23-33; genus JALHTV01. The sequence continues at coordinate 6,315 of JBEKZI010000034.1, read as the reverse complement.
TGAAATCTCCAATGCTGATGAAGTCTTTGATCATTGAGCCGGCCAATCGGTCAATCAGTAAGCTCGTTGACCCATGAGAGCTGCGGTTTCGTCGTTACTCCGAACTTCGAACTTCCGAACCTGCCTGCCGGTAGGCAGGCTTCGAACTTTTGTTATTTTTGAATCAGCGTCCCGACGCCGCGGTCGGAGAAGATTTCCAGCAGCAGGCTATGGTGGAATCGGCCGTCGACGATGTGCGTTCGCGTCACGCCGGCGTCCAGGGCCCGCAGGCAGGCCTCCACCTTCGGCAGCATGCCGGCCGAAATTGTCCCGTCGGCGATCATGCTGCGGATTTCCGCCTCGGTGAGTTGTTCGGCCAGGCTGTTGGGATCTTTGGCGTCGCGGCGGATGCCGTGCGTGTCGCTGACCATCACCAGCTTTTCGGCCTTCAGCGCCGCGGCCACCTCGCCGGCGGCCGTGTCGGCGTTGCAGTTCAGACGCATGCCGGTCTTGTCGCGGGCCAGCGGGGCGATCACCGGGATCGTGTCGGCCTGGCACAGCAGCTCGATGAGCCGGGCGTTGACGTAGGTGACCTGTCCCACCAGGCCCAAATCCACCTGCCGCCCGCCTTCTTCCAGGAACAGCTTCTCGCCGAACAGTACGCAGCTGCCCAGCGTGTGCAGGCCGCACGCAGCGGAGCCCTGCTTCTCGATCAGCGAGACGATCTGGCGGTTGATCTCGTTGCACAGCACGTGCTCCACGACGGTCAGCGTGCGCTGGTCGGTGTAGCGGCGGCCCTGGACGAATTGCACCTCCAGGCCGCGCTGCTCCATGGCTGTGGAGATGGCCTTGCCGCCGCCATGGACGATCACCGGCCGCATGCCCACGGTGTTCATGAAGACCACGTCCGTAAGCATGTCGGCCAGGGCGTGCTCGTCGTCCATGATCGAGCCGCCGATCTTGACGACGACGACCTTGTTCAGGAATCGCTGGATGTACCCCAGCGCCTCGATCAGGGTCTGTGCTTTGGCGATGGCCTGGTCCACGGCATTCTCCGCAAAAGTAAGCCCACCAAGGTATCCATGCCGGCAGGACCTGTCAACGCCGCTGGGGGCCGCCGGCGGCCAGCAGCCAGACGGCATAGCGATAGCGCGGAGCCTTGGGGTCTAGGCGGTCGGAAGCGTTGCGGTACCAGAACCCCACGTTGGTGAAGGGGACCATGACGGCGCCGGCGGTTTGGCCCGTCGGCCCGACGGCCTCGACCCGGCAGGCCGGGCCCAGGGCGTTCGGTGGGGTCGGCGCCGCGGCCAGGTCGGCCGATGGATGGGCAGGGTCCAGCCGGACGGCCCAGGGGCCGGCTGCGAGTGCCTGCTCGGCCGGCGGGTCGAACCAGACACTATCCAGCACATAGACGATTGGGCCGCGGCTCAGGCACCACAGGTTCTCCTGGAGGTGGCTGCCGCGCAGCCAATGGAAGGGCATGGGGAGCGTCAGTTCCACGACGTCGCCGGACTGCCATGTGCGGCGGAGGACGGCGTAGCGGCCGGGGGTAAAAGCGGCTGCGGGATTACTATTAATGGTTAAGGCCGGCTGGTCGCACCAGGCCGGCAGGCGGACGTGCAGGGCGAATGTCTCCGGCTGGGCCAGTTGAATCTCGATCCGCACGCGCTGGCCGATGGGAAAATCACCCGTCTGGCGAATTTGAATCTCCTGGCCGGAATCCAGCGGCACGCAAGCCGCCGAGGGCACGAACTGATTGACGTACAGCCCCTCCGGCCCGCGGGCGTAGAGCAGCGTCGGTATCATCGCGATAATCCGCGGGCCGCTGGAACTGCAACAATCCGGGCCCGTGAAATACCCGGCCGGTTTGACGCCATTCAGCGGGGTCTGGTAGCGGAAGCCGTCTCCGTCGCAGGTCTGGGCGGCCAGGACGTGGTTCCACAGCAGCCGCTCGATGGCATCGGCGTACTTGGCGTCGCCCGTCAACTCCAGCAGGTCTTGGCAAAGCTGGATCCAGGACATTGACGCGCACGTCTCGACCACCTCGCCGTCGGCGGGCAGATCGCAAGGGGCCTTGTAATGCTCCTTGACGCTCACGCCGCCGGTGACGTGCATGTGTTTGGCGGCGATGTCGTCCCAGGCGCCCCGGACCTTCCGCAGCAGCGATTCGTCGCCGCTGACGCGATAGAGCTTCAGGAAGCCCATCAGGTTCATGTGCAGCGTGTGGCTGTGGACCTTGGGCTGAATCTGATGAATGCCGATCTGGCCGGCGGCGACCCGCTCGAGGTTGGAGAAGCTGTCGTGCCCCGACCAGCGGTCGATGTTGGCGATGATGGTCCGGCACCAGTCCAGGTAGCGCTGCTCGCCCGTGGCCAGGTATAGGCGCATCATCGGGTCCACTAGCAGCGTGCCCTCCAGGCCACAGTGGCTGGGATGGCCGGCGATGGTCTGGCCCTTGGGAAGCGGCCAGAATTCCGCCTTGCCGAGGCCGATCTTGTCCACAAAGAAGTCGCCCAGCCGCCTGGCCGCGGCCAGGGCCGCCGCGTCGGACCATTCCTGGTGAGCGGTCAGCAGGGCGTGCAGCGTGAAGTACAGCTCGTAGGCGTCCATGCCGCGCATCGGCATCTCCGCCGTGCGGACTCCCCGGGCGGTCACGCCCAGATAGCCGCCGGGCTCCTGGGAGGCGATCAATCGCGACAGGACGGCCCGGGCGCGGCCCTCCAGCACGCGGTCGCCGTTTTGCCGGCAGACCAGGATGGCGGCTTCCAACCATTTCCCGGGCTGCTCGCCCAGCCACCACCAATCGGTGTGCTGGCGGGCCTCGACCAGGCCGACGAAGTGCTCGACATCAAACGTGCCCAGGCGGTTGGCGGCGTTGAGCGCGAACCGCCGACCGATGAAGCCGCCGATGTCCTTGATGGCCGAGGGGGATAGCCGCCGCTGAACGAGGTCAACCTTGACCTGGGGATTCATGTTCAATCATTCCGCCCGAACCCGGCCTGATGGGGCGATGCAAAGTAGCCGGGGGCTGCATTGATGTTACGGGGCCGCCTTCAGCGTGTTGACGTTGTTGTTGGGGTCTTTGTAATCGACGAAGACGTCCGGGTTCGTCCCGTTGAGGTATTCCTCGATGTTCGTGTAGCCGTCCTTGCAGCGCGACGGGGCCGAGGCGACGTTGGGGTCATTGGGATCCAGGCCGTGGGCAATTTTCCAGGCGTCGGGTATGCCGTCGCCGACGGAACTCTTGGGCACCGGGGCCGATTTATATTCCGGCCAGCCGCCGACCTGCTGGGGGTCGATGATGATGCCGTCCTGGAAGGTTACCTTGCCGGTCCGCACTTCCTCGACGATGCGTTTATCGACTGCGTCGCGCACCGGCAGCGTATCGCCCGCCCCGGCCAGGACCAGCTCGTAGGCCTCCTTGGCCGGCTGGATTCTCAGCGGCGCCATCGGGAAGGGCTTGTCAACGCGGGCGGCCTTGGCGATCTGCTGGACTTCTTCAGGAGTGTAATCGCCCGCACGGCCGAACTGCACGCCGCCGTCCCAGTTGTCAGCCGTAACCTTCTCGTTGCCCTCCATGATGTTCCCGGCCACGTACCATTGGCCGAACATGCCCACCGACGGTAGGGTGGTGCCACGGGGGTACTGGTGCTCGCCCGACGGCAAGAGGGGACCACGGGGGAACTTCTTGCCGTCAGGCCGAATGATACGGTACTGAACGGATCCGGGGTGAACGGCCGGGCCGGGCTTGAAATAGTTGTTGATGAAGTTGCCCAGCGAGCCTTCGTCGCCGCCGTCGGCCGATCGGTGCTGCCAGTTGAAAATAACGTTATTCACAAGGTTGAAGTCATACGTCATGCCGATGTCAGGATTTCGGCCGGTGTTGCAGGCGATCAGGTTGTGGTGGAAGGAGGTGTTCTTACCGCCCCAGATGCCGCCGAAAGCGTGATGGTAGGTGTTCAGGGCCTCGCTGGTGATCGACCACTGGATCGTGACGTTGACGGTCGGCAGCTTTTGCATGCCCTTGCCCGGCGGGCGGTACACGTGACGGTAGATGGACAGGTTTTCGTCCAGCCCCCAGGAGGCCGAGCAGTGGTCGACGATGATGTTGCCGATGGGGTGGCCGCCCAGCGCGTCGTCGTGGCGATCTGCGGGGCCACGGCGGAAGCGCATGTAGCGGATGACCACGTCGTGCGTGTTGATGGCCACTGTTTCGCCGCGGATGCAGATGCCGTCGCCCGGGGCGCTCTGGCCGGCGATGGTGACGTAGGGAGAATCGATGTTCACCTGCGCCTTGAGGGTAATCGGCCCCCCGATGCCGAAGACGATGATCCGGGGCTCCTTGGCCTCCGCCGCCGCGCGGAAGCTGCCGGGAATGGGCGATTCCGTATTGGGGTCGTAGTCCTCCAGCGTCGTGACGACGTACACCTTGCCGCCGCGCCCGCCGGGGGTGAACGCCCCGGCCCCCTCGGCCCCCGGAAAGGCTGGGATGGTCGCCTGCGGCAAGTCGCTGGGCTGCGAAGCCGCATGCATGTCGGCCAGCTCCGCCGCGACGAAAGCGGTCAACATTCCCACGACGCAGCCAATGAGTGCCAACCATAGACGCCTGTTCATTGTTCTCTCCCGCGACATGAACTGCGAATTCCTGATTATATCCCAAAGGCCGGGCAGGTCAAACACCGCTCTTAGACAGCCGAATAGCGCTTCGGGCGCACGCGGCGCGGCGAATGCCGCCGCAGCGTTGCCCTATCATGAGGCCGGATTGTGCGGCCTCGGGGCGTGGCGCAGCTTGGTTTATCGCGCTGGACTGGGGGGCAAGAGATCGTGCGGTTCGCGCCAAAGGCACCGCACGGCGAAATTCCACTGGCCCGGGGCGATTCAAGGTGGCTGAAAGGCCGTACGAACCAGCCCGACGACAGGCAGGCAGGAGTTACGGGGCCGGTTTCAGCGTGTTGACGTTATTGTTGGGGTCTTTGTAATCGACGAAGACGTCCGGGTTCGTCCCGTTGAGGTATTCCTCGATATTGGTGTAGCCGTCCCCGCAGCGCGAGGGGGCCGAGGCGTCGTTGGCGTCGTGGGGATTCAGGCCGTGGGCGATTTCCCAGTCGTCGGGAATGCCGTCGCCGTCGGAATCCTTGGGCGCCGGGGCCGATTTGTATTCCGGCCAGCCGCCGACCTGCTGGGGGTCGATGATGATGCCGTCCTGAAAGGTCACCTTGCCGGTCCGCACTTCCTCGACGATGCGCGTATCGACCGCGTCGCGCACCGGCAGCGTATCGCCCGCTCCGGCCAGGACCAGCTCGTAGGCCTCCTTGGCCGGCTGAATGGTCAGCGGCATCATCGGCAGGGGGCTATCGACGCGGGCGGCCTTGATGATCTCCTGGAGTTCTTCGGGAGTATGGCCGCCGCCGCCGAACTGCACGCCGCCGGCCCAGTTGTCGGCCGTGACCTTCTCATTGCCCTCCACGACGTTCCCGGCCACGTACCACTGGCCGAACATGCCCGCCGACGGCAGGGTGGTGCCGTGGGGGTACTTCTTGCCGTCGGGCCGGACGATGCGGTACTGGACGGAGCCGGTGTGAACGGCCGGGCCGGGCTTGTAGTAGTTGTTGATGAAGTTGCCCAGCGAGCCCTCGTCGCCGCCGTCGCCCGTGCGATGCTGCCAGTTGAACACCACGTTGTCCACGAAGTTGAAGTCGAACGTCATGCCGATGCTGGGATTTCGCCCCGTGTTGCAGGCGAACAGGTTGTGATGGAAGGAGGTATTCTTGCCACCCCAGGTGGCGCCGAAGGCGTGGTGGAACGGGTTGAGGCCTTCGCTGATGATCGTCCACTGGATCGTGACGTTGACGGTCGGCAGTTTTTGGGCCTTGCCGCCGTCGGGGGGGTGGTACACGTGGCGGTAGATGGAGAGGGTCTCGTCCAGCCCCCAGGAGGTCGAGCAGTGGTCCACGATGATGTTGCCGACGGGATGGCCGCCCAGGGCGTCGTCGCGCCGATCCACGGCGCCGCGGCGGAAGCGCATGTAGCGGATGACCACGTCGTGCGTGTTGATGGCCACTGTTTCGCCGCGGATGCAGATGCCGTCACCGGGGGCACTCTGGCCGGCGATGGTGACGTAGGGAGAATCGATGTTCACCTGCGCCTTGAGGGTAATCAGCCCCCCGACGCCGAAGACGATGATCCGAGGTTCGTTGGCCTCGGCCGCCGCCCGGAAGCTGCCGGGGATGGGCACCTGCGTGTTGGGGTCGTAGTCTTCCAGCGTCGTGACGACGTACACCTTGCCGCCGCGCCCGCCGGGGGTGAACGCCCCGGCCCCCTCGGCCCCCGGAAAGG
>JBEKZI010000033.1:0-21038 GCA_049510055.1 Phycisphaerae bacterium | reverse complement strand
GCGCGGGGCCGACGGTCACGATGCTTACCCCATCGACGATCGAATTGAGGAAGGATTCCTCAGGATACAGATTCCGTTGATACCCGCCTCGGAAGGTCAACTGATAGCGCTCCCCGAGGTGCTGAAACTGGGCGTCCACTCCGTTGTTCACAAAGAAGCTGTTGACGCCGAAGTCCGAAAGCGAAGAACCGCGAAGAACCGCCACATCCACAATGTTCCGATCGTTGAGCTCTTTGGTGAGCGACGCTCGCGCCGTCCAACCGTGGAAGTTGCTGAGTCCGTGATTGTCATAGTTGGAATTGAGATAACCGATGGTGACGTTCCCGGAGGTCCGATCGGTAAAAGTCTTGTTGATTCCAAAATCGTAGGAATTGGACGTTCCGCTGCGGCCGTCGGCATTCAGCCCGCTCGCGATGGTTCGAGAATAGGTATACCGCAGGAAAAAGTTGGCGGTGAGCCACTGATCCCGCAACCATCCGCCGCTGAGTGTGTACGTCCCGCTGGAGTTATTGCCATACCCTAGATAGAGAGAACCGCCCACCGTGTTAGTCCCGCTGGATTGCCGGAAGGTTCCTGTTCCCATCGAGCCTGCAAGCTGATCCCACGCCGTCCACAGCGATCCTCCGCTGAGGTTGTATGCCCCGCTGGAGCCGGCCTGGTCTCCCACAGAGAGCGAACCTTGTGCTGTATTGATCCCACCGGACTGGTGGAAGGTCCCTGTTCCCGTTACCCCCACAGACTCGTACCACGTTCCAAACGACCCCCCGCTGAGGTTGTACGTCCCGCTGGAACCTGGGTTAGTTCCCACAAGAATAAAACCCATTGCCGTGTTAGTTCCACCGGACTGGTTGAAGGTTCCTGTCCCCCCGAACCCCACATACTGGCCCGACGTTCCAAGCGACCCTCCGCTGAGGTTGTATGTTCCGTCGGCGCCGCTGACAATGAGCCATGGTACTGTGTTCGTCCCACCAGACTGGTTGAAAATCCCCGTCCCATAGAAGCCCACATAGTGAGCCAACCCAGTCCCTAGCGAGCCTCCGCTGAGGTTATATGTCCCGCTGGAGGCGGCCTCCATTCCCTCGTAAAAATAGATTTCCGCTGTGTTTGTTCCGCCGGATTGGTTAAAGGTTCCCCCTATATCCTGCCCCCTCGCTGTAAGCCATCCGGTACTGAGGTTGTATAACCCCTGGCTTCCAAGATGGAGGAAAGTCATCACCGTGCTTGTCCCTCCAGACTGAATAACCGATCCCGCGTAATTGGGCCCGATCTGGAGACCGAATGTTTGAATGTCGCCGACAGTAATGCTCACCGTTCCACCATTGTCGACGAGGGCGTTCGTGTTAGCATCCGGTGGAAGGGGGCTCCAGTTGTTGGGATCCAGCCAATCCCCAGCCGTGTTGGGGTCATGAACCCAGGTCGCATCCGCTCCATAGCCGGACCCGGCCAAGGCCCACGTCAAAACCACGGCGGCCACGATGCAAGGAAGACCACAAAGTCCCCAGTCTTTCATGGCAGGCTCCTTTTCGTCTGAGGCCCACGATTTTGGACTTAACCTGCAACCCGTGGGATGGGCCTCGGATGAAAGGGGCAAGAGACATGCGCGGGAATGCAGATGCTTGCCCTTCTCCGATTCGGCCTCTTAGATGGCCTGGTCTCCCGTTTGGTGTGCGTACTGCTTGGTGTGTGCTCTAATTGTAGACGGCGCCGAAGTCTTAGACTACCGAAATCGGCTATGGCGGCCAGAAATTGAGTAGGGGGGGGTATTGCTCTCGCCCGGCCAATGTGACCGTAACCCTAGAGATAGCTTTTGCTTAAGAGGCGAGCTATCAATAACAAGGCAAGAGGTTTGGCATAAGCTTGAATACCTCTTGCCTTGTGGCTGACAAAGGCCAGCGGTGGCTTTTCTAAATTAGTGCCGGCGTCTTCGCACCATCACCAGGCCGCCCAGGGCCAGCAGAAGCAGCGTGGCCGGTTCGGGGATCGGCGTCTCGGACGGCGTCGATTCGGCAATGTTGGTCAGGCTGCCGTCGTCGATGATGTCGTCCATCAAGAGATTCTGGGAGGTTCCCAGGCTGCCGCCAGCCGGAGTGCTTAGCGCCAGGCTGATCGGGCCCATGGTGGGCGGGTCGATGAAGGTCACCACGTAGGAATTGGTGGCCGGGTCGATGGCGCCGCTGAAAGCGTGGGTGGACGTGTCGCGGTTGCTGATGATACTGCCGAAATCGCCGGTCATGGCCGGCCCACCGGTGGCGGTGATGAGGGTAAACTGTTGACCGTAATTGGGATCAAAGGCTGAATTCACCAGCAGGTTCAAGATGGCCCAGTGATTGCCCAGACTTACGGACGCGCCGTTGGCGTTCAGCACCGAATACTCGGTGGCCGAGTCCAATTCCATCTCGAGGGTGGAGCTTCCGCCGTTGTAGATGCAGAACTGGCTGGTCACGTTCACCGTCGCGTCGGCGCCGATCTTCAGCTTGGCTTTGTTGGAGGATGCGGCCTTGCCGCTGCCGGACAGCATGTAGAGGCTTCCGGCCTGGAAGTAGCCGTCGGAGATGTTCAGCAAGGCGTTTATGCTCGAACCGCTCTTGCCGCGGTTGCCTACGTAGACGGGTTTGGCGATTCCCGAGGGAGCGATGAAGCTGCCGCCGGTTATGTTCAACACGCCGGAGGCGTTGGCGCTGCCTATCACCACGCTGCCGTTGGCCTGCACCAAGCCGCCGCTGAGGTTGTACGTTCCCGCGGCGCCGGCGTTGTAGCCAAGGTAAAGCGATGAACCTCCTATAGTATTCGTCCCGCCGTACTGGTTGAAGGTTCCCCCCCCGCCATATCCGACGTACTCATTCAACGCGCTCAGTGATGCCCCGTTGTAGAGTTCATATTCTCCGTCGGATTTGGTCTTGGTGTAGCCCAGATACAGCGAATTTCCCACCGTGTTCGTGCCCTGGAAGTGGATAAAGAGTCCCGCCCCGCCGTATCCGACGTACTCATTCAACGCGCTCAGTGCCCCGCTGTAGAGTTCATATTCTCCATCGGAACTCTGGGTGTAGCCCACGTACAGAGAGCCTCTCACGATGTTCGTCCCGCCGTACAGGTGGAAGGTTTCCGAGCCGCCGTATCCGACGTACTCATTCAACGCGCTCAGTCGTGCCCCGCTGTAGAGTTCATAGTCTCCGTCGGAACTCTGGGTGTAGCCCAGGTACAGAGAGCTTCCCACGACGTTCGTCCCGCCGAACTGGTAGAAGTATCCCGTGCCGCCGTATCCGACGTATTCATTCTTTGCACTCAGCATGTCGCCGTTGAAGGCGTACCTTCCGTAGGAGCCAGCACCATAACCCACGTACAACGAACCCCCGATGGTGTTGGTCCCGCCGTCGTGGTTGAAGGTTCCCTCGCCGCTGTATCCGATATACTCATTCTTCGCGCTCAGCGTCCCGCTCTCCAAGTTGTAATTTCCGTCGGAGCCGGCACTGTAGCCGACGTACAACGAATTTGTCACGGTGTTCGTTACGTAGAAATGGTAGAAGTCCCCCGTGCCGCCGTATCCGATGTACTCATTCGTTGCCCTTAGTGACCCGCCGTAGAGGCCGTACCATCCGAAGTTCCCGGTGCCGCGATAGGGGGCGTTAAACACACATAATTTGAGGTCCCCCGTCGTATTGATTCCGCCGGTCTGGTAGAACTCCCCCCATCCTCCATTTCCCACCCACTCGTACTGCGAGGCCGTCAGCACGCCGTTGCTGAGGCTGTAATAGCCGGTGTCGTTTCCAAGACAGAGGCCTGTCGTCGTGTTGGTCCCGCCGGACTGGTCGAACTCTCCGTACCCGCCGTTTCCCACGCATTCCTGCGAATTTGCCCCAGACACGCGCACCGATCCGCCGCTGAACACGTAGAATCCTCTCCCGCCGTAGTCGGCCAGGGTGAGGAATTTTGTCATGTTGATTCCGCTGGTCTGTATGAAGTTTGCGTCGCCGTATTCTCCCACCCATTCCGCTTGCGATGCGCTCAAAGTGCCCCCCGTGAAGATGTAGTCTGCGTTGCAATAGTTCCAGCGGTCCCAGTTAGGATCGGGCCCCGCCAGACAGAGCGTTCCCGTGATGTTTTTCCCGCTGGATTGGTTGAAGCTTCCCCTGCCCGCTCTGCCGACGTACATTCTTAACGAAAGTACCGTTCCTCCGCTGAGGATGTAGGCTCCGGAGGCATTGCCGTCGTAGTCCGCCATGGAAATGGTTCCCAGGGAGCAGTTGTTTTGTCCCCCCGTCTGGTTGAAGACTCCCGTTCCCAAGGAACCCATCGTCACGCCCAGTGCCGCCGTCAAGGCGCCGCCGTTGAGGTTGTACGTCCCGAAACTGTTGGCGTCGTGGCCCATGAAGATCGTGCCCGCCACGGCATTCGCCCCGCCGCTCTGCGTGAACGTTCCGGTTCCGGTTAATCCCACGTACTGAGTCGCCGCCATCAACATCCCTCCGCTGAGGCTGTACGATCCGCCGCAGTTCGCGTCGCCGAATCCCATGGTGAGCGTATTGGTTAAGGTAACTCTTCCGTTGCTTTGGTTGACGATGCCGATGATCGTGCCGGGGACGGTCGTCGGGCCGTCGCCCACAAATAGGTCTGCTGCCGTCAGCGACCCCGCTTTTCCGCTGAAGTTACAGAGTCCAAAGCCGTTCGAATCGGTTCCCACCGTGATGGAGCTCCCGATCGCGGCTGACCCGCCGCTTTGGTTGAAGGTTCCGGTTCCCAGGCCACCCACCACCACGGACGCCATGGAGAGGGAGCCTTTGCTGATGGAATATTGGCCGACGGAATTGAGGGAGCCTCCCAAGGTCGTGGCTCCCACGATGGCCGTCCCGTTGTTTTGGGTGAAAGTTCCCGTTCCGCCGCTTCCCGCATTCAGGGTCGACGCGTTGAGCGACCCTTTGTTGAGAATATAGGTTCCTGTCCCCTGGAAGGGCAGTACGTTTGGGTCGTTTGGGTCCGGCGGCAAAGACATGGATCCGAGGGTCATCAACGTGCTGACGGTATTGGTCCCGCCGGACTGTGTGAAGACCCCTGTGCCGACCCCGCCTACGGTCTCGTTTGATGCCCCCAGCGTCCCTCCCGTGAGTGTGTAGGATCCATAGGCATTGGATTCCAAGCCGAGGACAACCGAGCTGTTAGTGACGGTTCCAAAATTCCGGAAAAAATAGTAACCGGTTCCTCCTGCCGAGAGCAGGTGCGTTCCGCCGCTCTGCATGAAGACGCCCGTTCCGGACAAGCCATCAAAGACCCAGCTCGTTTGCATTGTTCCGTTGGTCAGGCGGTACGTCCCGAGACCATCGGAATCATCTCCCATCCAGAGCGTAATAAACCGAGATTGCGAGTTGCTGTCGGTCTGGAGGACCGCCCCTGAATACCACTCGCCGACATAGAGATCCCAAGCTTGAGCCGTGCCGTACGTGGTCGCCATGCCGGTAATCGTTGTGGGCATGGCATAAATTTTCACCGTGCCGCCGTTATTGACGATAGCGTCATCACCGTCCCCGTTGGCATCGGAGGGGACGCGCTGAGGGCTCCAGTGTTCGCGGGCATTCCACTTGCCGGTTTGGCCGGCGGAATACACCCAATTAAGGGTCGCCTCTCCAAAGGCCAGCTCCGCCAGGGATCCGATCAGGATGGCTGCAACCGCGATACGAGGGAAAACACGCAAGCCCCAGAAATTCATGACCAACTCCTTACTGTCTTGCGCCCGCGGTCCTTCGGCTGGGCACAAAAAAAGAAGTACAAAAGTAAACAAAAAAGCATGTCCGTTGCCTTGCAGCCCGAAGCTTCAGGGCAGCGGTAATTTTCGCTTATACAACATGTAATCGGCATTTAAGCGTTAAAAACCTTCACCACTTCAGCCGCTGCCTGGCCTCGTCCTCCGGGGGGGGTGAGCAACCAGCTTATGATAACGCGCTTCGGCCTTTTGTCAACGAAAGGAAGGTGGTGTTTTTGTACCCCAGGGGCCTATAATTCGGGCACTTATCCCCAGGCCGGTCGGCGGGGGACACGGAGGTTGGTCTTGGCCATCGTAGCCGGCATAGACGAGGCGGGACTGGGGCCGGTGCTCGGCCCGCTGGTGGTTTCCGCGACGGCTTTTTCGCTTCCCGACGCCAAGGCCGACGCCTCGATGTGGCAGCTCCTGGCCGGGGCGGTCTGCCGCAAGAGCGGCAAACGCAGCACCCGCATCGCCATCGCCGACAGCAAGGAGCTCTATAGCGGTCTGCGCGGCCAAGTCGGGCTGGGGCGGCTGGAACGAGGCGTCCTGACCATGCTGGCCACTCGGGGGCTCCTGCCGCCGTCGCTGGAGGGGCTGCTGGAGATCATCTGCCCGCCTGCTATTTCCCAAGCGGCGGCCTATCCGTGGTACGGCTCTGTCCAATTGCCGCTGCCGCAGGTCTCCTCGCTCGTCGAGATGGTGTTGTCGGCCAATGCCCTGGATTCAGCCATGCGGCAGGCGCAGGTCAAGTGGCTGACCGTTCGCAGCGAGACGGTCTTTGAGCATGAGTTCAACCACCTGGCCCAAACCAGCGGCAAGGGGGTGATGCTCCTGGACGTGACCTGCCGCCTGTTGATGCACTTATGGCAGATGCCCGAGGCCCAAAAGGATCGGCTCATCATCCACGTCGACCGCCAAGGCGGGCGGATGCGCTACCTGGAGCCGCTCAGCCGGGTGTTCGAGGGCTGTGCGTTTAAGATCATGGAAGAAAACGAGACGCTGAGTTCCTACCGCCTCACCGCGCCCGGCCGATACGCGGAGATTTACTTCGTGACGGACTGCGAGAACCGCCAGTTGCCGGTGGCGCTGGCGTCCATGACCAGCAAATACTTGCGTGAGCTGTTCATGCGGATATACAACTCCTATTGGACGCATCAGGTTCCCGGGCTGGCCCCCACGGCGGGCTACTATGCCGACGGGCAGAGGTTTTACCAGGACATCCTGCCGGTGGTCAGGAAGATGGGCATCGACCAGCAGACGCTTTACAGGTTTCGGTAACGTTCGCTGATTCGACGAACAAGGAGCCGCGTATGCCAACCCTTTTGGTGCAAACCGTACTGGCGGGGGTCTTGGTGGTGATCGCGGGGCTGGCGATGCTGAGCCTCTTGCGGGGTTTCCGCGGTTACCTCCGGCGGACCAAGGGCGAGCCGGTGGTGGCCATGGTGGACGTCAATCCGCCGGAACCGGTGGTCAAGACCGCCGGCGTGGAGCTGGTGGCCTGGGTGGCGATTCTCTGGGCGGTGGCCAACCTGGCGCTCCTGGTCGTCTGGGCGATGACCTTGCAGGACCGCCCGATGCTTTCTTCCGTGCCCGTCCAGTTGGCCGTCATGATCTACGCCCTGGTGGCCACGCTGGTGGGGGGGTGCGGCGGCGTGATGTTGCGGATGCTGATGGCCTATGGCCGCAGAACAATCGCCTGGGGGGCGGCGCTGTTCGGTATCATGAACGTGTTCGGCTTTGCCGTGTGCCTGTTCCTGCGGCAGTACGCGGAAGCTTCAACGAACGAGCAGCACCTGGCTTCGGCGGCGGCGGTGATCCTGATCGGGCATACGCTGATCGACGTAGCTATCGGCATAGCCGCCCAGCACGTCGGGCTGGCCAAGGGCCCCGAGGGCCCGGAAGGGGCCGCAAGCGGTGGGGAGCGTTGACGCCGCCCATCGTCGCGGCTATCCTTCCCGACGGCCGTGGGCGGAAGGAGTCTGTTCGATATGACGGTTCAGGAATGGTCCGACAGCATCACGGTGGTCGATCTGGCCGACGATCCCCAATTCACGGATGACCTGGCGGCCCTGGCGGAAGCCCTGACCGCCAAGCCGGTGGACGTCGTCCTGGACTGCTCGGCGATGGGCTTCATCGACAGTTCCAATCTCGCCCGCCTGTTGCGTCTCCGTAAGCAACTGACCACGCATGGACACCACCTGATTCTGTGCGGCGTCACCCCGCACGTCCATGGCATCTTCCACGTGACCGGCCTGGACCGGATCTTCAAGTTCACCCAGGACATGGCTACGGCTTTGGCGACGCTGCAATTGTCCAGCCCGCAGGGACAGTCGCAGACCGACGAGGCCTGATGCCTTGGAATCGCTCCGGGATTGCTGGTCCCACCCTTGGAGTTAATGGCGCCGCCGTTGGAATCTGCGGCGGCTCAGCAGACCGAAGGCGCCGATGGTCAGCAGGCCCGTCGTGGCAGGCTCGGGGATGGCTATTTCGTCGAGGTACACCTCGAGGTTCGTGTAGTCGGAACTGAAACTGTAATTGTTTCTGTCGTTGGGATCGTTGGGATTCAGTCCGTGGGCGAGCTCCCAGGTGTCGGGCATGCCGTCGCCGTCGCTGTCGTAGTTGGGATCGCGGCTAAGCTGTAAAAGCGACGGATAGCCGCCGGCTTGGGTCACGGTGTCGTAGATGGCCCCGGCCGTACCGTAGCTGGCCACTTGGGCGATAATGTTGGCGTCCGCCGTGTCGCGGTTCCAGGCAAAGGCCCCTCCGCTGTTCAAGAGATTCGCAAGGGCTTGATCGGCGGTGACGGGGGTGACGGAGGGGTAATTGGGGTCCATGGCGAATTCACTGGTCATCTTCGAGCTGTCCAGGACGCCCGTGAACATGCCCCAGCCGCTGTCGATTCCGTCCGCGACGCCGTTCTTATTGGAGTCCATCTTGTTGCCGGACTGGTAAATCTGCAAGGCAGAGACGCTTTTACCATTGAAGATATAGGCCTTGTTCCCGCTGGGCCCGACGATCGCGTAATTGCCGACGTAGTTCATATTGAGCATTCCACTGCCGTCAGCCTCGGTGTAACCGGCCTGGTCGGACCAGTTGTAGACGACGTTGTTGCGGAAGTCGAAAATCACGGTCTCGGCGGAGTTATAGCCAGGCCGGGGATTGCGACTCACGTTGTCGGCATAGAGGTTGCCATACCAGCTTAACCAGCAGTTTATGCCGGGCCTGATCAGCGAACCGTAGCTGTGGGGGCCCTTGTCGTGAATGGAGTTGTTGAGGGCCTCGGTCATCAGGCAATTCTGCACGGTGGCGTGCGAAACCGTGGCGCCCTGCTTGACGGAGAACACCTCGTCCACGCTCCAGGAGGCCGAGCAGTGGTCGACAATGATGTTGTCGCCGCCCACCAGAGTCATGCTGTCTTCCTGCTGGTTGGCGTCGGTCCCCAGGCGGCTGCGGATGTCGCGGACGATCACGTTATTGGCGTTGATCTCGAAGGGGTAATTCTTCAGGCAGATGCCTTGTCCCGGGGCGGTCTGGCCTGCGATGGTGATATTGGGTCTGTTGACCTGCAAACTTTTAGTCAGCTCGATCGTGCCGGAGACGTCAAAGATGATGGTCGTACCGCCGGTGCCGTGGGAAAGCCCATAGCGCAACGTGCCCGTGGTATTGGTATCGGCCAGGCTGGTGACGTGATACACGACCCCGCCGCGCCCGCCGGAGGCGTTGGCTCCGTACCCCTCAGCGCCCGGGAAGGCAAGTGCAGCCACCGCCGAATCGGCATCGCAGAGTACCAGCAGACTCAACCCGATAAGCAGTACCCACCGAGAACGTCGCCAAAAGCCAACCAGCGTCCTCAGATTAAACATCGTTCCTCCTCCTAAGAGGTTGGCAAAAAAAGCCCAAGGGACGAAACCTTTGAAAACAAACAACTCCTCCTGCGGAGCTCCCTTCCAAGCAATGCCAATATTATCAGGAATAGCCGTAAAAGCAACGGTTTTTACCAAAATCGTTGTGACGGACATTAAATGGGGCGGGTCTTGCCCGTGTACCTTTTGCTAATGGGATGGAGGATGGTACAATAACCGGTTTGACTTATGGCCACGACGATGAATCCATCCTCCGGTGCCGGGGCGAACCGCCGGCCGGGCAAGAACGCCCCGGCGGTCCCTGAAACGTCCGCGGCGGGGCCGCGCTCCGCCGCCGAGGCAGGCCCCTCTTCGCAAAGTCCCGCGGCCGGGCAGGAGTCCAAAGCCATCGTCATCCTGGGGGCCAAGGAGCACAACCTCCAGAACATCAACGTGCGCATCCCCCGCGACAAGCTGGTGGTCGTGACCGGCCTGAGCGGTTCGGGAAAAAGCTCCCTGGCCTTCG
This sequence comes from Phycisphaerae bacterium, assembly GCA_049510055.1. Taxonomy (GTDB): domain Bacteria; phylum Planctomycetota; class Phycisphaerae; order SM23-33; family SM23-33; genus JALHTV01. The sequence continues at coordinate 10,936 of JBEKZI010000033.1, read as the reverse complement.
ACACGGTGTACGCCGAGGGGCAGCGGAAGTACGTCGAGAGCCTCTCGGCCTACGCCCGCCAGTTCCTGGAGCAGCTTTCCAAGCCGGACGTGGAGCACATCGAGGGCCTGCCGCCCACGGTGGCCATCGAGCAGAGACCGGCCGCCCACAACCCCCGGTCCACCGTGGCGACGACGACGGAGATTTACGATTACCTCCGCTTGCTCTTCGCCCGCGTGGGCACGCCGCACTGCTGGATCTGCGGCCAGCCGATCACGTCGCAGACCGTCAGCCAGATGGTCGACGCCCTCTTCACGCTGCCGGAGGGCACGCGGTTCATGGTCCTGGCGCCGATCATCCGCGGGCAGAAGGGCCAGCACGCGGAGCCCCTCCGGGCCGTGCAGCGCGAGGGGTTCGTCCGCGTGCGCATCGACGGCAAGGTGTACGACCTGAAGGCCGCCCCGGAACTGGACAAGAACCGCAAGCACACCGTCGAGGTCGTGGTGGACCGGCTGATCCTGCGGGACACCGCCCGCATCCGCCTGACCGACAGCATCGAGACGGCGCTGAAGTTGTCGGGCGGCCTGGTGACCATCACCTACGAGCCTCAGCCGGGCGGCGACGTGACGCCCACGGCGCCGGAGTCAGCCAATCGCTACGACACGTGGCGGGACTGGGTCTTCAGCGCCACCTACGCCTGCCCGCGGCACCCCCAGGCCAATCTGCCGGAGCTGTCGCCGCGGATGTTCAGCTTCAATTCCCCTTACGGCGCCTGCGACAGTTGCGACGGCCTGGGGACGATCCTGGAGTTCGACCCGGACCTGATCGTGCCCGACCCCTCGCTGTCGCTGTCGGCCGGGGCCATCGACGCCTGGCGCCACGGCGGCAAGCGGATGAACATCCTCTACAACCGCCTCATCCGCCAGTTCTGCCGGATGTACAGCCTGTCGTCCGAGACGCCCTATGCCCAGATCGACCCCAAGATTCGCCAGGCGCTGCTGAACGGTGACGAGGCCAGCGGCTGGGAGGGCGTGGTCCCCAACCTGATGCGGCGATGGGAGAAGACCGACAGCGAATTCGTCAAGGCCCGGCTGCACGGCTACCTTAGCGAGCAGCCGTGCCGGACCTGCAAGGGCGCGCGGCTGAAGGCCGCGTCGCTGGCGGTGGTGGTGGGGGAGCGCAACATCCACCAGGTGACGCGGATGAGCATCGGCGAGGCCCTGGGGTTCCTGGATTCCCTGCGACTGGACGCCGAGCGGACGCAGATTTCCGAGCCGATCGTCCGGGAGATTCGCCACCGCCTCAAGTTCCTCACCGACGTGGGACTGGATTACATCACGCTGGACCGCACGGCCGGGAGCCTCTCCGGTGGCGAGGGGCAGCGCATCCGCCTGGCCACGCAGGTCGGCAGCGGCCTGGTGGGCGTCTGCTACGTGCTGGACGAGCCCACCATCGGCCTGCACCAGCGGGACAATCAGCGGCTGATCGGCACGCTGAAGCACCTGCGGGACATGGGCAACACGGTTCTGGTGGTCGAGCACGACGAGGAGACCATCCGCAGCGCCGACTGGATTCTTGACTTGGGCCCCGGCGCCGGCCGGCACGGCGGGCGAATTGTGGCCGAGGGCCGGATCGCCGACATCTGCGGAGCCAACGAGTCGCTGACGGGCAAGTACCTCGTCGGCGACCTGCGCATCGAAACGCCCTCGCGCCGCCGGCTTGTGAGCCCCGATCGGGCGGTGGAGGTCCGCGGCTGCCGCGAGAACAACCTCAAGAGCATCAACGTCCGATTTCCGCTGGGCGGCATTGTCTGCGTCACGGGCGTCAGCGGCAGCGGCAAGAGCACGCTGGTGAACCTCACGCTGTTGCGGGTGCTGCGGCGGCGGATTTCCGGTTCGCGCGAGAAGCCTGGCGAGTACGACAAGATTCTCGGCGTGGGCAAGATCGACAAGGTCATCGAGATCGACCAGTCGCCCATCGGCCGCACGCCGCGGTCGAACCCGGCCACGTACACGGGCGTGTTCGACTTCATCCGCCAGGTCTTCGCCAAGACGCGCGAGGCCAAAATTCGCGGCTACAAGACCGGGCGGTTCAGCTTCAACGTCCGCGGCGGGCGGTGCGAGGCCTGCCAGGGCCAAGGCACCAAGCGCATCGAGATGCACTTCCTGCCGGACATCTACGTCACCTGCCAGGAGTGCAAGGGCACGCGCTACAACCGCGAAACGCTGGAAGTGCGCTACCGCGGGAAAAACATCGCCGACGTCCTGGCCATGCGCGTGGAGGAGGCGCTGGCGTTCTTCGAAAACTTCCCCCGCATCCGCCAGCTCATCAAGGCCCTGTCCGACGTGGGGCTGGGATACGTGGAGCTGGGCCAGAGCTCCACGACGCTGTCGGGCGGCGAGGCGCAGCGCGTCAAGCTGGCCACGGAGCTGGGCAAGACGGCCACCGGCCAGACGTTGTACGTTCTGGACGAGCCCACCACGGGCCTGCACTTCGCCGACATCCACAACCTACTGAACGTCTTGAACCGCCTGGCCGACCTGGGCAACACGGTGGTGGTCATCGAGCACAACCTGGACGTGATCAAGTGCGCCGACTGGGTGATCGACCTTGGCCCCGGCGGGGGCGACGCCGGCGGGGCGATCGTGGCCGAGGGCACGCCGGAAGACGTCGTCGCGGTGGCCGGTTCGTACACCGGACAGTTCCTGGCCAGCCGCCTGAACCACGCCGTGACGAAGCGGCCCCGCTAGAAAAACAGGCGGGCGACCGTCTGGTGTGCCGATGATTCCGGCAGGGCGGAGGCTGGAAAAGCCTCCGGCGCCGCGGTACAAGGCTGTCGAGCGTGAAGCAGGAATTCCAAGAGGTTGCGCGGGGAGCAGCCAACCAGGAGAACCGTTATGCGTTATGCCGTCATCATGGCCGGAGGGTCCGGCACGCGGCTGTGGCCGCTGAGCCGATGGAACCGCCCCAAGCAGCTCCTGCCGCTGATCGGGGGCCGGAGCCTGCTGGACCTGGCCGTCGAGCGACTGACCGGGCTGTTCGAGCACAAGAACATCCTGATCGTCACCAACGCCGAGTACGCCGACCAGATTGCCGCCGAGCTGCCGCAGCTTCCGCAGGCGAACATCGTCGGCGAGCCGGAGGGCCGCGACACGGCCAACGCCGTCGCCCTGGCCGCCCAGCTTCTGGCCGCCCGCGACGCCGACGCGACGATGGCCATCTTCACCGCCGATCACATCATCCGGCCCACCTCCGTGTTCATCCAAGCCGTGCGGACGGCCTGCGAGACGGCTGAGCAGCACGCCGACGCCCTGGTGACCTTCGGCATCCGTCCCACCTGGCCGCACACGGGGTTGGGCTACATCCATTGTAGCCAGACCGTCGCCGACGGCGTCCGACAGGTGGTGGGCTTCAAGGAAAAGCCCGACCGCCACACCGCCCGCCGCTACGTCGAGAGCGGCGAGCATTACTGGAACAGCGGCATGTTCGTCTGGAAAGTCTCGGCCATCCGCGACGCCCTGACCCGCTACCTGCCCGGCTCGATGGAGAAGTTGGCCCCCATCCTGGCCGTGGCCGCCGAGGGCAAGGACTACGGCCCGCTGCTCCGCGACATCTATCCGCAACTGGAGAAGATCAGCATCGACTTCGCGGTGATGGAGAAGGCCCCCAAGGTGCTGATGGTGGAACTGAAGTGCGATTGGCTGGACGTGGGCTACTGGCCGGCCATCGAGAACATCGTGGACCTGGACGAAGGCGGCAACGCCGTCGTGGCCAAGAACACGGCCATCCTCGACGGATTCCGCAACATCGTGGTCACGGAGGACGACCACCTGCTGGCCATCCTGGGCATCGACGACTGCATCATCGTGCACTCCCCCGACGCCACGCTGGTGTGCAACAAGGGCGAGTCTCAGCGGCTCAAGGAAATGGTGGAACTGATCCGGCAGAAGTACGGGAAAAAATACATCTAGGATCGCGAATCGCAATTCAAATATGTCTTCTTGGCTGGGCATAGATCACGGGACGAAGCGCCTCGGCGTGGCCGTCGGCGACACCGCAAGCGGCATCGCCTCGCCACTGGAGGTCCTGGCCGCCCAGCCGGCCGAGCAAGCCATCCGGCGGATCGGCGAGCTCGCACGCCAGTACAGCGTGGCAGGCGTAGTCGTCGGACTGCCCCTCAACATGGACGGCACTGAAGGCCCCCAAGCCGCCCTGGCCCGGCAGTTGGCGGACCAAATCGCCCAGGCCGGCTGGACCGTTCGAATGTTCGACGAGCGGTTGAGCAGTTTCGCGGCCGACCAGGCCTTGGCGGGCATGCTGACGCGGAAGAAGAAAAAGGCCCGCCAGGACGCCGTCGCCGCCGCGACCATGCTTCAGGACTTCCTGGCCGCCCAGAATCGATAGGGCGACGCCCCGTACAGGGGAGGGGAGCGCGAAAAAAAAGCTTCTGCAAGCAGAAGCATGACACGGATCCAAGAAATTTTCTAAGAGAGGGGAACTTATTTCTTTTCGTCTTCCTCCTCGTCGTCCTCTTCTTCTTCCTCGTCTTTCAGCGCCTCGGCTACTAGATCTTCCAGGGCGGCGATGGGGTCGGATTCTTCTCCGGACACGGGCGCGCCGGTTTCTGCGGCGGCCGCGGCCATACCGGCCGGCTGGGTGGCCTTGCGCCTGAGCTTGGGCGGCCTGATTTCTTCCGGTTCGCCGTCGATCTGAAGGGTAAAGATCACCGGCCCAACGATGATTCTGTCCCCCGCCTTCATCGCCTGTTCCTCGGCGATCTTTTTGTTGTTGACGAAGGTGCCATTGGAGGAACCCAGGTCCTTGACGGAAACCTCGCCGTCCTGGACGGCCAGCTGACAGTGGTGACGGGATACGCTCACGAAGGGAATCCGCAACTCGCAGTTCTCACCCCGGCCGATAATGAAAGGACCATCGCCGAGGGAGAATTCCTTCCGCTTCCCATCCTTCCTAAACATGATCAGCTTTGCATCCATAGAGTCGCCCCCCTCAATAACTTTACCGGACCATTCGCTGGCACCCGCCGCGATTGTTAAGATACCTATTCTATGGCACATCCTCATGCCTGCAAGCAAAAAGAATCGCCTTCCGCCCCGGAAAGCAGGGCCGGCGCCTTGTACGTCCACGTGCCTTTCTGCCTGGCCAAGTGCGGGTACTGCGACTTTTATTCCATTCCGGTCCAGCCGGACCTCGCCACGCGGTGCGTGGACGCGCTGGCGGCGGAATTGCGGACCCAAAAAGAGTTCCTGAAAGAACCGTTGGCGAGCATTTTTGTCGGCGGCGGCACGCCCACGTCGATCGGGGCCGAACCGCTGCGGCGGCTGCTGTTGCCGTTGAGCCGGCACGCCGACGCGCGGACGGAATTCACCGTCGAGGCCAACCCCGGGACCGTCGATCCGGCGGTGGCCGCGGCCATGGCCCAGGCGGGGGTCAACCGCATCTCGCTGGGCGTGCAATCCTTCCAGACAGAGGAACTGGCCTTGCTGGGGAGGATTCACACGCCTCACCAGGCCGACCAGGCCATCGCGATGCTGCGGTCCGCCGGCCTGGACCATCTGTCGGTGGACCTGATCTACGGCATCCCCGGCCAGTCGCTGTCTAGCTGGCTGGAGTCGTTGCGACGGGCGGTGGAGCTGGGCGTGGAGCACCTGAGCTGCTATGCGCTGAGCTTCGAGCCGGACACGCCATTGGGGCGGCGGCTGAAGGCAGGGGAGATCCGCCAGGTCGATGAGCAGTTGCAAAAGGATTGTTACTACGCCGCCATCGACGCGGCCGAGGCGACGGGGATGGAACACTACGAGATATCCAACTTCGCTCGGAGCGGTCGGCGATGCCGTCATAACATAACTTATTGGGAAAACGAGCCTTATGTCGGCATCGGCCCGGCGGCAACCGGCTACATCGCCGGCGAGCGACGGACCAACTGCCCCGATTTGGCGGCCTACCTTCAGGCGATTGAGGCCGGCCTTCCGCCACCATCGACCAGCGAGCACCTCACAGGCAGGGCGGCCATGGCGGAGGCGGTCATGCTTGGCCTGCGCCTGACGGAAGGTATTGATCGAAAAGCCTTTGCCGTCAGGTACGGCCTGGACGTGGCCGATGCTTTCCCGCGGGCGATTTCCCGATACGCCCAGCTTGGGGCCTTGGTCGTAACCGGCTCCCATCTCCGCTTGCGCCGCAGCGCCCTATTTGTCGCAGACACCGTTCTGGCTGAGGTTTTGGCTGAGGCTTAGCCCCGTTTTTGGTCCTTTGGCAGTAGTTAACACGCCCCCCGCAGTGTCCGATAAATCCCCAGGAGATCCCCTATTATGAAGATTGCTCGGTACCCTGTTGCTGGCGGCCACAAGGCATTCGCCTATGTGCTGGTGATGATCTTCCTGGCCGTTTTTGTGACCCTGACGGCTATTAGCGCCGCGGCCATCAACCTCTCGCTGCAAAGCAGCCGGAACTATGAAAACGCCGTGCAGGCCCGGATGGCGGCCGAAGGCGGCCTGGAGTTTCTCCTGCATGCCCTCCAGGACGTTCGCCTGGACGGCAGCATCGCCTCCGGCGATCTTCCCGGCGCCCTGGCCTCAGCGCTAGGCGGCCAACTGAACGGCACGGCCGAGGGGGCCGGGCGGACGGTGAGCGTGGCCGGCGCCAACGTCGTCGTGCCGGAGATATCCGCTCCCAAGGGACGGTTTGCGGGCACACTGGCCTGGGTGGACGCCCGCACGGTCAGCCTGACGGTCAAAGGCCGCTCGGGCGGCGCCGTCCATCGCGTGCGAATTCATCTGACGCTGGTGCCTCGGCAGTTGGCGATCTTGAATTACGGCTTGGTTTCCCGGGGGCAGATTAACATCTCCGGCGACGCCAAGCTCCTCGGCGAGGATTGCCCCGCGGACGCCAGCATCTTGTCGGCGACGGGGACGCACCCCGACGCCATCGTGCTCGATAGCAATGCGGCGGTCAGCGGCGACCTGTACGCCTCCGGCGACGGCGCCACGGTCGCCATGACCGGTTCCCCGACCGTGGCGGGTTCGGCGGATTCCAACGCGATCGGCCGGCACGTTCACGTGGGCGTCGGCGCGCCGGACTTTCCACAGGTGGATGTCGCGCCTATCGCGGCCCTGGCGACAAATGTGCTCAACAGCGGCAATCCCGCCGACCCCAGCTACGCCAACATTCGCATCGCAGCCCATACCAATCCGACCTTTCGCAATGACGTGGTCCTTAACGGCGTGATCTACGTGGAGGCGCCGAACGTCGTCCGCTTCTGCGGCCAGACCACCGTCAACGGCCTGATCGTGACGCAGCCGTCCGACCGGCCCCTTGGCGACTGCCAGCTTATCTTTGCCGGCGGCGTGAAGGCCAACGGTGTGGAGATGCTGCCGGACACCCCTCCGTTTGCCCCAGTCAAGACGCTGATAGGCACGTTCATCGCCGCCCCAGGATTCGGCCTGACGTTTTTGGGCAATTTCGGCGTCGTCAACGGCTTGATCGCGGCGGACCAATTGACGTTCGCGGGAACGGCGGAGGGCACGGTTCGCGGGAGCGTGCTGGGCCTGAAGGACCTGCCCACGAACCTGGGTGGCCATGCGGAGATCTACGTGGAGCGCGAGGAAATGGACGGTTTTCCGGCGGGGTTCCTCGGCGCCCTGGGTCTGCGGCCGGATCCTGCGACGTACCTGGAGCTGGGGAGAGGGGACTGACCCCTGCGGGTCATTCGCTCCCCGGGGCGGTCGCGGCGGCGGTCGTCGGCGATTTGGAGCCCGTGGTCACGTTCAGCGTGCCGTATCCGGCGTTGCCGAAGATGTCCGTGACCTTCACGGCGATGCGATGCGGGCCGGGTTTCAGATCCTCCACCCGGAAGGCGAAGTCCTCCCGGCCGGAATCGGCCATCCCGCCGGCGGGCAGCACGGCGACCCAGTCTTGCTGGCTGTCGGTGGCATAGTGAATCGTGGCGATGCGGCTGCCGGCGTCGACGGCCGTACCGTTGACGGACACCTTGCCGTCCTCGATCTTGGCCGCCAGGGCGACCACCACCGGAGCGGTGTTGTCCACGACCAGCGGCGGGGAAATTTTCCATCCTTCCAGCGCCGAAGCCGGCGGGTTCGACGGCGAATCGCTGGCGGTCACCTTGAGTTCGTAAACGCCGTCGCCGACCGTTCGCGTGTCCCAGACGTAATTGGGCTGCTCCAGCTTATCGGCCAGCTTCACCCATTCCTTGGCGCCGAACGGCCGGATGGCAACGGTGAAAATCATCTTGTCGTTGTTGACGTCGGAGGCGTTAAAGCGGATCAGCCGATAGGCCAGGGGGCCTGGCTGCTCCTGCGGGCCGCCGCCTTCCCGCGGCGTGGCACTGGGTTTGACCAGGATCGACGACACCACCGGCGGCAGGTTGCCCACCTGGTAGATGATCTCCACCTGCTGGACCGTCGGCTCGCCGACCTTGCCGGCGGCCTTCAGCGTCAGGCGGTACTGGAGGAACCTTGCGGCGGGGCTGGTGATGGGGATGAGCCCCTCGCCGACGGTCTTTTCATCCGACCAGACGCTCCAAGTCTTGTCATCCACCTCGGCCAGGTTGCCGCTGCGGGTGGCGAAGGTGACTTTGCCCAGCCCGCTGACGCGGATTTTCGCGGTGCCCCATTGGGCGATCTGCTGGGCGTCCAGCGCCTTGGAGGTGTACGTGCCCTCGAAGGCGATGGCCGGCCCCAAGGCGGCGACCGAGCCTTTGTTGGAGGTGCCCAGGAGGATGCGCCCCTCCGCGTCGGTCGCCAGCGCGGTGATCTGCTTGGCGTCGACGTGGGCCAGTTGGGTGACCTCCTCGCTGTCGGGGAGCAAGCTGTACACGACGCCGCCATTGCCCGTGCCGAGGATGAGCCTCCCGTTCACGTCGATCATGGCCAGGATGGTGACCGGCTTGCGGAAGATCGTCTGCACCAGGCCGCTGGCCAGAACGTGGTAAACGGCATTGCCGGATCCGCCGGCCGGGCCGGCCGCGGCGGGACTGAGATTGACGAACTTGCCGCCGAGGGGGCCTTCTTTCATCTTGGCCTCGTCCGGTGCGGCCGCGGTGCTCTCCTCCGCGTCGGACTCCTCCTGGTCGCCTTCATCGTTGCCTTCTTCTTCGCCTTGGTCGCCTTCGGGTTGGGAGGCCGTCAGGAGTCCGGCGGGTACGACCGGCCCGCCGACTTGATTGTGGGAGGCCTCGTGATTGGAGGCCTTTCCAGCCTCGGACGTGGCGGCAAACAATTCGCCCGCCTCCGGGCCGGCCAGGAGGCAGGAGATTTCCTTCTCCGCGGCGTTTAGAACGACGCGGCTGGCCTTGGTCAGCGGATTGATCTCGACGACCAGGCCGTTTTCGTCGGTGCCGGCATAGAGCAGGCCGTCTTTGCCTTGCGCCAGGCACAGGATGTTCTTGGCCAATTTCTTATCGGCCTGGTAGAGCAGCGCGGATCCGCCATCGGTCCGGACGGTATAGACGGCGGCGTTGGGGCCAGTGGCGACGTAGAGGGTGTCTTTGGGCCCCCGCAGGATCGCCCAGACGTACTTGACCGCCGGGTCTTGCCATCGCAGGGTGGCCTTGCCGGCGGCGTCGATGGCGTATAGCCCGGCGCCCTGGCCGCCCGCGCCGGCCAGGAGTTCCTTGCCGGTCCACGTCAGGCTCGTCACCATCGCTGCGGGAAGCTTGGCGAACGGTTTGCTCTGGCGGCCTTCGATCTTATCGATCACCGGCCGGACGCCGGAGGCGACGTAGACGGCCCCATCGTGCGCCGCCAGGGCCGAGACGGCCGAGGGGGCCTGGCCCGAAGGCATCAGCAGGGAGATCTGCCGTGACAGGCTGATCTGGCCCAGCGAGCTGACGGCGGTATCCTTGAATTTTCCCGGCGAGAAATCGGCCTCGCTGGCGTGGTTCCAACTGGCCGGGGCCACAGCCAAGGCCGAGCCGCTGAGGGCAAGCACGATGAGGATTGTCCGGGGCTTCATCGGGATTCCTTTGTGTCCTGTGTTTCCTGGCGCATGGGGGTCTGCTTCAGTTCGCGCTGGACCTCCAACGTCGCCGTCGCCTCGCCGACCAGCACGTAGTCGCAAGGAAGGGGAATGACCAGGGATTGGGTGAAGGTTTTGGCGTCACTGCCGAGGACGGCCTGGGACAGGATGTCCTTGCGGCTTTCCGGCAGGTCGGTCAGCTGTCGGCGGGGTATTCGCCGAGGCGTTGGACGGTCTGGAACAGCTCTTCGACCGTTCGGGGATCGAATCGCTGCGGCATTTCGTGCATCATGTGTTGCATGGCGGAGGCGGCATCGCAGGTTGTCAGGGTGTACGTGCCGTCGGGCAGGTCCGCCGGCAGGTCCAGGCGAACGGCGATCGTCTGCCGCGGCTTGCGGAAGGGTTTAATCGTGACCCGGCCGGTGACCTGTTCGCCGGGGCGGTACAGGCGGCCGTCCAGCCGGAGGTCCAGAATCTCGGCGCTGTGGTCGACGGGCTCTACGGTGATCTGGACGTCGATGGCCTTGACGGCCGCCGGCGGCGCCAGGGGATTGTTCAGCAGAATCACCAGGGGGCGCACCAAATCCGTGATCGCCAGGTCCGTGCCGCCGCCGCTGTCGACATTGACGACGTGGTAGCGGCCCAGCTCACCGAAGTCGATGTCCACGCGGTGGCGGACGGTGTGCAGTTTGGGCAGGTCCCGCCACCCGCTGACGGATTCCTCCGCGGCCATGGCGGCCAGCATCGGCGTGAACATACGATGCCGCATGATCTCGTAGTGGAACTGCTGCGACTGTCCCAGGTCGGGCCAATCGACCTTGACCGTCAGGGGAATCGTCGTGGCCGCCTGGCCGATCACGGCCCGGACGCCGACGCGCTCGTCGCGGACCATCGCGCCGCGGATGCCGGTGGTCGAGCCCAGCTTGAAACTGACGAGCAACGTGGGCACGACCATGTGCGCCTCGGC